>DAOWET010000206.1 GCA_030638335.1 Nitrospirota bacterium
AGCACCGAGGAGGTGACATGGTACTCCTGCCTCCTGGCCCAGCCCATCTGCTTGAGCACATAGGTGCGCACGATCACCGCCTGGGCCTTCAGGGCCTCATGGGCCCAATCCGAGCCCACCTCTGCCTTGACCACGCCGGCAACGTACGTCTCCAGGGGAAGCTCGTTCACAACGTAGAGACTCCTGTCGCTTCGGTAGACAGCGAGCTTGCCCATGTAGATGGAGTACCCAAGCACGAGCCTCCCGTCAAGCACGTCCACCTTCTTTAGTTTCTCGTCACGCTTTGGCACTCCTGGAAGAGACTTGTCAAGCACAAGCACCTTAACAGTGTCCATGTCCATGTCCGCGCAGAGGCCTGACGCGGGCGCGACCAGTACAAGCGCGATAAGAAGAAAAACAGTTTTATATAGATATATCACTTTCCGTCCCATGGCCATTATCATCCGATGGCCCGCGCGGCCCGCCTGGCCTCACGCCTGTCCTGGCGCTCGGCCTCACGCTCCTGCTTTGAGGCCGCGCAGCCGCAGTAGTTCTGCCTGTAAAGGCCAAGCTGCCTTGATATAGCCGTGCCCTCTTCCCAGCCCGGGCGGAAGTCCTCATAAATAAACTCAACTCCATGAACCCGAGCCGCCTCAATGCCCGCCTCTTGCACAAGCTCGTGCCTCTGGTATGGGCTTACAAGCAAGGAGGTGGTGAAGGCGTCAAGCCCGGTCTCCTTTGCCTTCATGGCCGTGTGGCGCAGCCTTACTGTATAGCACGCCTCGCACCGTGTGCCGCCGCGGGTGGTAATCTCCCGAACTGCATCTTTATAGAGCGAGTTGTCGTGTTTATATAGTGCGTTGTCGTGGATGTCGTTGTAGATGATCTCAAGGGACCACCTGTCCTCAAGCTGGCTCATGGCGCTGAGCCTACGGTTGTACTCGTCCAAGGGCTCGATATTGGGGTTGAACCAGTAGCCCGTGACCGTGTCCCCGCGCCCCATGAGGGTCTTAAGCGGATAAAGTGCGCAATTGGCGCAGCACAGATGCATCAGGATATTCATCTGGATATTATACCAAAGGCCATTAAAGTCTATCCTGTTAGTCTGCATTTCACACGAGTTTGAGCGCCTTATTCATACACGGGGTGTCACGGGCACCTCTTAAAAGAAGTTGTTTTGCCTCTCCTCATCCTTCGAATTGCTTATCACGAAACATTACTTGTAGAACTGTTTCTGATTTGCTGTAGATGCAAGAAAGAAAGTATGAAGGAGTACTTTTTCGTACTTCGAATGCTTTATTTCGCCGCAGATGCAGTGAACTCAGGAACAGTTAGTCAGGAACGTTTAAAGAGTTTTCTAAGTTCTTCGAAAGAAAACCTCAGCCGCGTGGGCCTGCCGTGGGGGCAGTGCTCCGGGTCACGGGCCCGGTCAAGCTGCTCCAAAAGGGCGTTGAACTCCTCGGGGCCAAGGACAGTCGCGCCCCGGACGGATGAGTGGCAGGCTACGCGTGCGGCAACCGCCTCCTGTATGCTCCTGCCGGGCTTGTCGCCCTCCAGTATTGCGGCCACCGCCTCTGAGAGTATGCCTCTCAGGTCAGCCTCCTCAAGTGGGCCGGGAAGCGACCTGACAATGACCGAATCACCGCCAAAGTCCTCCACCTCGAGGCCGAACTCAGCCAGCATCTCAAGGTTGTCAAGCACCACCATGTGCTCCTTCTTGCTTAGCTGCACCTGCCTTGGAAACAGCAGTCTCTTGCTTTCCATGCGCAGCCCATCAAGGAGCTGCTCAAAAAGCACGCGCTCGTGCGCGGCGTGGTGGTCCAGTACCGCAAGGCCCCCCTTGCCCCCCTTGACCTCGGGATATGCTATGAAGGTCTCGCCAAGATACACAAAGGGCAGTTGGGCCCTGAAGTTCCCGGCAAAGCCCCCGGCCTCGCCGTAACTGCCGGGAAGCGCTTCCGAGACCCCGAATGTCCCGGATGGCGAGGCGTTTGCGTGTTCATAGGCATACACAGAGGCATTATCAGAGCCATATGCAGACGAGGCAGCGGGAAACGCTGCGTCCTCTTGTGAGAGGTACTCACCCCCGGAAAGCGGTCGCACTACCTCTCCCACTGCCCTGCGTACGAATCTATATAGCCCGCTCTTGTCCGAAAAGCGCACCTCCTGCTTTGCCGGATGCACGTTCACGTCCACTATCTCGGGGTCAATATCCAGGAAGATGAAGAACACGGGGTGCAGCCCCTTTGGGGCGTCATAGGCGGAAAAAACGGCATGGCTCACCGAGGGGTCGCGCACAGGCCTGCGGTTTATGAACAGAAGCTGGTGTGTGCGGGTCTCGCGAAGCCCGGAGGGGGGCGAGACGAATCCCTCCACCTTCAAGGGACCTTCATGGCGTGAAACCCCTACAAGCTCCTCCACGAACTCGGTCCCGTAGACCTGCACCAGGCGCTCGTGCAAGTCCCTTGCGCGGGGAAGATCAACCGTGGGCTGGCCCTCCACAGTAAGAGTAAAACCAGCCCCGGGGTGTGACAGTGCAAGCTTCGTGACCGTCTCGACTATATGCATGAGCTCTGTCTGGTCGCGTTTCAGGAACTTCCTGCGCGCGGGGGTATTAAAGAACAGGTCCCTGACCTCAACCGTGGTGCCAACCGTTGCAACGGGCACCGGCTCACCCGCCTCACCTCCCACAACGTTGAACTCGTGCCCGTGTTCCGCGCCCTCAGGGGCTGTCCTCATCAAGAGCCTTGAGACCGAGGCGATGGAGGGCAGGGCCTCTCCCCTGAACCCCATGGTGCCGATCCTGAAGAGGTCTGCCTCGTCTGTGATCTTGCTTGTGGCGTGGCGCTCCACGCTCATGGCGGCATCGGCCTCGTCCATGCCGCAGCCGTCGTCAGCCACACGGATGAGCTTCCTGCCCGCGCGCTCCACGTCAACTGTGATGTTCCGCGCACCGGCGTCAAGGGAATTCTCAAGGAGCTCGCGCACCACCGAGGCCGGCCGCTCCACCACCTCTCCGGCGGCTATCTTGTTTGCAAGCTGCTGCTCAAGTACGCGGATAATGCCCAACTGCCCCCCCTTAAAAAAACAATTGCCACATCATGTCAGCTAAAAAAACGCCGGGGACACCATACACGGTATCCCCGGCCTTTAAATTACCTAACCCGCATATTGCACGAGATGCCACGGGCACCTTTTATAACTTCTTTGACAAAGGTCCAACTTATTAAACCCCCGCGCTTTCTGATTTGCGGCAGATACAAAGAAGAACCTTATGAAGGTCAAGTAGCACTCCTTCGTACTTCGAGCGGCTTATTCTGCCGTAGATGCCGTGAATCAGACAGCGCGAAACCCTCAACGGGTTTGGGATGCCGTAGCTTCAAGGCGCGGTGCGCGAAGTCGTAGCATCGCTACTTCGAGCGTGCCGCAACACAGAAGATGCGGTATATCCAAGCCCGTTTAAGCCTTTTCCACCTTTACGGCAACTATGCTCACCGCGCCGTTGGCAGAAGGATAGGTCAGCAAATGGACCCTGGCATGCGGGAAATGCGAGGGCACGTAAAGCATGCCCTCAGGGACCTCGTCAGTGACCTTGGCCTTAAGCGTTATCTCTCCGCGCCGGGAAGCCACCTTGATGTAGCCCTCGTCGCCGATCTCCAGAACCTTGGCATCCGCTTTGTTCATCTGCACGATGGCGTCGGAGACAACCGATTCCAGGCCCTTTGAAAGCGTGGTCAGGCTGCCCGAGTGCTGCATGAGGTTGCCTGTAACCATCTTCAGCGGGTACTCCTTGTCCGTCTCCTCGGCCATGGTGAGGTCCACCGGGTTGAATTGTGGCGTGGCCTTTGAAGAATCGAACTCGAAGCTCACCTTACCCTCTATCTCCTGTTGCAGAGACTCCAGGGTGCCAAGGCCCGTGTCCTTTTGCATGAAGCGGGCCAGGTTCCTGAATATCTGCCAGTCCGGAACGCTCTCTCCGGTTTGCTCAATGCACTTGATGACCTTCTGGGGTTGCCCGGAGGCGCCTACCACAGTGCCTTCCTTCTCGCCCCAGCTTGCGGCGGGAAGCACAACGTGTGCAAGCTTGGCCGTGTCCGAAAGCATCAGGTCCTGCACCACCAGCAGGTCCAGCCCCTTCAACGTACCCTCAACCACTTCGGCCTGAGGGAAGGAGACCACGGGGTTCTCGCCCATGATGAACATCGCCTTTACAGGGGAGTTCTCGCCATAGAACATCTCCACAAGGCCGAGCCCCGGCTTTTCAAGCGGGGTATGCGAGGGCCCTGCGTCCGGTCGGATGCCTGCCTCGAACATGCCTATGGTATTAGTGAGCTCCGCGGGTATCTCAAGCGCATCAGCCCCCGCACCCACCAGCATGAGCAGGTTCGCGGTGGCAAGCACAGTGTCCGTGGACTTGTTGTTCTCGTTTGCGCCAAGGGTCATGCAAGCAAGAGGACGCTCTGCCGCGGCAAACTTTCTGGCCGCATCCTTGAGCCTGTCCGGGTGGATGCCTGTAAGCCCTTCCACCTTTTCGGGCGTATACTCTTCAAGCTTGCTCTTGAGCTCCGCAAAGCCCGGATGGCTCTCCGCGTCCTTGTCGTGGATACCCTCGTCAAGGATCGTGCGCATCATGCCGTTGAGCACGGCAACGGCCGTGCCCGGGGTGTTCCTGAGCCACTCCGAAGCATGGCGCGAGAGCTTCGTGAGCTTGGGGTCTATGACCGTAAGGGTGGCGCCAAAGTCCCTGAGCGCGGCGTAGAGCTTCAGGCCCCATACCGGGTGCGTGCTTGTTATGTCGCTCTCCACCACGAGGATGCTGTCCGAGGTAAGGGGCGAGTTGTAATCTATGGGCAGTGTGTCCAGGCCGAAGGCCTGCTTTATGCCCTTTTGCGCCTTGCTATAGCCAAGGGCCGCAAGGGAGTCTATGTTGTTGGTGCCCACGGCCTCGCGCATGAACTTCTGGAGCATGTAGTTGTCTTCCACCGTACAGCGCTGGCTTCCGATGGCCCCCACGGCCTCCGGCCCGCTGGAGTCGATGACGGCCTTGAGGTTCTCGCTAATATAGGCGGTGGCCTCTTCCCACGTGGCCTCCTGAAGCTTGCCGTCCTTTCGTATGAGCGGCTTTGTCAGGCGCTTGTCTGAGTGCACGTAGTCAACCCCGAAACGCCCGCGGCCACAAAGGTCGCCCTTGCTCAGGCCAACGCCGTCAGTGCCCACCGAGCGGATGATCTTGCCCTCGCTGATGCCCAGCGTGACCGTGCACCCGCATCCGCAGTATGGGCAGACAGTGTTCTTCTCCTCCATGTACCACGCCCTTGAGCGGAAGCGGAAGGGCTTGCTCCCAAGTGCGCCCACCGGGCAGACGTCAACACACTGCCCGCAGAACTCGCAGTCCAGGGATTCCTCAAACGCCGGGCTTACCTCCGTGTCATAGCCGCGGCCAATAAGGTCTATGGCGCCAACGCCCTGGTGCTCGCCGCATATGCGCACGCACTTCCCGCACAGGATGCAGCGGTTGGGGTTGCGCTCAAGCAATGGTGCGGTGGTTACCTCTGGGGCCTGCTTGCGCTCGCCCTTGAAGCGGCTTGCGGAGGGGCCGTACTTGAAGGCCAGGTCCTGCAGCTCGCACTCGCCGGCCTTGTCGCATATGGGACAGTCAAGTGGGTGGTTCACAAGCAGCAACTCAAGCACGCTCTTTCTGGCGCGCGCTATCCTGTCGCTTTCGGTATTGATCTCCATCCCATCCTTTACAGGGGTGGAACATGATGCAAAGAGCTTCCTCTGTCCCTCCATCTCCACCAGACACAGGCGGCAACCTCCATAGGGGGTAAGCCTCCTGTCCCAGCAGAGCTTGGGGATATAGATGCCGTTGTCAAGGGCCGCCTTCAGTATGGACGAAGTGCGGGGAGCCTTGACCTTCTTTCCGTTTATTGTCAGTTCTACCTGGTCCACTTTCCGGGTCTCCTTTCCGAGGCTCAGGCCTCTACCGCCTGGTCCTTGATGAGTTTCTCCCGGAGACTGGCCGGGCCGGTTTTCACTGAGCCGAACTTGCATATCTCAAAGCACGACCTGCACTTTATGCACTTTTCCTGGTCAATGCGGTGAGGCACTTTCTTCTCGCCGATGATGGCGTCCACCGGGCAGACCTTCTTGCACTGCTTGCATGCCTTGCACTTCTCCTCGTCAATGTAGAAGGTAACCAGATCAGTGCACACGCCGGCGCGGCAGTAGCCCTCGTTGATGTGCTCCTCGTACTCGTTGAGGAAATACTTGATGGTGGTAAGCACCGGGTTGGGGGCTGATTGGCCCAGCCCGCATAATGATGTGTCGATGATCTCCTGCGAGAGGTCGCCAAGGGTTGCTATGTCCTCGGGCTTGCCCTTGCCAACGGCGATGTCCTCGAGCATCTCGAGCATGACCTTTGTCCCAACGCGGCAGGGCGGGCACTTGCCGCACGATTCGTCCGTGGTGAACTCAAGGAAGAACTTGGCAATAGCGACCATGCAGCTGAGGTCGTCCATTACCACCATGCCTCCAGAGCCCACGATGGCCCCGGTCTTGACGATGTCCTCGAAGGTCACGGGCGTGTCCAGCAGATGCTCGGGTACGCACCCTCCGGAGGGACCGCCAAGCTGGACCGCCTTGAACTTCCGCCTCTTGGGGAGACCGCCGCCGATCTCGAAAATGATCTGCCTCAGCGGTATGCCCATGGGGACCTCGATGAGCCCTATGTTGTTCACGCTTCCCGTGAGGGCGAAGACCTTGGTGCCCGTGGACTTCTCGGTGCCAAGGGTGCGGAACCAGTCCGAGCCGTTAAGTATTATCTGCGGCACGCACGCAAGGGTCTCAACGTTGTTGAGCACAGAGGGCTTTTTCCAGAGACCCTGCTGCACGCTCCTTGGGGGCGTGGGCCTCGGCATGCCTCGCTTGCCCTCGATGCTCTTCATCAGGGCGGTGGACTCTCCGCAGACGAATGCGCCCGCGCCCTGGTATATGATGATCTCGAAATCAAATCCCGTGCCAAAAATGTCCTTGCCCAGGAGCCCCATCTCCAGCGCCTGGTCTATGGCAAGCTGCAGGCGGGCAACCGCAAGGGGGTACTCCGCGCGCACGTAGATGTATCCAAGGTGCGCGTCAATGGCATAGGCCCCGATGAGCATGCCCTCCAGCACCACGTGGGGGTCGGCCTCCATTATGGAGCGGTCCATGAACGCCCCGGGGTCGCCCTCGTCGCCGTTACAGATGATGAACTTCTCGGGCTCCTTCTCGCCCCTGCAGAACTCCCACTTCAGGCCGCAGTTGAACCCGGCCCCGCCGCGCCCCCTCAGGCCCGATTCCTTGACCACGGTACTCACTTCCTCGCGTGACATCCCGGTAAGGGCCTTGCCCGCGGCCATGTAGCCGTCGCGCGCTATGTAGTCCTCTATCTTCTCCGGGTCTATCATCCCCTTGTTCCTCAGCGCCCTCAGCACCTGGAGGTTGAAGAAGGGGATCTCGTTCATGGTGGGCACCTTGCCGGGCTTGTCCGGCACCTGGTACATGAACTTCTCCACAGGGCGGCCCTTGAGAAGGTGCTCCTCGACTATCAGGGGCAGGTCCTCTATTTTGAGCTTCTCATAAAAGATACCTTCAGGGTATACGGTGAGAATGGGGCCCGCGGCGCAAAAGCCGTTGCAGCCGGTGATGACCACCTTGAACTCCTCTGCAAGGCCCTTGGCCTTGAGTTCGTCCTCCAGGGCATCCTTCACCTTGAGCCCCCCGGTGGCTATGCAGCCGGTGCCGCCGCATATCATCAGGTTGCCTCGGTAGTTACTCATACACGCCTCCGCTTATCGTAAGTGC
>DAOWET010000299.1 GCA_030638335.1 Nitrospirota bacterium
ATGGTGGGCGGAACAGGGCTCGAACCTGTGGCCTCAGCCTTGTAAGGGCCGCGCTCTTCCAACTGAGCTACCCGCCCGCCTAGATTGAATATTAAACAATATAGACAGGGACTTTGTCAACGCACAAAAGGGGCCTGGCCTAGCACTAACTGAGCAGCAGGTATACCATGGAGCCCGCAGCCGTGAGGGCAAGTGCCGGGGGCGCAAGCCGTCTGTAAAGGGCTGCCATGTCCGCGTGGAAGTACTCCCTTGTGAGGATCAGGCAGACATGCACCGGCGAGAGCAGAACACCGGTAAACCCGGCCGCAAAGGCCAGGGCCACCGAGGCCAGCGTGTCACCGCCGGGCAGGCTCACTAGAAGAGGCAACGTTGCGCCCACGAAGCCTACGGTGATGCCCGTGAGGACGCCGGCCAGAAGCGGCAGCGCTATGAGCGTGGCCTCAAGCGGCACCCCGGAGTCCACGAGGAACAGGCTCACGCCCGCCACCGCCCCGGTGGCCTCCATCACGCCCTTAAAGAGCATCACCCCGAATATGAGCAGCACCACGTCCAGCGAGAGCCCGTGGCGCAGCACCTTCATGAACTCCCTGCCCCTGTAGCGGTGGAAGACCATCAGCGAGGCCACAACTATTGCCAGCGCAATAAACAGCCGCACGTGCAATACAATAACCAGCAGCAGGACCACGCCCACCGGAAGAAAGCTCAACAGGCTCCCATCCGGGCTGTCCTGGCCCTGGCCATGACCCCGCACCTGTCGCATGCTGAGCATAAAGCCGAGCACGAGCATGAGCACGAACAGGGGCAGGTTGGCAAGTATCAGACTCCTCAGCTCCAGGCCGCTTATGGCGGACGCCAGTAGTATGCCCGGATACAGCGGGAGCACGTATTCCCATGGGTGGCGGAACCAGTAGTTTATGAAGGCCTTCTCCTCCCCGCTCATATCCAGGCCACGAGTTGCCTCCTTCACCATTGGCGCGGAAAAATACGCCCCGCCCACAGAGGGCAGCATCCCGATCAGAAGCGGCATGGAGACGATCACCGCGCGCGTGCTTACGAATATGCGCTTGAATGCCCCCATCATTGCCGCGA
Source organism: Nitrospirota bacterium (assembly GCA_030638335.1). Classification (GTDB taxonomy): domain Bacteria; phylum Nitrospirota; class Thermodesulfovibrionia; order Thermodesulfovibrionales; family JdFR-86; genus DAOWET01. The sequence goes on from DAOWET010000299.1 coordinate 1,090, forward strand.
GCGTTTCGCGTTCCCTTAGTATTAGCTCGAACATCCTGATAAGGATAAGGGCCAGCATCAACTCCACGGTCACCGGGTCCAGGGCTGTATCAAGCGCCGTCTCGAACGCCCGGAGCGGGTGCAGCAGGTAAAGGACGGCCATGGCCAGCGAGGCCAGGAGCATGACAGTGCCTATCTTATGTTTTTTCCTCAGCAGGTATACGATAAGAGCAAGGGTTGCCGCAAGTTTTACGAGGTGTATCATGGCAGGTTGCTTCCAGGCACGAGCGTGCTATTTGTCCGCATCAATTCCAGTTTTTGGTCCAGTTTTCGGGCCAGTCTTTGGGTCGGCGTCCGGGCCGGCATTGCCTATGCTCTCAGGGGAGATATTGGTGATGCCTGCCCTTTCCTCGAACTCCCCGAGCGCCCGGATGTGTTCGTAGCGGGCCTGGACCAGTTTATCTGTTGGCATGGACATGAACTCCTCAAGGGCCCCCACAAGGGCCTCCAGGATATTGCCGGAGGTGGTCACGGGGTCCCTGTGGGCCCCGCCCATGGGCTCGGGGATTATGTCGGCTATTATGCCGAAGGTCAGCAGGTCGTTGGCCGTGAGCTTGAGGGCGTCCGCGGCCCTTGAGAAATCGCTTGCCGAGAGGTCGCCGTTCTTGCTCCAGAGTATGGACGAGCACCCCTCCGGGGATATGACCGAATATGTGGAGTACTCGAGCATGTAGAGGCGGTCCGACACTCCAAGCGCCAGCGCCCCTCCGCTTCCACCCTCGCCGATGACCACGGCTATGATGGGGGTCCGCAAGCGCGTCATCTCCATGAGGTTGGTGGCTATGGCCTGGGCCTGCCCCCGCTCCTCCGCGCCGATGCCGGGGTAGGCCCCGGGTGTGTCTATGAACGTGACCACGGGAAGGCCGAAGCGCTCTGCCATCTTCATCAGGCGCAGGGCCTTGCGATAGCCCTCGGGGTGGGGCTGGCCGAAGTTGCGGTGTATGCGTTCCTTCACCCCGCGCCCCTTCTGGTGGCCCACGATAACGCAGGAGATGCCCCCTATGCGTCCCAGGCCTCCAACGATGGCCAGGTCGTCCGAGAACCGGCGGTCTCCGTGCAGTTCCACGAAGTCCTCGACGATCAGTTTTATGTAGTCCAGGGTGTAGGGCCTTTCCGCGTGGCGCGCTATCAGGGTCTTCTGCCAGCGGGTGAGGTTTTTGTAGATGTTCTCCCTCAGGCCCTGGGCCTTTTTCTCAAGAGTGCGTATCTCTTCGCCCAGGTTCAGGTTTGAACCGCTTGAGAGCCTTCTGAGCTCCTCTATCTTGAGCTCAAGCTCCTCTATGGGCTTCTCGAATTCCAGGTAAGTTGACATTATCCTTATTTTATACTACTTTGATAGCGCCTTTCCCGAAATATTTCTCCACCTTGCCGATAAACCCCAGGTCCGGGGTGATGGAGTGTGCGGTCTGCAGCAGGGTCTCAGAGCCCTTGCTCTTTATCTTCAGGTACAGGGGAAGCTCCCCCCGGTGGCTGTCCACCACGTCCTTCAGCGCATGCATGGCCTCTGGCCCCGCCCCCCTGATGGCTATCACGGCTCTGCGGTTCGCTCCACTCCTGTAGGGAAGGTCCTCCAGCGGGCTCATCTCCTCGCCCACTATCTTCAGGCCCTTCTCGCTCTTTTCCAGCTGTCCCCTGACCAGCATTGCCCTGTCAGTATCAATAATGCCTGCGTGGGTCTTGTACAGGTCCGGGAACACGATGACCTCGACCATGGCCTCCTCGTCCTCCAGCACCAGGGCCGCCATCAGCTCGCCCCTCTTGGTCTGGAGCTTCCTGATGGACATGACCATGCCTGCGGCCTCCACGGTCTCCTTGTCCTGAGCGTTCTTAAGCCCGCTTACGCTCCTGATGCCGGTGGCCTCCAGAAGGGGAGCGAACTTGCTCAGCGGGTTGCCGGAGATATAGAACCCCAGCGCCTCCTTCTCGTTCTTCAGCAGGTCGCTCTCGCTCCATCCGCCGTTTGCCCCTCCGGGCATGTCCTCATCATCCCCGAAAAGCGATAGAGAGGGAATCTGGCCGCCCGATGCCTCGAGCTTTTCCAGAGCCCGGGAGCGCACCTTCCCCAGGGACTCGATGGAGCCGTCCGTCTCTGTCAGCGAGTCGAAGGCCCCTGATTTTATCAGGCTGTCGTTCACCTTCTTGTTGACCTTCCTCAGGTCTACACGCGACAGGTAGTCCTCCATGGAGTCAAAGGGCGTGTCCACGCGCGCGGTGAGTATCGAGTCCACGGCTGCCGCGCCCGCGCCCTTTACAGCCCCAAGGCCGAAGCGTATGTGCTCGCCGTCCACGGTGAAATCCCTGCCGCAGAGGTTAATGTCGGGCGGCAGTACCCGTATGTCCATGTCCCTGCACTCTTTTATGTTCTTGACCACCTTGTCGGAGTTGTCTATGTCCATGGTGAGGGTGGCGGCCATGAACTGGGCCGGGTAGTGGGCCTTCAGGTATGCGGTCTGGTATGCGATAAGGGCGTATGCGGCCGAATGGCTCTTGTTGAAACCGTATTCCGCGAACTTGCTTATGAGGTCGAAGAGTTCGGCGGCTTTTCTCTGGTCGTGCCCGTTTGCCACCGCCCCGCCCACGAACCTCTCGCGCTGCTCGGCCATGACAGCGGCTATCTTCTTGCCCATTGCCTTCCTCAGAACGTCGGCCTGTCCGAGGGTGAAGCCCGAGAGCGTGTTGGCGATGCTCATGACCTGCTCCTGATAGAGGATCACACCGTAGGTCTCGTCGAGGGTGTCCTTGAGCATGGGGAAGTCGTACTTTATCTCCTTGCCGTCGCGCTTTCTGCGAATGAAGTCGTCTATCATGCCGCTTCCTATGGGGCCGGGCCTGTAGAGGGCCACAAGGGCTATGATGTCCTCAAAGTGGGTCGGCTGCATCTTTATAAGGATGTCCTTCATGCCGTCCGACTCAAGCTGGAACACCCCGGTGGTCTTGCCCGTGCCAAGGAAATCATATGTGGCCTTGTCGTCAAGGGGGATCTTTGCTATATCAAGCTCCACTCCCTCGGCCTTCAGGTACTGGACGCATTTCTCCATGACGGTGAGCGTCTTGAGGCCCAGGAAGTCAAACTTTATAAGCCCTATGCGCTCCACCGAGCCCATGTCGAACTGGGTGGTAATGGTTTCGTCGTTGGGGGCCTTGTATAGCGGTGCGTAATTCGTCATGGGGCCGGGCGCTATCACCACCCCTGCGGCATGCGTGGATGCGTGGCGCGTGAGGCCCTCAAGGCGCATGCCGATGTCGAGAATTCTTGCCACCTGCTCGTCCTCCCCGTACAGGCGTTTGAGCTCTGGTTCCTTGGCTATCGCGTCTTTAAGTTTTATCCCGATGGTATCGGGCACGAGCTTTGCCAGCTTGTCGGCCTCCGTGTATGGGTAGTCCAGGGCGCGGGACACGTCACGGATGACCGCGCGGGCGGCCATGGTGCCGAAGGTGATTATCTGGGCAACGTGGTCCTTGCCGTATTTCTCCTGCACGTGGCGGATGACCTCGCCGCGCTTGTCACGACAGAAGTCCACGTCTATATCAGGCATGCTCACGCGCTCGGGGTTCAGGAAGCGCTCAAAGAGCAGGCCGTAGCGTATGGGGTCAAGCTCCGTGATGCCAAGGGAATAGGCCACCAGGCTCCCGGCGGCCGAACCCCTTCCCGGTCCCACCGGTATGTGGTTTTGCTTGGCGTATGAGATAAAGTCCTCCACTATCAGGAAGTAGGAGGAATAGCCCATGTCCATAATGACCCCAAGCTCCCGGTCCATGCGGGCCGAGTACACATCGTCAGGTTTTTTGCCGAGGCGCTGCTCCAGGCCCCTCCAGGCCATCTCCTTGAGGATGTCCCTGGGGCGCTTGCCGTTTTCGGTCTTGATGCGCGGCAGGAGCACGGCGTCCGTATCAAATGTAACGTTGCAGCGCTCGGCCACGGCCCGCGTGTTCGTGACCGCCTCGGGCACGTCCGCAAAGTCTTCCTTCATCTGCTCGGGGGAGCGGAACCAGTAGCCCGACCCCCTGAAGCGGAAGCGGTCGGGGTCGTTCATGGTGGTGCCGGTCTGTATGCACAGGAGCGTTTCGTGGGCCTCCTTGTCCGACTCACGCAGGTAGTGGCAGTCGTTTGTGGCCAGAAGGTCGATGCCCAGCTCCTTAGACAGTGTTATGAGCCCCTTGTTCACCACATCCTGCTCTGGCAGGCCGTTTTTTTGTATCTCGAAGTAGAAGTTGTCTTCACCCAGCACCTCCCTGTACCACAGGGCGGCACGTCTGGCGCCATCGTGGTCTCCCTGCCTGAGATGGTAGGGCACCTCGCCCTGCAGGCACGCGCTGAGGCCGATAAGGCCCTCAGAGTGTGCGGCAAGCATCTCCTTGTCTATCCTCGGGCGCTTGTAGAAGCCCTCAAGAAAGGAAGCTGATACGAGCTTTACGAGGTTCTTGTACCCGGTGTTGTTTGAGGCCAGGAGCACCAGATGAAAGGGTTTTTCCCCGTCCCTGGCCTGCATGGTGGTGGGTGAGAGGTACATCTCACAGCCAAGGATGGCCTTGACCCCTGCTTTTTGAGCCTTGAAGTAGAAGTCCACGGCCCCGAACATGTTTCCGTGGTCGGTTATGGCCACTGCGGGCATATTGAACCCTGCGGCGGCCTCCACGAGCTCGTCGATCTTTATGGCCCCGTCCAGCAGACTGTACTGAGAGTGCAGGTGAAGGGGTACGAAATCACTGTGGTGCATGGTTGGTATTATATACAATACGCCTCTTGCAAGACTAATCAGGAGAAAACAGGGGGCAAGCTCTTTGAAAAATGTGGATTTTTATATTTTTCGCAGGGCGCATCCACAAAATTCTCCGGTGTTTGGAATCCATTTGGCCTGCGTGGTATTATAAGAATTCTTTAATGGTCGGGCGGCTAGCTCAGTTGGGAGAGCGCCACGTTCGCAACGTGGAGGTCGTGGGTTCGATCCCCATGTCGTCCACCATTTGTTTATATGGGGTTACGTCAATTGGCGTAACCCTTTTTTGTTGCGGGGTTTGGTGAAATTAATACTCAGACGGTCTCGTACTGGAAGTTCTTCAACTGCTCAAGGGTCATTCTCTGGCTAATGTCTAGCATCTCAATACCCACAACTTTGCCATCTGCATTGAAATCGAGCACTACGCCCGGCTGCACTTCTTCGGACTCTACAATAGCTGCTTCGTCCAACCGAAAGTACAATGCGTCATTTCCAATGTCCACTTTTAATCTCATGGCAACCTCCTTGCCTTACGATCAAAGAAAACTGTCACAATTCTCTTCGGGGAAACGTTATGGTTTACGATTGCATGTAACACCCTGTCGCTGTTTTCAGGGATCATCTTGAAGTAATGCATGTTCTCATCAGACCCCAGCGTATCCCAGTCTGGATTATTCACTGTCTCCCATACCCAACTCTCCGAAACATTGCGCTCCTTCAGCATTTCAGAAGCATGTTTGGAAAACATATAATCCATATATTGAATTATATCAGAAAGTTAACAGGAAAGCCTTCACACTACAGGACGCAAGGATTGCGTCAGGATGATTCGAAAGGAGTTTAGTGGTGTCGGCCATCACTATTTCCCTGAACCCCGCCTGACCTTCGCCTAACCTCCGATTGATCCGGTGCTGTCTTCATGTGTTTCTTGCACTACTTAGCCTCAGATATTGCAAAATTGAAATTCCAATGGTGAAGGCACCAGAGTTGGCAGGGTTTCCAGACTGCGGGTTACGCATAGCAACCTGTACTGAAAACAATCCATTTTAAGGTGCCCGCTGTGTCCAAGGTGCTTTTATATAACGAATAATGCTATAGTTATAGAACAGTTTTTTAACTGGACGTAAATAAAATAAAGAAGTTGCAGTTGCAGTTGAGCTATTGGCACTTAAAATCCTTTCAGCTTTATTGCAGCCGAGAGGATTTTACTTATGAGTTTTGAAGCATTTGGTTTAGACACCAGTATTATGTCAGGCGTCAGGAAGTCAGGTTACAAAGTTCCAACCCCCGTACAGTCAAAGACGATCCCCAACATTTTAAAAGGGCACGATGTCATGGGCCTTGCCCAGACAGGAACAGGCAAGACAGCGGCATTTGTCCTGCCCATGCTCAACCGCCTGATCAAATCACCCGTTGTTACACCCAGAGGCAGAAAAAAGGCGGTGCGCGCACTGATCGTCGCTCCAACGCGGGAACTGGCCGAGCAGATAGACGAGAACATCAAAGAGCTTGGCAGGAACACGCGGCTTAACAGCATGACCATATATGGCGGCGCATCCGCCTACAACCAGGTGAAAAAGCTGTACAGGGGAGTGGACATCATTGTGGCTTGCCCGGGTCGCCTGCTGGACCACCTCAACCAGGGAAACGTGGACCTGTCAAGCGTGGAGATGCTGGTGCTGGACGAGGCCGACCGCATGCTGGACATGGGTTTCCTTCCGGACATCAAGAAGATACTCAAGC
>DAOWET010000224.1 GCA_030638335.1 Nitrospirota bacterium
CCATGTGCCCTCCCCTGTGAATTTAATAACTAATGCATATTAACAATAATCCAGATAATAATCAAGAGAAATCGTAATCAATACAGAGGGTTTAGTGACAATGATTAATAAGTTACTTGAGACATATTATGTGCCATTGAGGGATGGCTAAGGGAGCTTGAGGAGTGATGTCAACGCGCTCCTGCCCTGTTACCGCAGGGGAGGACAGGCGGAGCTCAGTGAGGTTATAGAGGACTGCTGATCTCAGTGAGGTTATAGATCAAGAACGCGGCTAAGAAGGCCAGTACCAATACCACCCAGAGGAAGGCCTTGAGCTTCGGGTGTAAGTGGGGCGGGCCTGAGCAGAGCACGCAGAAATCCTCGTATTCCACGTTGTGGATATGGCACATATGCGTATGTGTATGCATGTTTACCTCCTTAAATAGGGGGAGTATCGTCCCTACCTATATTTTAGACCTAAAAGGGGCTTTATGGAAGAGGTAGTTGTGCCGGATACCCGGGTTGGGGCTAGTTGTTCTGGTTGGGAGAGGTGGGAGGCGAGGGGGGTGTATTGTCAGTAAACAGCTCGTCGAGCTTTCTCTTGAGCTTCTCGCAGACGGGCAGATGCATGCGGACGTTCTCGATGAGCCCCTTGAATATCTCGGGAAAGTCGTCCTGGTTGAAGACCTTGAATGCCTCCAGGAAGGACTGGAATGCCTTGATGCAGTTCTCGTCCCTGCCCTCCACGCTTGCCAGCATTGCGTAAGCATTCCCGAGGTTGCTGTGGGTCTTTGCGTAGTCCTCGGGGTGATCCTCAAGTGTGTAAACCCTGAGGGCCTGCTGGAAGGAGACGATGGACTTCATGCAGTTTTCCGCCATGTTCTCCAGGCCCGCAAGCGAGCCAAAGGCGCTGCCTATGTTCATGCAGGCCCTGGCGTATTCAAGGGGATGGTCCTCGGGCGTGTTCACTTCGAGCGATGCCCGGTTGTCAGCGATAATACAATTGAGCTTTTCTCTTTGCGCGTCCATGTCTGTCATGGTGAATCCCCTTTTTTTGAGCTTCACTACATTATCAGGGCAGGGCGTGCTCATGCAAATGGCGTTTAAAGGAGATGTGGGGGGCTAGTGCCCCAGTGCCCTAGTGCCCTAATGAAGGTACGGGTGCAGCTTGTAGGCTGAGATGTCCATATGGCAGAACTCGGGCTCTGATGGTATGACACGGCCTTTTATGTCCTTGAACTCTATTATTGTTTCCTCGTTGCGGGGGTCGTACCAGAACCACTGGCTCTTGAGCTTGTGGGTCTCGCCTGTCTCGGGGTTTGTCCAGTCAGCGGTGAGGCAGCAGGGCATGCGGCCGTCCTTGCTAACCAGTTTGGGGTCGAAGCCCATGCCCACTTCCGCGGCTGTGAACTCCACGCCTTCTCTTTTGATGCGTGCCTCCCTCTCCTCCAGCCTGCGCTTTTTTTTCTTGCGCATCAGATGGCGGAATGCGAAGAAGGACCCCACGGTGGTGGAGACCGCGATGATTATCGCGTGAATGGATATGGGCTGCACTTCCATGGGATTCATTCTAACAGATTTATATATGCAGTGACATCCTGCGCAAGAGAATGTATTTACCTGGGGGGCGGGCAGGGGGATTTTGCAGGATGGGGCTGTGATTGGTGTTTGTCCCCAAATTCCCTTCTTGATATTTTTCTTTTTAGAAACGTGTTAAAATTAGACTATACAGTCATACGGCATGGGGGGGCCAGGGGAGTGTATCAGCTCAATAAGTCCACCGTTAAAACAGCCAGGGGAAAAGCTGCTGGGATAAGACGCCGTGGCATGGCTTTTGCTTTTATCTTCATTTTGCTTGCCGGTTGCGCATCAATACCAAAGGGGTACATGCCTCCTGAGATCAGTGCCCGGCCTGCACCCGGCAATTCAGCCCTCAAGGCCCTCTTCCCCTCCCCGGAAGGTGCCAATATCCATGAGTCCGGGGTGTATCTTCTTAATGACCCCAAGGAAGCCTTCCTGTCCCGGCTGGCCCTTTTTGACCTTGCCGAGAACTCGATCGACGTGCAGTCCTATATGTGGAAAAATGATCGTTCCGGAAGGGTCCTTGCTGAACATCTCCTTCAGGCGGCAGACCGCGGCGTTCGGGTGCGAATACTGTTAGACGATATTCATACCGCAAAGAGCGACTTTCCCTTTGCTGCATTTGGTGCGCATCCAAATATGCAGATACGGCTTTACAACCCTTTCAGGTCGAGAGAGCTCCCGCGAATATTCCGTCACCTGGAATTTGTCACGGACCTTTCGAGACTGAACCAGCGCATGCACAACAAGGTGATCATTGCAGACAATACTTCCGTGATCATAGGTGGCCGCAACATCTCGGACGCCTATTTCGGGGTTAACGATACTTTTAATTTCAAGGACCTGGACGTCCTTGCCACCGGCCCTGTTGTTAAAGACGTTTCGGATGCTTTTGATCTTTATTGGAACAGCAGACGGTCCGTGCAAACATCACTTTTCAGGAAATACCGTGTGTCCGAGCGGCGAACAAGAAAACTGCATATGAAAAACCATCAATACGTCAATGGATTAAAGGATATCCCTTATGAGTTCAAGACATTTAACCGCAGAGGCCTGCTTGCAACGCTGGCCTCCGCGATGACATGGGCTCAGGCCGATCTTATCTATGACAAGCCGCTCAATAATAATGGCGAGATCATGAACGTTGCGGTTAATTTGAGGGAAATGAACGAGTCGGCTGAAGAGGAGCTGATAATATCATCTCCTTATATGGTCCCTGACACTTCAATGATCTCCCGCATCAGGGCCCTCACTGATAAAGGAGTGGATGTCCGCATTCTTACCAATTCCCTTGGTACCACGGACGTCACCATTGCCTATGCAGGGTATGCAAAACACAGGAAAAGCTTTCTTCTTGCAGGGGCGGAACTTTTTGAGTTCAAGTATAAAAAAGTCCGTGGCCCCTGGCAGGACAAGAGTTTTCATTCAAAGGCAGCCATCGTAGACCGTGAGCTTGTATATATTGGCTCATACAACTTCGACCAGCGCTCGATGTATATAAATACTGATATCGGATTAATTATCAGGAGCCCGATGTTCGCAAACAAGGTTGCTTCAGTTTTAGACACTGATATGGCACCTGTTAACAGCTGGAAGCTGGCCTTCAGAGACACTTGTATTGATAAGCAGGATGATAAATGTGCGATCACCTGGCGCAATACGGTGAATGGGGTCGAAACCATACATTATACTGAGCCAGACATTGGTATCCTGAAAAGGTTGAAGTATATTTTCCTTAAGGTCCTTCGCATAGACAAACATCTTTAAGCATGCCTGTTAAGAGCAAGATCCACAGGAAAATAATTGACCTCGGGGAAAGGGGGATTGCAGAGTGCGTCCAGAGCGACTATCTCTTGTTGCACGTGATATATTATCTGGATGGACAGGCTGATAATGACCTTGGGGATAGTGGCGGGTTTATGCACCACGATCTCGTTGGTCCCTCAGATCATAAAGACATACAGGACCAGGCACACTGAAGACCTTTCTCTGGGGATGTTCTGTCTTCTGGCTGCTGGTGTGGCGATGTGGTGCGTTTATGGGGTTCTGATAAATGCACTCCCCGTGATAATAGCGAATGCCATAACTTTTGTGCTTGCTGTCTATCTCATTATTATGAAGCTCAAATATAAGTAAGAGGTGCAGGCTCAGAGGCACTGCATCATGATTCATTTCAGGATGATGTTTTAGGTGGTGTGTGGGGATGATCTATCGATCACACATTAGTAACATTTAGGTGTTCCTGTGCCTCTGCCTTCCGACTTGATCTCGGTGATCCTGCCATTCTTGATGGTTACGAGGTAATTAAAACGGCCTTCTCCGCAGTTGTAATACCATTGCTCAGTAGTAGAAGTAGTAGAGGACGAAGATCTTCCGCCAGGGCCAGGGAAGGGGGGTCTTGGTCTTCTGCTGCTTGTTGAAGATTCCCTTACTTGTTTGTCAAAAGGTTCACCACAGATAAGTAACAATTCAGACCGCGAGTCCCCTGCTGATACCATTCAAAAGAAACATCTGCCTGAAAAAGAAACATGCCTACAATAGCAGCAAGAGATATAAGAATAGTCTTCATGGCATCGTCCTTTCTAAGAATGGGGTGTGTGGCTGTTATGTGTCCAAGAAGAAAAACCAACATGTCAGGTTAGCATAATTGAATATTAGTCAAATATCAAGAAAATATATTTAATGCTTCGCGTTTTCTTGGTCAGGCGCTGTGCCGGGGCGTTTGTGGCAATTGGATGGAAGGCAAAAACCTTGACTTCGGGGGGAGGGGGTTTTAAATGAAAAGGGCAGCCCCTGATGTGGGACCGCCCTTTTGGTTGCTGCTAATTAAACCTTTGTGATGTTCTCGGCCTTGGGGCCTTTGTCACCATCGACTACGTCGAAGCTTACTTCCTGGCCTTCGTCCAGGGTCTTGAAGCCGTCGCCCTGAATGGCGGAGAAGTGTGCGAAAACGTCGGTGCCTTCA
>DAOWET010000132.1 GCA_030638335.1 Nitrospirota bacterium
AAAGGGACGGATTTTAGTAAGATAACGGTTGAGCAGGTGGCATGGGTGGAATCACGTATTAATGGTAGACCCAGAAAATGTCTGGGCTACAAAACTCCAGCAGAAGTCGCTACTGTTGCACTTGCTCATTGAATGTGGGTAACGATACACCAAAGATTCTTTATAAGAGTTATAAAAAAGAAAAATATGCGAATGATTTTATTTCGCGCGGCAAGTTTAGGCTTGGCCGTATTGATTTCTATAAGAATATTGAAGACAATGCAAGGTGTGATAAAAGTGAAGGTGAATCTAGTTCTTTTGTGTCCGGGGATGTCCCTTATGTTGCGATTAATGATAAATTAGTGGAGACCCATCAGGGTTTTAAAAAAGGTTATTTTCATCTGTCTGGAACTCATTTAAATCCACAATATTTATTTTGCACTTCTGGCCCTCAGGTAGATCTTGATTGGCTAAGAGAAAATATGGGAGAGTATATTGTAGTAATTAACAATCCAGTTATGTTCCTTGAGCATATCCGGCTCAATTCCCCGATAACTCCCAAAATTAAATTATCTGGAATACCATTTATTGATGAGGTTGTGTATAACAAAGGTGAAGTTGTTGAGATTAATTCAGACTCTATGGAAGCAGTACGTTTGACTTGGAAACAAAAACCTGTTTCATATTGTAAAGAATGTGAATGGAGAGTTGTCGTGACTACTGAAATGGTTGATACGCCAGATAAATACATCGAGTACGATTTCAAGAAAAGAATAGAATATGCAGAACCTTTTTTTTAGAGGAAATTCTTCACTTCTTCCAGAGGGGTGCCTTCACCGCTTTTCTTTTGCTTTAAGGATTCCCTTAGTTCTTCTTCAACTTCAGGTTTCAGCTCAAGCCCGAAGTCAGGGTCAATGAGTTCAAGGACGGTATTCCTGATAAGGCCCTTAAGCTCACCGACTGTCATGTCGGTTATTTTTCCGTCTTCTTTGATAGTGGGCATTTTTCACCTCCACCTCAGGTTATATCAAATTATAGCACACGGTGAGAGGTCGTCATGCTCCATGGTCATAGCGGACAATACGCTCTGGTATGGCAAGGTGCTCTCAGAGAATGATGAAGACACGCAGGGAGTTCGTGCCTTCAACGAGTTCATGTTCAGCCGCGAGGATTTCCAGACAACGCTCATACCCCTCAGGGACGGTGTGCTCGTGGCTGTGAAGAGATAGATTTTATTTGAAGAAAATGTAGCTCTATTTTTCTATGTTTAAAATGTTATGTAAGCACAATTACCTGCACGTCCATGACGTTGGTGCCTGTGGGGCCTGTGACCACGAGCCCTCCGGCCTTTTTGAAGAAATTGTATGAATCGTTGTCCTTCAGGTATTTCTCGGGATCAATGCCCTTCCTGCGGGCCCTGCGGGCGGTCTTCCCGTCCACAATGGCCCCTGCCGCCTCGCCCATGCCATCCGTGCCGTCAGTGCCCGCGCTCAGGAACGTTATGCCCTTTGTCCCCTCCACCTCAAGGGCGAACCTGAGGGCGAGTTCCGTGTTCCTGCCCCCGGTGCCGCTTCCCGTGACATGCACGGTGGTCTCCCCACCGGAGATAAGGCATGATGGCCTGCTTTTTTTCTCGCGTGACCTTTCAGCAAGCCATTGCGCGGCCTCGCCCACGTCCCCGGCAAGCTCGGCGGTCAGGATGTCCGGCATGAGCCCAAGCTCCAGCGACCGGTTGAATGCCCCGTCCAGGGCAGAGCGGTTGCGCGTGGAGATAATGTTCTCTACATGTTCGAATACCGGGTCCATAGGCTTAGGTGTCTCCGGGACCTGTCCCTGAATGCCAGCTTCTATCAGCGCCTTGACCCTTGCGGGCGGGGTGATGAGGTATTTTTTCATCACAGCCTCGGCATCAGCATATGTGGAACTGTCCGGCGAGGTGGGGCCTGAGGCAACACTGTCGACTGCGTCGCCCACAACGTCCGAGACTATAAGCGAGATAACTCCGGCTGGATGGGCAAGGGCCGCAAGCCTGCCGCCCTTTATCCTTGAGAGGTGCTTTCGCACCGTATTGACCTCTTTGATGTCCGCGCCCGAGAGCAGGAGCGACTGCGTTACCCCCTGTTTGTCCCTAAGTGTTATCCCTTCGGCCGGGCTTGCCAGAAGGGCTGAGCCCCCGCCTGATATGAGGCACACAAGGAGGTCGTCGCTGCCCAGGGAACGGGCCAGCTCTATGGCATTTGTGGCAGCCTCTGCCCCGGCTTTGTCCGGCACCGGGTGTCCGGCCTCCATCACGCACGCAGGGTTTTGGAGCCTGGACTCGTATCCAGTGGCATTGCCGTAGCTCGTTATCACCAGCCCCTGCCGCAGCATGGCCCCTGCTGTGACCTCAATGGCCTGCGCCATGCGGGGGGCGGCCTTGCCAAAGGCCATGTAGCTCATGTTCTTGTATCCGCCGGAATTAAAGGCGTCCAGCACGAGCGAGGAGTACTTGATGGTGCCGGCAAAGGGGTCTGCCGCCCTTACGGCCGCGCGGAAGATCTCTTGTGCTGATATGTCAGGTTCAGCGATCATGTCCCCCCTGTCCCCCCTGTCCCATAAGCGCCCTGTATATCCCTGTATTTTCCATTACATGCTGGATTCGCTCTGCCCCGGGCCCGCGGGCGTATACTGGCACGAATGCCGCTGTGTGCCCGCTTGTGGACCATGTGGCAAGCGGCGCGTTGCCAGGACCGTTGTCCTCAAGTATGAAAAGCCCACCGGTCTCGTGGTCCGCTGTGACTATTATCAGCGTGTCGGGGTGACGGGTCGCCCAGTGGAGCGCCACCGAGACCGAGTTTGAAAATTCCGCCACCTCCGCCACGAGCCGTTCTATATCGTTTTCATGCCCCGCGTGGTCAATGCGCCCGCCCTCGACCATGAGGAACAGGCCATCCGGGTCATTGTCCAGAACGTCCAGCGCTGCCTCCACCATCTCAGACAGGTGCGGAAGCCCTCCTGTGCCGTTCGACTCATAGGGCATGTGCCCCTTGCCAAAGAGCCCGGCAAGATAGCGGCCCTTTGCGATGTCAGGTCCATTTAGCCCGTCCCTGTTGGTCACAACCAGATAACCCTTCCGGGCAGCCATCCCGGGCAAAAGGTATTGACTGCCGCCCATCAGGACCTCGGGCAAGGGCTCAGTGAGCATTTGCGCGGCTATCTCGTGGACCTTGTCGCGAGAGTCCACGTGTGCGGCAAAGGCTGCGGGCGTGGCGTGGGTAATGGTCGATGTTGTCACCAGTCCCACGCTCTTTCCCTCTGCCTTGTAATGCTCGAGCACGGTCTGCATATCACGCGCGTCGCCGGGTAGGCGGATGCTCAGCACCCCGTTCATGACCTTCATCCCCGCGGCCATTGCAGTGGCAGCCGCGGCAGAGTCTGTGATAATGCTTTCAGCGCTTGCGGTGTTCAGCGTCCCTGTCCGGGGGAAGCCCTCAAAGCTCAGGGGGCCGCCAGTGTAGAGCGCCCCGGCCTTTACCTGCTCCGTGCCCATGCCGTCGCCTATGAACAGGATAATGTTCTTTGCCTGAACTGTTTGGCCTGGCTGAACTGTTTGAACTGGCTGAACTGGCTGACCTATAGAAAGAGTCGCAATAATTAAAAGCAGAAAGGTAAAGGCAAGAGCCAGTGAGGGATGTGTTTTATTTGACTGTCTTGTCATACTGAAATAGTATACCGCTTTAAGAGGACGGTCAACGGGGATTTATCTATCTCCGCTGGCCGCTGGCCTTGAGGCCAGCACTTCTGCCGCAGCTTTTTGCGCTGGCTTGCCATCCCACCAGGCCGTGACCCTGACCTTGGCGCTTGTGCCCTCATGAAGGGCTGGAGGGCCGAAGGCTATGCATACATCCGGCTTGAGCTTTCTCTGGGCCTCATGGAGCCACCTGCCTGCCCCGCCCTTGTAGGCTCGTATGGATGAGAACACGGCAAGTATCACCTGGCCGGGGGGGCGTTTGAAGGCTGCAAGTGCTTCCTCTGAGTGTATTGTCCTGGCCTCAAGCCCGAACTCTCTTGCAAAGGTCTTCCCCGTTTTACCTTCATCGCTTACAACAACAAGAGTTGGTCTTTCAAGAGGCTCAAGCCTTCCGTGCAAGCGCAGGGCCTTGCGCGAAAGCTCAATGGATATCTCCTGGCCGCCAACAGGGATGTCACCCTCCGGGGTGGTCTGCAACCCGCGCCTGAATGCCTCAAGAGCGGTCGTGTCATGCTCCGGTATCAAAGTGGCAAGGTTCTGCGCAAGTAACTGGGCCAGGGCCCCGGGGTCTGAGGGATGCAGGAGGATGTCCACGCCTGCCTTGAGCGCAAGCTCCGCCGCCTTTGCCTCGCCCATCTCCTTGAGCGCGCCCATATCAAGCGCGTCTGTAGTGATTATCCCTTTGAACCCAAGCTCTTCACGCAGGAGCCGGACGGTCTTTGCGGATACCGAGGTGGGGACGCTGTCGAGGGCCGGCACGCTCATGTGCGCAAGCATCATCATCGAGGCCCCGGCACTTATGCCGGCCCTGAATGGTTTTAGCTCCAGAGAGTTCAACTCCTTAAGGTCCTTTTCAAGAACCGGCAGGCTCAGGTGTGAGTCAACAGAGGTGTCGCCGTGGCCGGGGAAGTGTTTGCCGCAGGTGCGCAATCCGTGGGATTCGAAGACCTGTATGAGTTCCTTTGCATGCATTGAGACAGAACCGGCGTCAGTGCCGAAGCTCCTTGTGGAGATGATCGGATTGCCGGGGTTGGAGTCCACGTCCAGCACAGGGGCGAACACGGTATTGATGCCAGAGGCGCGCGTCTCAAATGCCATGTGCATGAGGGCGTGCCTTCTGAGGGTTGTGTCGTCTCTGGTGGCCTCGGCAATGGCCCGGGCAGGGGGAAACAGGGTCCCGCCGCTTACCTGCTGGCCAAGGCCCTGCTCAAGGTCCGAGGCTATTATCAGGGGCATGGAGGCCTCGGCCTGTAGTCTTGTGATGGTTTCCCTGAGTTCGTCAAGCTCAGCCGCGAAGACAACAAAACCCGCAAGGCCGGAGCGCACCAGTGAGCGGTAGCGCTCGAACTCGCCTGCTATCAGATCTCCCTGCATGCGTGCCACTATCACGTTATGGAAGTCCATTTGATAATTATATTACAATACGTTCTGTTGGATGCAGGATGATTATTAATTAGGTGGAGGAATGATGGGTCTTTTTGAGAACCTGAAAAGCGGCTTACAGAAGACACGCGGTGTGCTGAACACACCGATAGAGGACATATTCTCTGGCCGCAAGATAGACGACGATACGCTTGAGGAGCTTGAAGAGGCGCTCATCAAGGCTGACGTTGGCGTGAAGGCCTCCATGGAGATAGTGGAGCACCTGCGCGAGAACGCCTCCCGCCTGAAGGACTTTTCAAGCGTAAAGGAGTTTATAAAGGCCGAGATGGCGGGGCTCCTTGGCGCACCATCTCCCCTTGTGGCCTTTGGAGAGCCGCCTTTTGTCATCCTCACCATTGGAGTGAACGGCGTGGGCAAGACCACGACCATAGGAAAGATCGCAAGCAAGTTCGCCTCAGAGGGCTTGCGCGTTGTGCTTGCGGCATCGGATACCTTCCGCGCTGCTGCCATAGAACAGCTTGGCATATGGGCCGAACGCGCAGGGGTTGAGCTTGTGAAGCACCAGAGCGGCTCAGACCCCGCAGCCGTGGCCTTTGACGCGATGGAGGCTGCCAAGGCCCGCGGGGCGGACGTGGTCATCGTTGACACTGCCGGGAGGCTCCATACCAAGGACAACCTCATGGAGGAGCTCAAGAAGATCTCGCGGGTCATTACAAGGAGCATGCCCGAGGCGCCGCAGGAGGTCCTGCTGGTGCTTGACGCCACAACGGGGCAGAACGCCCTGAGGCAGGCCGAGATATTCTCAAAGGCCGTGGGTGTGACGGGCATTGCCCTTACAAAGCTTGACGGCACTGCCAAGGGGGGGATAGTGTTTGCCATCAGGCGCGAGCTTGGGATACCGGTGCGCCTGATAGGGGTGGGGGAGGCTGTGGACGACCTCCAGGAGTTCAGGCCCGAGGAGTTCGTGCACGCGCTTTTTGACTGAGCCTGGTTTTTATTTTTAACTGGTTCGTATATGTTTTGTATTCAGTTTGTGTCTGGTTTGTATCTGGGGAAGGTGGAGCAAGTGACAGAGTATAACCTGAGACGTTCCCTTCAACTGCTCAAACGATTTGTCTTCCATAACACGGCGGATGCATTCAGGGGGATGTCCAAGGAGCATGACGTGCCCGGGTCTCTGTTGGTGCTGGATGCGATCTCATTTCTAAGCGTCGTGGTTGCCTCAGCATCAGGAATCATTGAGCCATCGTTGTCATGGGGCTTCATTGTCAGGTTCATTGTGCTCTATATGATGGTCCTTGTAGTGTTCGTGCTGCTTGTTGGCTTTGAGGCCGGTGTGGCTGTGGCCGGGGCGAGGTTGATAAGCTCCAGGGTGCCCCGCTATCTCTCACTGTACAGCGCTTTCGGGTACGCGAAACTCCCTCTTGTGGTTGCCGCACTAATGTATATATTCCTTCCTGTACGCCTTGACCTCACGGCTGTCATTGATCCAGAGGGCGCAAATGTGATAATGTGCGCTCTTATGGACAGGGCCGAACTGTTCGAGGCCATGGCCTTTGTGCTTGGGGTGATCGGTGTAAGGACTGTTGCCCTCCTGAGTGTGCTCCAGAGTTTCGGCATAGTCCTTCTTGGATGGCTGCTTGGGACTCCCATCTTCTATTGCGTTTTAGACGTAATTCGGGGCTGAGGCAAGGCATCTACGGCAGAATAAGCCGCTCGAAGTAGCGATGCTACGATTTCGCGACTTCTTCTTTGTATCTACCTCACCTCAACCCCGAATTACTGCGTCAGACAAGCTAACTCTCCTCAAAAAAAATCAAAAGCAACTGACAATGACTCTTAAAAAAGGCAGATGACGACATTTGAAATAATGTTTACACGATTTCTTTCTTGAAAGAGGTCTTTGTGCTGGAATATTTCATCTTGAATGGTATTTTCCCCTAATATATTGACAGATGCAACTGGGTTGCAATATAATTCAGGTATGAACAGGGAAAACGTCATTTTAACCGAACTAAAGGGCGGTGGATACCGCCTGACGCAGGCCAGGAAGGCAATTATTCAGGTGCTCTGCGAGGCCCGTGCACCCCTTGGTGCGCCTGATATCATCGTCCTCATGGCATCCATTGGCACGAGCGTGAACAAGACCACTGTGTACAGGGAGCTTGAGTTTCTTAAAGGCCAGGGCCTTGTTGCAGAGGTCCTTGTGGGAGACGGGCTCAGACGCTACGAACTCATGCCCGAGGGACACCACCATCACCACCTTGTGTGCAATGAGTGTAGTGCTGTGGAGTGCGTGGAGGTGGAAAGTTGTGTGGGTGAAGATGTCCGGCAGATAGACCATATAGAAAAAACGAGTGACTTCAAGGTAACAGACCATTCCCTGAAATTCTTCGGCCTTTGTGCGCGGTGTCGTCTATGAGAAGATTGCCATACATAGGGAAGCATCTCTGTGCGTTCGCACTTGTGCTTGCCGCCATGTTCTTTGCCGTAGAGGCTCAAGCCATGGGCGCATCTGGTTCACAGGGTTCAAAGGTCTCATCGCTTGAGGTAAGGGCCAGTTTTGGCACTCTGGCGCATTTTGCCGGGCATGTGGCAGGCGAGCGCGCCACAGTTCTGTCCGTTGCCCCTCCAGGCGCGGACCCGCATGAGTTCGAGCCCTCGGCCCGCGCGCTTAAGGGCATATATGATTCCGATGTCTTCATATTCCAGGGTGCGGGCCTTGACCCCTGGGCCTCGCGGATAAGCAGGGACCTCAGGGCCAAGGGGGTCATAGTGCTTGACATGGCCTCTGCCATGCGTGCCGAGCTTGACGCTCCAAGGCCAATGCGGCATGCCCTTGATCTTGACCTTGATAATAAAAACAAGCAGCGAGGGGCTGAGGCACGGGACCCGCATTTCTGGCTCGACCCTGTGCACGCGGCCAGCATGGTCCTCCATATAAGCGATGCCTTATCGCTTGCGAGCTCTGAGGGCAGGCAGATATATGAGGACAACGCCTTTTCCTTTATCAGGGAGATCAGAGCCCTGGATCAGGAGTTCCGGAAGGGGCTCATGCCCTGCCGGTTGAGGGACATAGTTGTCTCGCACGATGCCTATTCGTATCTGGGCAGGCGATACGGGTTCGAGGTGCATCCCATATCAGGCGTTTCTCCGCAGGAGGAGCCCTCGCCAAAGAGGCTTGCCTCTCTTGTGGAGTTAATGAGGAAGAAGGGCATAGGGCATGTGTTTGGCGAACCCGGGACATCAGCAAGGCTCACGCGTGCCCTGGCTGATGAGACAGGGGCGGAGGTGCTTGTGCTTGACCCTCTGGGGGCGCTTGCCGGAGATGATACGTATCTTTCCGTTATGCGTAACAATCTTGATGTGCTCAGGCAGGCCATGAGGTGTGACCATGAGGAATGACCATGAGGTATAAATAGATGGGCCCACGTGTCTGCATAGAGGTCAAGGGTGTGGGCTTTGGGTATCAGGGCGGGCAGGCGCTCTCGGATGTGAGCTTCTCCGTGCACGAGGGCGAGTACCTTGGGATCATAGGCCCCAACGGCGGCGGGAAGACCACGCTACTGAAGATAGTGCTCGGGCTCCTGAGCCCTGATGAGGGTTCTGTCCGTCTTTTTGGAGAGCCTTCGGAGGAGTTCTCCCAGCGGTACAGGATAGGGTATGTGCCGCAGGGACATGGCGCCGAGCCCTTTCCAGCCTCGGTGAGCGAGGTGGTCTGGAGCGGGCGCTTCCCGAGGATGGGCCTGCTTGCGCGCCGCAGCCCGGAGGACCGCGAGGCAGTGGGACGGGCCATGGAGGCCGCTGGTGTCCATGAGATAAGCAGGAGGCTTTTGGGCCAGCTCTCCGGCGGGGAGCGCCAGCGAGTGTCCATAGCAAGGGCGCTGGCCTCCGGGCCTGAGGTATTGATACTGGACGAGCCCTCGGTGGGCGTGGACATTGGTGCGCAGGAGGCGTTTTACGCGTTCCTTGGCAAGCTCAACAGGGACCAGGGCATGACCATACTGTTTGTCTCGCACGACGTGGGCGTGGTGGCGCGCGAGGTCGGCACCCTCTTGTGCCTGAACAAGCGGATGGTCTGCCACGGAAGGCCTGAGAACATTATCAAGGGTGATTTCCTGGAGACTGTCTACGGCTCTCATGTCAAGAACGTATACCACAGGCATGGCAACCTGAAAAATGCGGGTCACGATGCGGGGCATGACGCGGGCGGTTGCGATGCTCCCTGAGTTCCTTTCATACGGATTCATGCAGAGGGCCTTTGCCGCGGGGCTCATGATAGGTGTGATCGCCCCGCTTATTGGCACGTTCCTTGTGGTCAGG
The DNA here is from genome assembly GCA_030638335.1 of Nitrospirota bacterium. Lineage (GTDB taxonomy): Bacteria > Nitrospirota > Thermodesulfovibrionia > Thermodesulfovibrionales > JdFR-86 > DAOWET01. The sequence continues at coordinate 9,416 of DAOWET010000132.1, forward strand.
AACTATACAAGGCTGGCCGACACCCTGGCCCATGTGTCCCTTGCGGGAGTGGCCGGAGCGCTCATGGCCGGGCTTGACCCGGTGGCAGGGGCTGTGTGCGTAGCGCTTCTTGCCGCAGTGGGTGTGGAGGCCCTGAGGGGCAGGGGTAATGTTGTGGCTGATGCCGCGCTGGCAATATTCCTCTGGGGAGGCATAGCGCTGGCTGTGGTGCTTATAAGCCTGTCTCGCGGTTTCAACGTAGACCTGTTCAGCTATCTCTTTGGGAGCATTGCCACGGTGGGCGGGGACGACCTCATTGTGATAGCCGCGCTTGGCGCCCTTGTGGTGCTTGTGCTTGGAGTGTTCTACCGCCAGATGTTCATGGTCTCCTTCCACGAGGACCTGGCATTGGCCTCAGGCATAAGGGTGAGGCTTGTGAACCATGTGCTTGTTGCGCTTGCGGCCCTGACAGTGGCGCTGTCCCTGCGTGTTGTGGGGCTGCTTCTTGTCGGAGCCCTGATGAGCATCCCCGTGCTTGCGGCCATGAGGTTTGCCAGGAGCTTCCGGATGGTTATAGCGCTTTCGGTGTGCCTGTCCCTTGCCTCAGTGGTTTCGGGGCTTGTGCTCTCATACTATCTGGACCTTGCAAGCGGTGGCACCATAGTGCTTGTCTCTGTGGGGATATTTATCGTATCGCTTTTGCCTGGCAGGAACAAATAAAAAAAGCGGCCACCGCACCTTGTAGAAAAGGGCAATGGCCGCTTTTTATTGTCTTATTTAGAAGAGTACGCCTACTCCAAGGTTAAGCGCGGTCAAGTCGATCTCGGTGACGTCACCGCCCTCATCTTCCTCGCCCTTGAAGCTGATTATCGCGGTCCTCACGTTAATGCTTTCGGTGATGCTGTAGTCCAGGGCAATCGTGGTGAACGTCTCTGTGGACTCGAAGTAGTCTCCCTCGATCTTTTCCGTGCCCACGCTCAGCATGACGCCAAGTTTCTGCATGGGGAAAAACCCTGCTTCGAGTTCGAACCTGGAGACGTCGAAGATCGGGCCCTTGTCCACCTCAAGTTCGCCAACCCCAACGAGGCCTGATATCCAGAACATGTTGTTTATAAGCGAGCTGCCCTTGAAATCCAAGGTCTGCTGGGTGGATTTCTCGGTGGTGACGCCTGAGTCGGTCTTGGTTTCGCTTGCAAGTGAGGTGAGGTCCACGCCAAAGCTCATGTTGTCCGCGACGTAATGGTTTACGGACAATACAAGTGAGAGATCGGTGGTCTCGTCCTTGCTCATTGTTATGCCAAGGAACTTACGCTCTTCCTCGCTGCTTGAGCTTATTAGAGCACCGCCGAGGCCGGTCCCGTTTGGCAGGTAGTACATGCCGCCCAGGGAGATGGTGCCCTCGGTGTCCTCCATCGACCTAAGGCCGCCCTCCATGGTCACTTCCATGGTCTGGCTCTCAAGCCCGACATTGAGATATGAGGGGTGCTGAAGGAACTCGCGCATGGCATAGGGGCCCTCCGTGGTCTCAAGCGCGGTGAAGTACCTTGTATATGCGGCACCGAGAATTGCCATGTCAATGTCAGCGTCTCCAAAGTCAGAGATCATTTCCCCGGAGCCGCCGGCAATGTCTATCTCAAGAAGATTTTCAAATGCGTGTGATGCCACGGGCATGGCCAGCATGGCCACCATTAGGATGATTGCGATACTCGTGAAACGTTTCATGTACAACTCCTCCTGATAGGTTTGAGATTTGCATTTAGAAAATCAAACGTGTGTATGGGCCATATTATATTCCTTTTATTCCGGAATTTCCAGAAAATAATCAACAAAATTACTAATATAATTAACAATATTCCTAATAATGAAATGATTATGGTTCAAGGCCGAAACAATATAGTGCCACGGAAATTGTCTTTTAATACCAATAGTTGCTAGAAGAGTACATTTAGCTGTGCCTTATATGCCATGCCTTCTTCATCGTACCAACTCTCAGGTTCCGGATCGACCACTGATGCGTTAAGCGAAAGGGATATCCACCTGGTTAAGCTGAAATCTCCTGTAAGGGTTGATGTATTCGACTCGTCATCGAATGAGAGAAATAGCCCTAACTTTTTTGACGGGAATACCCCCATTTCTATAAAGGCAAATACTTTACCTGTTAATTCCTTGACATCTGGCATTTGCAAGGCGCCTGAGACCCATAGGGCGTCATTAAGAAATGCACTGGCATGTATGTCCGCTGATTTATAGTCTTCTTCAAAAGAAGACCCAGAGTTTCTTTCAGTGGAAGCCGAAATGATGGAATAGTTAGCGCCTAACATTATGTTATCCGAAAGGTACTGGTTAAGGGTTATCGTTATGGTCTTGGTATGAACATCCTCTATCCACAAATATGGGATATTGCAACAGGTGCCTGTCTCCTCTTCTGTTGATTTATTATCTTTGAAGCTCATCCCAATGCCTGTGCCACTTGGTAAGTAATATAAAGTACCTATGAAATATTCCTTTGCGTATTCATCGAGTTTAGCGTCTATGTCGCTTGTCCTTATCTCTCCTGAGGTCTTTGAATAACCGGCAAATATCCCTGAAGGATGCTGAAGGAATTCCCTCATGGCGTAAGGGGACTCACCGTCTTCCAAGGGCTTAAGGAATCTTGTGTACAGAAGGCCAAACCTGGCAATGTCATAGTCAGCATCGCCCCAAGAGTACTTCTGGTCCATTGCTTCCTGCATGTACGACAGTTCTATCTTGTTGTTGAAGGCATGCGATGACAAAGGTATGGCAAGGCTTATGGATATTATTATCAGAACTCTGCAAAACTTCTGTTTCATTTAATTACCTCCACATGTCAGTGGCAATGAGTATAGTATTTGCACTTTTCGTTGTCAAGAGGATTTTCATTGCCTGCAGGCGAGAATAAGTGACGAGATGAGACTTTTCTTTACAAATGAGCTTTACAAATCCAGGTGGGTGTGGGCATAATATACGCTCTATGGATATGGTGCTAAAGTCAGAGATGCCGGAGATCGGCCAGCCCAGGAGGGGCAAGGTCAGGGACATATATGACCTGGGCGAGCACATCCTTCTTGTGGTCACTGACAGGATCTCGGCCTTTGACGTTATCATGCCAAAGGGCATCCCCGGCAAGGGCAGGATGCTTACCGCCATATCCCTCTTCTGGTTCAGGATGATGGAAGACATCGTGGACAACCACCTCGTTGCCTGGGAGGTGAAGGATTTCCCACCTGAGCTTCATAAGTACTCTGAGATGCTCGAGGGCAGGAGCATCCTTGTGAAGAAGGCCGAGGTGGTGCCTGTGGAATGCATAGTGCGCGGCTACATATCCGGAAGCGGATGGAAGTCATACCAGGATGACGGCACGGTCTGCGGCATAACCCTGCCTGAAGGGCTCAGGGAGTCAGGCCGCCTGCCCGAGACCCTCTTTACTCCAAGCACCAAGGCGGCTGAGGGCCATGACGAGAACATCTCCTTTGAGGAAGTGGTGAAGATCACTGGCGAGGATACTGCCCACAGGCTTAAGGAACTGAGCCTGGCCATCTACGAGAGGGCCACGGAGAAGGCAGAGTCAAAAGGGATCATAATAGCTGATACCAAGATGGAGTTTGGTGTGAGGGACGGGAAAATAATCCTCATAGACGAGCTTTTGACCCCTGACTCATCAAGGTTCTGGCCCGGAAACGAGTACGAGCCCGGAAGGGGGCAGAACAGTTTTGACAAGCAGATCGTGAGGGACTACCTGCTTACGCTGGACTGGGACAAGACCCCGCCGGGGCCTGAGCTTCCGGATGAGATAGTCGAGAAGACAGCCCGCCGTTACAAAGAGATAGTAGAGATCCTTACCAGCTAATCTGATTCACCACATCTTTTTGTTTTGGACTGCTCGCCCCCACACCCCCGGAATTATTTGTCAGTAAAACCGTTCTAATATGAAAAAGACATTATCTTAAGTGGGGTCGTTCCCACCCCCACTCCCCAGGGCCACATTTTCTGCTCGCCCAGAAAACATGGGAAAAGAGGGCGGTTCCGCTTCTACATAAGATCGCGAGCCGGATGCGCGCTCCTGTTTCGTATTAAACAAACTGGTACGATAAACTCGCGCTTCGCGTCTATCCCCATCAGAAGTTGTTTTCTTAGCGTTCACGCATGGGCGCGCAAAACTGCAAGACTAAAGGCACTCGGATCGAGTCTAGCCGACCGGCACCGATGCCCTGACCTTCATAAGGGCAGAACGGGTGAGGCTCAAGGAATAAGTAGTTGACGGTCTTCGGGGCTGGATATGCAGCATCTACTTCGCCATGCGCCGCTCGAAGTCCATTTGTACTCCTTGACCTTCATATGGTTCTGTCTAGTATCTACTACATAACCATTATATCTTGGCCCTTATGCCTATGTCAGACAAGCGAACTATCGCTATCAGAGGTGGAACGGGGGAAGCGCAAGGAATAGAGTCATTATTATTAGAGGAAATCCTTTGCAATGCTTATCTTTGAGAGGACTGA
>DAOWET010000014.1 GCA_030638335.1 Nitrospirota bacterium
GCGCCCTTGAGTGCCCCGGCAAGAAGGGCAATAAAGCGATAGTCATGGAAGAGGAGGGCAAGTGATGGCCAAGATGGTAGCGATAACAGGCAACGAGGCCGTTGCCAATGCCTTCAGGCAGATAAATCCGGATGTTTGCGCAGCGTATCCTATCACGCCCGCCACAGACCTGATGCAGAGGTTCGCGGGCTATGTGGCAGACGGTGAAGTGGATACGGAGCTTGTCCTGGTGGAGAGCGAGCACAGCGCCATGAGCGCGTGCATCGGCGCTGCCGCGGCTGGCGGCAGGGTAGCCACTGCGACCTCATCGCAGGGCCTGGCCCTTATGTGGGAACTCCTGCATATCGCCTCGGGCGACTGTCTCCCCATTGTGATGCCCGTGGTGAACAGGGCGCTCTCAGCCCCCTTGAACATCCACGGCGACCATTCAGACGCCATGTATTGCAGGGACACAGGCTGGATCCAGCTCTGGAGCGAGAACGCGCAGGAGGCCTATGACAACGCTATAATGGCCTTCCGCATCGCAGAACACATGGACATCCGCCTGCCGGTCATGGTCAATATGGACGGTTTCATCATCAGCCACTCCATCGAGACCATGGAGTTCCTAGACGACAAGAAGGTCAAGGATTTTGTGGGCGAGTTCAAAGCGGTCAACCCCTTGCTGGATCTGGATAACCCCAAGAGCTATGGACCTCTCATACTGACCGACTATTACCACGAGTACAAGAGGCTCCAGCACGAGACCATGGGCCGCGTAAAGGATGTGGTGATAAGCGTCTCCAAGGAGTACGCAAAGCTCTCCGGCCGTTCATACGACCTGTTCGACTCTTACAGGCTTGATGACGCGGAAATTGCTATCGTAGTGCTTGGCTCTGCTGCGGGAACTGCCAAGGACGTCATTGACGAGTACCGTGACAAGGGGATCAAGGCCGGCCTCATGAGGCCCAGGCTGTTCAGGCCATACCCTTACTTAGAGGTGGCAGACGCGCTCAAGCACCTGAAGGCCGTATGCGTGCTTGACCGCTCTGACAGCTTCGGCGGGTACGGACCCGTATTCATGGAGGTCAGCTCCGCTCTGTATCAGTTGGGAGGCGGGCCCAAGCTCTTTAACAAGATCTACGGCCTTGGAGGCAGGGATTTCATGCCCTCGCAAGTTGAGGAAGTATTAAACGAGCTAGGTGAGATCGCATCAGGCAGCCCCATCAAGCTTGTAAAGGATTACCTGGGGGTGAGGGAATAAAATGGCAGATACTAAAACGTCATTCAGGCTAAAAGAACTTTCAAAGAAGGAGAACCTGCTTGAGTCAGGGCACAGGATGTGCTCCGGCTGCGGGGCTCCGATCGTAGTAAAGCAGATACTGATGGCTTCCGAGTACCCGCTTGTGGCGTCAAACGCTACTGGTTGCCTGGAGGTCTCCACCTGTATATCCGAGTACACGGCATGGAAGATACCCTGGATCCATACCGCTTTTGAGAACGCGGCGGCCACTCTCTCGGGGGTAGAGGCCATGTATCGTGCCTGGAAGAAGCAGGGCAGGCTGGACAAGGACGTGAAGTTCATTGCATTTGGCGGCGACGGGGGCACTTACGACATTGGCCTCCAAAGCCTCTCCGGGGCCATGGAGCGTGGTCATGATATAGTATATGTATGCTATGACAACGGGGCTTACATGAACACCGGCATCCAGCGCTCAAGTGCCACGCCCCTTGGGGCCAATACGACAACAAGCCCTGCCGGCAAGGTAATACCCGGAAAAACACAGCAGCGCAAAGACCTTACGAGGATCATGGCGGCACATAACATACCATATGTGGCGCAGGGCTCCCCAAGCCACTGGCGGGACCTGATGACCAAGGCAAGGAAGGCCATCGCTGTTGACGGCCCGGCTTTCCTTAACGTGCTTTCCCCATGCAACAGGGGCTGGCGCTCAGCCACTGACGACGCCATCCTGCTTGCGAGGCTCGGGGTGGAGACATGCTACTGGCCTCTCTACGAGATAGAGGACGGCAAGCTCAGCATCAACTTCAAGCCCAAGGAGAAAAAGTCACTGGAGGAGTTCATGAAGCCCCAGGGAAGGTTCAAGCACCTGTTCGCCCCTGAGAACGCCTCTGTTCTGGCGGAGCTCCAGGCCGGGATCGACCGGGAATGGAACAGGCTTCTTGCAGAAGCAGGCGAGGAGAGCAAGTAAGGTGTCATCTTCTGACCTTATAATGTACGAGGAGGAGTTCCAGCGGATAGACGAGGAACTTGTCAGCCTGAAGAACTCCGCGAACGCCAGCGTCGTATTCCTCGTTGACAAGAACGGTCAGCTCATCGCGTCCGTGGGCGACACCCAGGACGTTGACACCACCTCGCTGGCCTCGCTGACCGCGGGCAACATAGCCGCCACCGGAGGGATAGCCAAGCTCCTTGGCGAGGAGGAGTTCACTATCCTTTTCCACGAGGGGGCCAAGGATAATATCAATATCTCCCTGATCGGCAGCAGGATCATACTTGCGGTGGTCTTTGACAGCCGTTCTTCCATAGGGCTGGTGCGTCTCAGGGTCAAGAAGTCCACAGAGAAGCTGGCGCAGATATTTGACGATATCTCTGACAAGTCGGACAAGGACAAGGCCGAAGGAAAACTCGATGACTCTCCTTTTAATGAGATAAGTGATGACGACATCGACAGTCTGTTCAGGTAGGCACGTGCTCTAATATGTCATTTATCAACTATTCTTCCAAAGAGATAAACTGCAAGATCGTGTACTACGGTCCGGGCCTGTGCGGCAAGACCGCCAACCTGCAGTTCATCTACAAGAAGACCGCCCCTGACAAGAAGGGCAAGCTCATCTCGCTTGCCACCGAGACCGAGCGCACGCTGTTCTTCGACTTCCTGCCCCTGGCCCTTGGCGACATAAAGGGTTTTAAAGTCAGGTTCCACCTCTACACGGTCCCCGGCCAGGTCTTCTATGCCGCCAGCCGCAAGCTCATACTGAAGGGCTGCGACGGCATCATATTCGTGGCCGACAGCCAGGTGGAACGCGCCGAGGCTAATATCGAGAGCCTCGATGACCTGGCATTCAACCTTGAGGAGCATGGCTTTGATCTGAACACCATGCCCTTTACCCTGCAGTACAACAAGCGCGACCTTCCAAACGTCGTGCCATCAGATGAGATGGACCAGATGCTCAACAATCGTGGTGTGCCCTGGTTCGACTGCGTTGCCGTGGACGGAACCGGAGTGTTCGAGACCCTCAAGGATTCCGCGCGCCAAGTAATCCTCGAACTCAAAAAGAACTACTAACCACGCTTCCTGAGTTTACTGCATCTGCGGCGCAATAAAGCATTCGGCGTATAGGGATACGCCTCGGATCGAGTCTTCGACTTCATACTTTCTTCCTAGCATCTACACTAAATCAGAAACCTTGGCACAAGTATTGTGTCGTCTACGACAAAAGATAAAACAAGATACGACAAAATATCTTCTAGTAAGAAAGAAAAATTCTTTTACCTCCTCTTATTCTTCTTTTACAGTGAATGTTCGCTTGCCGGACGTAGAGATTCGGGTGCGAGGTGTCGAAGAGTCGATCCGACTCGAAGACTCGATCCGAGCCTTAGATGCAAGGCGTGCGACCAGCCAAGGGCTGGCCTTACTTTTGCCTTTCTATGCATGTAAACCAAATAGAGGGGGTCCGTGACCCCGCAACGCAGCAGATGAGGCGCATTCGCGCCCGAAGATCGTCAACTTTTGTTAAAATCAGACATGGCAATGGACGATTCAAAGAAACTCAAGCTGCTGGTCTGGACCACAGGGCTGCTCTGCGTGCTTGCGCTGATGGCAAACATCGCTTCTGAGTACTTTGTGCCCGACCTCAAGGGATACATTGACCGGAGGGTATATTTCGAGCGTGTCATAAGCGGAAAGGGCTTGAGCATGCACAATGCCCTGTACTGGAAAAAGGTGGACAAGTAGCGAATAAGCGGTGGAATCAATACATGAAGTGCTCAGGGGATGCCAAGTGAAGAATTCTTCTACTTTTTCTTGATCCTGTCCCTGCGGGAAAGAGTCCTTTTAGCGTATCTCATGCCGGAGATCAGCTTGCCGGTAAGTCCCTTTGCCCGTGGATCTATCTCCACGTTCAATATCTGCTCCATGGTGAGGCCCTCTGATACCTTAATGGAGGGGGATTTGGCCACAGCGAGCACCTGGCTTGGGTAGACGCTCCGGTGTCCTGTGATGAGGAAGCTCATAACGCATGCAATGGCAGCGTAGGATGCCACCTGCGGGCCGAAAAGCTCTGCTGCCATGATGCTTGCCGAGATGGGAGTGTTTGCGCCGCCGGCAAGCAGGGCGACCATGCCGATGGCCGCAAAAAGTTGCAGGTCAAGGCCCATGAACGACCCAAACAGGCTCCCGGAGGTACTCCCTACAAAGAATATTGGGGTCACGATGCCGCCGCTTCCCCCAAAGCTCAGGGTTATGGCCGTAAAAATGCCCTTCAGGAAGAAGGCTGCGGCAGGTATCTGTTCGCCAAGCAGAGCGCTCTCGATGGTGCCCAGTCCAAGGCCCAGATACCTTTCTCCAAACGCGAAGGCCAGTACGACTATCATCGTTCCGCCAAGAATGGCCTTCAGTGGCTTGGGTATCTTAATGAGCCTGGCAACATACTCCGAAAACTTAAGCATCTCTATCAGCATGAAAGAGCATGCGCCAAAGAATATGCCTGCCAGGCAGAGTTGCAGAAAGAACATGATCGTGAAATCAGGCACAGAGGCTATTGGCAGCGTGAAATACGTGATTCCCATGGCGGAGGAGACATGGTATCCCACGATCCCGGCAACAAAAGACGGCAGGAGCACGTCATAGAGGATTGTGCCCACAAGAAGCACCTCCACGCCGAAGATGGCCCCGGCTATCGGTGTGCCAAATACAGTGGCAAACCCCGCGCTGATGCCGCAGATAACAAGTTTTCTGCGGTCTGCGACGTCAAAACGCATGAGCCTTGCAAAGGTGGAGGCAACCCCGGCCCCTATCTGGGCGCATGGGCCTTCTTTTCCAACAGAGCCCCCAAACGCGATGGTAACAATGGTGGCCACGAGCTTTACAGGGACCACGATCGGGTTGATGTTAGCCCCGCGGTTGTGCACTGCCTCGATCACTTTCTCTGTGCCGTGGCCTTCAGCGTCAGGGGCCAGGTGTTTCACTAAAAGGGTGCTTGCGAGCATGGCAAGGGGCAGGAGCGCAAAGTAATATCTGCCTGTGCCTGTTGATATACCGATGGCCATGTCCAGGCCCTTCAGGAATAAAGTGGTGGATGCTCCCACCGCAGCCCCGGTGACAGAGGCCAGGAAGAACCACTTGATTACGCTGATGAACAGTACGGACTGTTCTTCTAATATCTTTCTTCCCATACTCTCGCTAACACTCAGGCATCCATGTTGTCCGGGGAAGCGAAGCCAGCGGCGACGCCCTCCAGGTACTCCCGGGTTTTCTGCAAAGCCGTATCCCCTGTGCGGGTATCATTGAACTTAATATTATAGCAATGTTATGACTGGTTATGCGAGGTTATGGGCTACCTGCCCTCCAGCAGGCAGACGGGAAGGGTAGAAAGGGCCTCCTGTACGGAAATGAAGGGCCTTGAGCCCTCGGCCCCTCCCGTATTCAGATGGTCCCCTGTCAGAATGTTTTTAAAAAACCCTCTTGCCCGCATCTCCTGTGGCAGGGTAACCCGTGTGTCCTCCCAGCATGAACCGATGGGGAACTCTCCTGCGGGTATTACCTGTGTCATGAGCCTTGGCACGATCACTATCGCGGTCAAGCTGCCGAGGCTTCTTGCGAAGGCCACTATATGGCGGCCCCTGGCGCCCGAGACCTCAAGCGGGGTGTAGCCGCCCTCCAGGAACAGGTCCATGTTGTCAAAACGGTACATGAGGGCCTTTCTTGTCAGAAAAAGCTTTATCCTGCCATTGTCGGGGTTCTGGAACATGCTCTTTCTAAAGCCCTCGGGCGCGCCCTCCGCTTCTGCAAGCATATGCTCAAGCCGCCCGTAGTCAACCGGCAAACGGTTATCCGGGTCCACGAGCGTGAGGTTCCATATTTCGGTTCCCTGGTAGAAGTCGGGAACTCCGGGGCAGGTTATCTTCAGGAGCGTTTGCGACAACGAGTTCAGCATCCCGTAAAAGGATACGGTCTGTTGAATGTCCACAAAAGATCCCATGAAATCTTCACTTGCAAGAGCTCTGTCAATAAAACTCTCAAGCGCATCCTCGTACTCCATGTCAGGGCTTATCCATGTGGTATGGGTCTTTGCCTCGCGGGCGGCCTTTGTCATGTAGTGCTTTATGCGACTGCCAAACCCTTCCATGCCAATGTCGTCCTTGGCAAGGCCCTCGTGCGGCCATGCGCCAAGAAGTATCTGGTACAGCAGGTATTCGTCGTTGCGGTCGGGAAGCAGCGTGCCGTCACTTTTGGTCTTGAATTTCCTGTTTATCCTTCCCCAGTGCATCAGGTGCTCGCGCCATGCCTCGGGCATCTCCGAGAGCACGCTTATGCGGGCCCTCACGTCCTCGCTCCGCTTGTGGTCGTGTGTGCTCGTTGCAATTAACGAGCCAGGCCAGTGTTTTAGCCTCTCGATGTTGTCCCCGTGGAAGGCCTCTCTGCTTGTGCCGAAGTTGCTTGGGTTGCCGCCCACCTCGTTAAGTGAGACCAGCCTGTTGTAGGAGTAAAATACTGTGTCCTCAAGCCCCTTTGCCATGATCGGTCCCGTGATCTGCTGGAAGCGCATCGTGAACTCAAGCCACTGCCGCTTCCTGGACTCAGGATATCCTTCCGGCCCTTTCGGATAGTTGAGCGTTAGCACGTCATGGAGGAACTCAAATAGCGAGGAGGGCAGGTCGCGGCGGAAGCGTCCGGCCTTTGCAATTGCGCTTGCCATGTAGCCGGAGTCCCTGTCCGTGATGCCGGAGTCATTTACGTATGTGCGGTAGACCGGAAAACAGGCTATGGTCTCCATGATGGCCTCAACAAGGCTGCCCAGGGTAAAGTCCCTGAAGCGCCTGTCCTGCTCGCTTATGATGTCCAGCGCCCGGCCCAGCACGTTTATCTCGCCTGCCATGAAGGAATTCATTATGAGCTTTTTCTTCTGGTACAGCATATCCTGAAAGTCGTCCTTCCTGCGGATGAAACGCTGGTATACCTCTGTGAAGTTTTTTAGATTAAGCGAGTCCACGAACAGCCCTCCGGCGGAGTTCATGAAGGAATACCCTGTTGTGCCGGATATGGGCCATTGCCTTGGCAA
>DAOWET010000079.1 GCA_030638335.1 Nitrospirota bacterium
ACTTCAAATTATACATAAGAAAAAGCGAGGCTAAGCCATGAAGACACATTATTTCGACTACGTGGCCACGAATCCTCTGAAACCGGAGGTGCTTGAGGTCATGATGCCCTTCCTCAAAGAGGATTTCGGCAACCCCCTGAGCAACTACCCTCCGGGGATAAAGGCCAGGGAGGCCATAGAGCTGGCGCGTGAGAAGGTCGCCGCCCTCATAGGCGCACCCAAGCCCGGCACCGTAGTGTTCACCGCAAGCGGGGCTGAGGCCAACAACATGGCCCTCCGCGGGCTGGCCCTTGCAAAAAAGGACAAGGGCTCACACGTCATTATCTCAAAGCTCGAACACCACTCTATCCTGAACACGGCCCGTTTCCTTGAAAAGCAGGGCTTTGTCACAAGCTACCTTCCCGTGGACAAGCACGGGCTTGTGGACCCCGAGGCCCTCAAGCGCGCCATGACCAAGGAGACCGTTTTAGTGTCAGTCATACACGCCTCAAGCGAGGTTGGCTCCATACAGCCGATAAAGGAACTTGCAGCCATAGCCAAAGAAGGCGGGGCCTCCTTCCACACAGACGCCGTGGCCTCTGTGGGCAATATCCCTGTGGATGTGGAAGAGCTTGGTGTTGACGCCCTCTCGCTTTCCGCCCACCAGTTCGGTGGCCCAAAGGGAGCGGCAGCTTTATATGTAAAGGGCGGCACGCGCATCGTTCCCCTCATATACGGAGGCATCCAGGAAGGCGGCAGGCGTGCAGGCACCGAGAACGTCCCGGCCATCGTTGGCATGGGCAAGGCCGCCTCCATAGCCGCGCAGATGCTGCCCGTGTGGCAGGAGCCCCGGAGAAAGTTCCGCGACAGGCTCATGGAAGGCGTTCTAAAGACCGAGAACGTGATACTCACCGGGCACCCCACACAAAGGCTGCCGCACCACGCGAGCTTCTGTGCGGAGTATATCGAGGGAGAGGCCATGCTGCTGATGCTGGCTGCAAAGGGCATCTATGTGGCAAGCGGCTCCGCGTGCTCTAGTAAGGCGCTTAAGTCCTCACCCATCCTGCTTGCCATGGCCATACCCACGGGCCTTGCACAGGGCTCCGTGGTCTTCTCCTTTGGCGATAATATAAACGACGATGACATAGACTACGTACTTGAGGAGTTCCCGGCCATCATCACGCGCCTGAGGGAGATATCACCCTTTGCAAAGGATGGATGGGGCGACTCCGAGGAGGGAAAATAATGTATTCCGAAAAAGTAATGGACCATTTCATGAACCCGCGAAACGTGGGAGAAGTTGAAAACCCCGACGGCGTGGGCGAGGAGGGCAACCCCACCTGCGGGGACGCCATGAAGCTCACCATCAAGGTCGAGGACGACGTGATCAAGGACATCAAGTTCAAGACCTTCGGCTGCGGCGCGGCTATAGCGGTATCCAGCATGGTCACGGAGATGGCAATGGGCAAGACCCTTGACGAGGCCCTCAAGATAACAAAGGAGTCCGTGGCAAGCGAGCTTGACGGCCTGCCCCCGCAGAAGATGCACTGCTCGAACCTTGGGGCCGAAGCTCTCACAAAAGCCATCGAGGACTACAAGAGCAAGAAGTAGGGGTCACGGACCCCTTTTACTAGCTCCGCCAAGGCGGAGCCGTAGTGATTCGTTTGCAGGATTATAGTATTGCTTACAGGATAAGAAGGCCGTCTCTTTATGAGGCGGTCTTTTTAAATCAATATTTCTTGCTTGCCTTACCTTTTTCCCTGTTATAATAATTTCATGGATAACATGCTTGGAATATCATCAAAAAAACTTGAGGATTTCTGCAGGGAAAACCATATCCTGCGGCTTTCTCTTTTTGGCTCAACTCTGACGGGAGAAGCTGTTGAAGACAGCGACGTTGATCTGCTTGTAAAGTTCGATGCGTCTCATACGCCCGGCTTTCTTGGCCTTGCTGCCATGGAGCGTGAGCTTTCGGAAATGATCGGCCGGAGGGTTGACCTTCGCACAAGCGGGGACCTGAGCAGATATTTCAGGCAGGAGGTTTTGGCTACCGCAAAGGTGCAATATGCGCAGTGATGACCTAGTGCGCATCAGGCATCATGATCTTATGTAGAAGCGGAACTGTGCACATGTCAAGGACATGGGTTACAGAAAAGTTCAAGGACATGGGTTACACTTTTCTCAGATGGATGTAGCCATAGTCGCTTCTGGCCGCATCCCTTTCATCAAAGGCTCCAAGCCGAACCTGCCCAAAATACGCTTCCCATGCTCCATCGTCCACCTCCTGAAGCCCCACGCACTCCCCTAATACAATCCGCAACAAACAACACCTTCTCATCCATAGGTTTCACCTCGTTCCAAGGCATGAACATCTCCGCGTTACTTTAAGTGCTCATAGCTTAAACTGTCACCCATGTCGGTGAACTAATGTGTTACCTATGTCTATAACATGTACCACCGCCCTCTTTTTCCATGTTTTCTGGGCGAGCAGAAAATATGGCCCTAGGGTGCAGGTCGGGAAAGACTCGATCCGAGGGGTGGGAACCACCCCGCTTAAAAAATATGATGTTATTCATTTCAGAATATTTAGGAAGCGAATTATAAACTGTTGGAGTTTTATAATTCGTTTCAAAATACGGAAAGCCCCTCTATGGCTTGAACAAATAAAAAAAGGGAACCACAGTTACATGATTCCCTTTCATTTTTTATCACTATTATCTACTTGTCCGTAAGAGCCTCAAGGCCAGGGAGCGGTTTGCCTTCGAGCAGCTGGAGCGATGCCCCGCCTCCGGTGGAGATGAAGCTGATGGAATCCGAGACCCCGGCGCGGTGCACTGCCAGGTCCGTGTCCCCTCCGCCCACGATCGTAAGCGCATAGGCGTCGGCCACGGCGCGGGCGATGGCGAATGTGCCCCGGCTGAAGGCATCGTTCTCGAACACGCCCATGGGGCCGTTCCACATCACGGTCTTTGCGTTCTGTAGCACCTCGGTAAACAGCCTGGTTGAGGCCGGTCCGATGTCCAGGGCCTTCCAGCCCTTGCGGATCTCCTGTGTGGGCACTATCTTGGTCTCGTCCGAGGGGTCAAGGCTCTGTGATATGACACAGTCCACAGGGAGGTAGAACTTCACCTTGTTCTTGCTTAGGTTTTCCATGGTCTTCTTTGCCACGTCGACCATGTCGGGCTCAACAAGGGAATCTCCCACCTCATGTCCCAATGCCTTGATGAAGGTAAAGGCCATGCCGCCTCCCACGATGACCTTGTCCACCTTGTCGGCCAGGTTCTCAAGCACGCCGATCTTGCCCGAGACCTTGGCCCCGCCAAGTATGGCCACAAAGGGCCGGACAGGACTGCTCACCATGCCCTGCAGGTAGTCTATCTCCTTTTTAAGGAGAAAGCCCGCGCCGGAGGGCAGGAGTGCGGGCATGCCCGAAATGGAGGCGTGCGCGCGGTGGGATGCTCCAAAGGCGTCGTTGATGTAGCAGTCGGCAAGACTTGCAAGCTTCTTTGCGAAACTGGGGTCGTTCTTCTCCTCACCCTCGTGGAAGCGCAGGTTTTCAAGCACGATGACGTCTCCGCCCCTCATCTTCTCAACGGCCTTCTTCGTCTCGGCCCCCACGCAGTCACTCACAAATGTGACCTCCTTGTTCAGGAGCCGCTGGAGACGCTTGGCAACCATGGCCAGGCTGAACCTGGGGTCGGGCTTGCCCTTGGGGCGCCCCAGGTGGGAGGCCAGTATTATCCTCGCCCCCTCGTCAATGCAGAAGTTGATCGTTGGCAGGGCGGAGCGTATCCGCCTGTCGTCCGTGATGACCATGTTATCGTCCAAAGGGACGTTGAAGTCCACGCGGATGAAGACCCGCTTGCCCCGGAGGTCCATGTCCTCCACGGTCAGTTTGTTGACGACGTTCTCTTCAGCCATGGCTAATTACCTCTTGCTTGTAAGGTACAGGGACAGGTCCTTGAGCCTGCTGGAGTAACCCCATTCATTCTCGTACCCCGAAAGCAGCTTGACCATGTTGCCGCCGATCACCGTGGTCACCTTGGAATCAATTATCGAGGAGCGCGGGTCGCCATTAAAGTCAATGGAAACTACCGGCTCATCGGTATAACCGAGGATGCCCTTCAATGGGCCCTCGGAGGCCTCCTTGAGCTTTGCGTTTACCTCCTCGGCGGTGGTGTCCTTTTCAAGCTCCGCCACCAGGTCCACCACGGAGACGTTAGGCGTAGGCACACGAACCGACATTCCGTCGAGCTTTCCGTTTAATTCCGGGAGCACCTTTCCCACGGCCTTGGCAGCGCCGGTGGTGGTGGGGATCATGTTAACAACAGCGGCACGGGCGCGCCTCAAGTCCGAGTGCGGCAGGTCCAGGATGCGCTGGTCGTTGGTGTATGAGTGGATGGTGGTCATGAGGCCCTTGACGATACCGAAGTGCTCATGCACGACCTTGGCCATGGGGGCCAGGCAGTTGGTGGTGCAGGAGGCGTTTGAGATGATCTTGTGCTTTAGAGGATCAAGCTCCCCTTCGTTCACGCCCAGGCAGACCATGATGTCCGGGTCCTTTGAAGGTGCGGAGATGAGCACCCAGCCCGCGCCCGCGTCAATATGCTTCTGTGCGCCCTCGCGGCTGGTGAAAAGCCCGGTGGACTCTATGACTATGTCCACGCCCAGGTCCTTCCAGGGCAGGTTTGCGGGGTCGCGCTCGGAGAAGACCTGTACCTTGCCCTTGTTGATGGTCAGGCACTTGTCGTCCGCGCAGCCAATGTCCGCCTTGCAGATGCCGTGCACCGAGTCATACTTAAGAAGGTGAGCAAGTGTCTTTGCGTCGGTGAGGTCGTTTACCGCAACGATCTGGATGTCGTCGTTGCCGATGCAGGTGCGGAAGAAGTTCCGCCCTATCCTGCCAAATCCATTGATCCCTATTTTGATAGCCATATGTCCCTCCTTAAAATGTTTTCAGGTCGTTCATTACAAATCCGGTCTGGATCTTGGGATAGAAGTAGGTGGACTTCGGCGGCATCCTCAGGGACTTCAGCGCCACCCTCTCCACATCGCTGACCCGGGTGGGGTTTAGGAAAAAGGCGGCGTCGAACTCGCCCTCGTCCACCATCCGGCGCGCTGTGGCAACGTCCATCTCGTAACTCCACCCGCCAAGTTCCAGAAGCTTGCCAAAGATAAGCTTGTGCAGCATCACCACGTCAAGCATCCCAAATGCCTCGTCCACATCCCAGTCAGGACAGTTCCCCTTGCAACTGAGCATGTAGTTGTTCTCGCCGTCATAGAGCCCGAAGGTCTGCGGCCTGCCCTCTATGGCCCCAAGCACGTCCACGCCCTCAGAAAGCTCGCGTATATCAAAATACTCCTCAAGACTCTTCCTCATGCCCTCTGCGTCCACCGTTACGAGCCTGTGCGTGGGGAGCACTGCCAGTGCGGGGTCGCCCACATCCGCAAGGAACATGAGAACGAAATCATAGGGGCGGTCTTCCTTTGGGTCCCCGTCGGCCTCACGCATGATCTTCTGGTATTCGATCGCGGTCTCATAGCGGTGGTGGCCGTCAGCGATAAAGATGGAAGTCTCGGACAAGGCATACCGGATGGCCTCCACCTTGTCCTTGTCGCGCAGGGGCCAGAAGCTGTGCACTGTGCCGTCGGAATCCGTGCTCTGGAGACTCGGCTCCCCTTTGGCCGCCTCGCGGACAATAGCGCCCACATCCGCCTTTGCGCCGCTGTATAGCGAGTAGATGGGGCTGGTGTTGGCCCCCGTGTGCTTGGTCAGGGAAAGCCTGTCCTTCTTGGGCTTGGAGTGTGTTGCCTCGTGCGGGTACACGCCCTTGCCCAGTTCAACAAGCCTGACAGAGCCAAAAAGACCGAAGAGGGTCTTTTTCTCCCCGTCCATCGTGTACTCTATGCCGCAGACGTAGTAGGCCGGAGCGGGGTCTCTGACCAGCACGCCCTCTGAGAGCCACCCCTCAAGGTGTGTGGCTGCCCTTGTGTACTTGTTCTCATTATCAGTATCCCCTGGAAGCTTGAGGCCGGCGTCCACCTTCACTATGTTGTAGGGGCTTTTTGCGTAGAATTCCTCACGCATCCCGGGCGTGATGACGTCGTATGGAGGAGCGATTACATCATCGCCCACAACCTTTTCGCCATTGTAAAAAATCCCCCTGAATGGAACTACCTCTGTCATATGCCTACCCGGATTCCTGGAATGAACGGACTGCCAGCATCAGATACCAGCGAGCCTTATCTTATCACGCATTAATAAGTATTTCAAATGTTCATGCCACAGGTGCCTGTGTTATATATTACGTTATAATAATATCATGGTTTCTATTTTCCGGATATGTGTCGCGCTATTGCTCCTGGCGACCCTTTCCACCCCCTCACCCGCCTTTCTCCCGGACAGCCAGATAGCCCTTCGCCAGCAGGAAATGGCATCAATGCCCATTGGCGAGCGCATTGCGCGGTGGGCGGAGGCCTTTCTTGGGACACCTTATGACACAGACCCTCTTGGCGCCTATGTCAGCTCCAACGCCATAGTCGCTGACATGAGCGTGGACTGCATGTACCTCACATTCCGGGCCGTGGAACTTGCCGGCACAACGGCTCCGGCAGACGCTGTCCAGGCCGCCCTGGACAAGAGGTTCCTGACGCGCGGGGAGCTCGCCCCTGACGGCAGGGTGCTCAACTACGACGAACGCTTTCAGTACGCCATGGACATGATCAGTAGCGGCAAATGGGGAACCGTGGTCACGGAAAGGCTGCTCCCGGAGGCCGGTACTGAAGAGGTCCCCGGAGACAGGGGCTACGGCCCTGTGAGGATAATCCCCCCCAATGCCATCGGCAGTGCCCTTTCAGGCATGCAAAGCGGAGACATCGTTTATTTTGTCAAGGACCCGGCACGCCGCGTGGTGGGCGAGATAGTAGGCCACATCGGCATACTTGTGCGCGAGGCGGACGAGGTTTACCTCATCCACGCAAGCGGGCGCAAAAGCAGGGAGGGAAAGCCGTCGGGCTCTGTGGTGAAGCTGCCGCTTGCAGAGTACTCACGTACCATGCCCTTTGCAGGCATCATCGTTACGCGCTTTTGAGATCCAGCGGCCCTTCCAACAGTGGCTGGCAATAGGTTAAAATACAGGACATGCGGTTTCACTCCACTGCCAACACGGCCTGCATCGAAAGGATGCATTTGATGGAAGCGACACGGATACTGGTTGTTGAGGACGAGAGCCTTATTGCCCGGGACATAACGAACAGTCTCGCGCTGATGGGCTACCAGGTCACGGGCACGGCCGCCACTGGCGCGGACGCCCTGGACCATGTGGAACGCACCTCCCCGGATATCGTTCTGATGGACATCGTCCTGAGTGGCGAGATGGACGGCATCAAGACGGCCCAGGAGATCCATGACAGATACAACATCCCGGTCATCTATCTCACGGCATGCTCTGACGACGGGGTGATCGAGCGCGCAAAGCTCACCGGCCCATTCGGCTACATCGTAAAGCCATTTAAGGAAGACGAACTGCACCTGGCCATAGAGATGGGCCTGTACAAGCACCAGATGGAGCAGGAGCTGAAGCTCTCGCGAGAGCAGTTCCGCTCTTTGCTGGAATCCGCAGGCGCCATACCCTGGGAAATGGACCCCAAGGCTGGCAGGTTCACCTACATGGGGCCTCAGGCCCGCGCAGTACTTGGGTTCGCAAAGGGCGAGCTCAGCGATTTCGAGAGCTTCATCAAAAGGGTCCCCGGCAAACACTCCGATCGCGTTCGCGAGTTCTACCTCCGCGCCTATGAACACAATGAGAGCGCGGAGATCGAATACCCCATAACCGCAAACACCGGCGAGGTGGTCTGGCTCAGGGACACCGGGACCTTCACTCAGAGCGTATCAGGTGTGGATTGCCTCCGCGGCTTCATGCGGGACATCACGCGCAGAAAGCGTGCCGAACACCAGCGCGAGGAAGTCATCTCCGAGTTGCAGGAAGCGCTCGTGAAGATACGCACGCTGCACGGGATGCTCCCCATCTGCGCGTGGTGCAAGAAGATACGCGATGACAAGGGCTACTGGAAACAGGTGGAGTTCTACGTTGAGGAACACTCGGACGCGGAGTTCACGCACAGCATGTGCCCTGAGTGCAAGAGCACGATGGAAGGGGAACTCAGTGACATGAAAACAAGCGGTGACAAGGAAGAATAGTCCTGCCAAGCAGTCTGAGTCAAAGAATTCCAATTAAGATGTAATTCCTTGAGTTTCCCCCGTTTCGCCTGATGACTATTCACGCACCCGCTTTATTTGTATTTTCTTTACAAATCACCCTCCCCACGGCATAATATCCGGGTAATGAAAGAACAACAAGAAAAACAGTGTGCAAGAAAACGGGTGTGTCCCTATTTTTTCTACGATGATAAGTCCGCAACTCCTAAGGAGTCTGGACAATGTCAATAATGGAAAATGAAAGACTGTTTGATGCTTTATTTATAATAGTAGGTCTTTTAGCAGTAATCTTTCGCAAATATTTAGCTAGGGAGGTTGCTGATAGTTACAGGATGTGGGGCATTAAAATTAGTGAAGGGTATGTAAAGTTATCTGAATACTTTATATTTTTTACGGGAGTTTTTTTTATTTTATTTAGATTACTTCATATATTCGAACGAGGGCAATGAAGAAAGCGGCAATGCATAAGATAGCTTAAGGTCTACTTCCATTAACAAGGCCGCCTGTCGTAGGTCGTCAGACTCGATCCGAGGGCGGCCTTGTTTCATATATCAGCCTTCCCCACTTAATATGCAGTTGTCTGTTGCTTTGTGTTTTAAAGAGGAATGTTCGCACGTCTGGCCGAGGCTAGCAGCAGAGACCCCCACTTCCTCCGCTGTCACCTGAACAGTCGCATGAGGGTTCCCCACCTGTGATCATGCTGTTTATGATGGCCGCGGCGCACCCCACCCCGTAATCCACATCCAACGCCCCAAAGGCGCAGTTCTGCACGCACGCCCCGCACTCCATGCAGAGATCATGGTCGGTCACGCGCACCTTCTTCTCCCCGCTAACGTCTGCAAACACCGCGTGCGGGCAAACCTCCATGCACCTGCCGCACCCGGTGCACTTATCTTCAAAGTACTTTAAAGTAGATACGCCTGATAGATATTTCATACCTTACCCTCTCATTATCCAAGCTGTCCAAGCTTATAAACAGCAAGCAGCACCAGAGACGATACCACGGCAACCAGATACACAGGCAGTATATACTTTAGTTCCCTGTGGACCCCGGACATGTTCGTATATGTGGTTGAACCCGTAAACTGCAAAGCTATGTACGAGCTGATCACCGGAAACAATGCGTAGGCCGTGGCCCTTAACAGCATGGAACTCTGAAATGCATCTATGCCCGCGTACTCGACTAAAATGAAGGTAATAAATAACCCCGTTAAAAGCCCTTTGAGTGCAAACCCTCTAAAGGGTATCCATGGCAGAAGCGCCGGGGTGAGCACTGCCCCTGAAATTGCAGCCATGAACCCTAAAAGCACAAAGGGCCATCCTCCAATAATTGCGTCTGCAAATATTATCCCTTCTTTCTTAAGCCCGAAGGCCACCAGAATAAAAAGCGCAAACACGGGAAAGTACTTAAGCGAGGGAATAAGCTCCATGGGCGTCAGAATAATGCGGTCCCTGAATGGAAATTCCACCTTCCTCATGCCAGCGGTCGCCTCAAGCCCTGCCTCAAGATAGGCCGGAAGGTCAGCGGCACGAACAGGCCCGTAGTGCACGCGGAAGCCCGTGGACTTCTTCACCTCATGGGCCTGCACTCCCGGCCCACCAAGCTGCGGCAACACAAGCCTTTTGTGGGAAACCATCTCCGAGAGCCCCGCTTCTTTTACCCTTTTGATTATCTCATCCGTGCCGAATGTGCGCTTTCCTGCCGCGCACCATACGTTAATGCCCAAGGTGTCCAGAACAATGATCCAGAGGTCAAGGCCAGCAAGCTCGCGCCTTAAATGGTCAAAACTCAATTTATAATTGGCGCTGAGAATTACCTCGCTGTTGTGATCAGGGTTGCCCACGGCATAAAGCCCGGGCTCAACCGTAAAACTCATTCTGAAGTTTGATAACCTGCTCTTTATCGCCCCGCGCCTGTCAGCGCTGTCAAGCTCCGTGCGCACGCGCGGGATATCCCCGCCAGGGGTAGATACCCACCCCTCGGCAAATGAGGGAAGTTTTTTCTCAGGTACTGCACAGGAGGCATCGAGCATTGTCAGGCCAGGAACCGCGGCCTTTGGAGGGCAGCAGGACGCCCCTGCGGACTCATTTTTGTCATCGCAACAGCTAGAGGTTATTTTATCCATATCATCGGGCCTTTGTTATTCCATTGATCAGCGGGCCTATCGCGCCCTTGACCGCTCCTGCAAGCTCATCAGCCTTCATGAGCGTTATGCAGCAGAGCCTTCCGTCCCGCTCCCAGCTCACCAGCACGAACTTGTCCCCGGCCTTTATCCCGGAACGGGTCCTCAGGTCCTTTGGCAGGACCATCTGGCCGCGCTCGTCCACGCTTACTATTGCCTCTACGTTGCAGATGCCCTGCTCAGCATTGTTCGCGGTTTTCCCAGACATGTAAACCCGGCCTCCTGTCCATTCATTCTGATTTTTCTTACTTATCTGATTAATTAAATTCTACTGAATCAGGAGGGGTTTGTCAAGCAGACGGGGCGGCTGCCTCTCAGGAAGCCGAAAAGGTGAGGGTAAAGGTGGTGCCATCAGGAGAGCTCGCCACATCCACCGTGCCCCCCAAGCTGGTGACGATCCTGTGGACTATGGCAAGCCCAAGGCCCGTGCCCTTGTCCTTGGTGGTGAAGAAGGGGTCGAAGATGCGGTCGATGATCGCGGGGTCCATGCCGTGGCCCGTGTCTGATATCCTCAGCACGGCTTTTTCCCCTTCACTTGAAACAGCTATCGTAACCTTGCCTCCATCTGAAGTTGCATGCAGGGCGTTCTGTATAAGGTTGGCGAACATCTGCCTCAAAAGCACCTCGTCAGCCCTCACACGCACATCCTCCGGCGCCTCCACCGCAACCTCCACCTTCACAGGCCCGTCCTCCGGCACAAAGGCCTCTACACACTCCCTGGCAAGAAACACAAGGTCCAGGTCATCGAGCTTCGATTCCCCGGGCCTTGCAAATGAAAGGAAGTCGCTCACTATGCGGTCCATCACCGCCACCTCGGCTGAGACCTTATGCAGTGTGCCGGCTGACTCCGGATCAGACCTTTTCTCAAGCAGCCTCATATATCCCGATATTGCGCCCATGGAGTTCCTGAGCTCATGGGCAATGCCCGCGGCCATCTCGCCAAGGCTTGAGAGCCTGGCCCTGAGCGCGCTCTGGGCCTCCAGGGCCCGGAGCTCCGTGAGGTCCGTGAACACGAGCGTGTGCCCTATCTCAAGACCTTCCTTGTCCATAAGCGGTGTAAGCGAGTACCCGAGCCATAGCCGTTTGCCAGCCCCTGTAGTATAGGCCCGCTCCCCGCGCATGACCCGCTCCACAGGGGCTTGCCCGGCCTTAGGCCCGGAGATTATCGGAGACAGCACCTCCCGCCCGTCCCTGCCCTCAAACGCATCCTCTTCAAGCCCCAGCATGCTCTTTGCAGCGGCATTGACCTTTACGATGCTCCAATTCCCATCCATGCTGACCACTCCGCTATGCACGCTCTGGAGGATGTTCTCGTTGTACTCCTCGGTAATGTCGGCGCGGGCTTCGGCAGCCTGCCTGAGCTGTTCAAGCTCTCGCTCCTTTTCCTTGAGCTGGGCAACCAGACCCTGGAAGGTATCCACAACAAAGCCCACCGGGCTTGAATCCTCGCGCTGCCGGGCCTCACGCCTGAGCCTCAGGTACAGGTTCAGGACGGCATAGACCACCACGCCCGCCACAAGGAGCAGCAGGAAGGCGAACATCATCAGAATTCCGCTATAGTCTTCCATGCATGTACCACCTGAGGAGTTCCTGGCCAAGCAACAGTGAGATCAGGGAGGCAAGGGCCAGGAAAGGGCCGAAGGGGACCTTGGTCTTCCTGCCCCCTCCCCTAAACAGGATAAGAAGCCCGCCTGCCAGTGCGCCGGTGACGCTACCGGCAAAGGTCGTAAGCAAAACTCCCTTCCACCCCAGTACCGCGCCCACCATGCCCATCATCTTCACGTCCCCCATGCCCATGCCGCCCCGGCTCGCTATCACGATGACCAGAAACAGCACAAACCCGGCGCCAGCACCGATCAGGGAGTTGGCCCACCCCAGGGGCTCGGCCCGCAGGAACGGGTCAGGCAATACAGTGGCCCCGGCCACCAGCCCGATCACTATCCAGGGCAGTACGATCCTGTCAGGGATTATCTGGAAATCAAGGTCAACAAATGTGATGACAACAAGAGAGGACACGAATGCCAGCAGCACCGGCAGGTGCCACCCTGTGCCAAACCTAAGATAAACAAGCACCCAGAGCACAGCGTTCAATGCCTCAACCAGGGGATACCTCATGGAGATGGGACTCTTGCAAGACCTGCACTTCCCCCCGAGTATCAGGTAACTGAGCACCGGCACGTTGTCCCACGCGCGTATGGAGGCGCCACAGCCCGGGCACTTCGAGGGCGGGTGCACTATGGACTCGCCCCGGGGCATGCGGTGGATGCAGACGTTCAGGAAGGACCCTATGGCAAGGCCCACAAGAGCTACAAATAAAAGCTCAAGGCTCACGCCTCGACCTCGCTCACAAGGCTTGCCTGTTCCTTGAGCCCGGCTATCTCCTCATCCAGATCACGTATCTCTGTAAGCGCCTCGGCAACCTGCGGGTCCTCGTAAGGATTGACGCCCTCAGCCTCCCAAAGCTCAAGGAGCCTGTAGCCAATACGAGATGCGGCCTCGTCTCTCCTGCCCTCAAGGTCGTGGGCCTGCCCAAGCAGGCCTATCAGGGCTGACTCGGCCTTCACCCTCTGGCCTATGAGTTCAGCATACCACCTGAGCTTCTCCATCCCCTGGCGCAGCCTCTGGCGTATCATGACCAGCATATGTATTCCTCCTTACAAGAAAGATGACTATCAACCGGTTCCAAAGAGTTCCACCCTGCCCCGCCAGAACCTCTCAAGCTCCTGCTTGAGCCCGGGGTGCGCCGAGAGGCCGGGGTCCTTGTCTATGAGAGCAAATGCCTCGCGTCTTGCATACTCAAGCACACGGGCGTCCCTTAAAAGGTTAGCCACCTTTAAGTCCGGCATCCCCGACTGCCTGGTGCCAAGGAACTCACCGGGGCCCCGAATTTCAAGGTCTACCTCCGATATTCTGAACCCGTCATTCGTTGAGCACATGACCTCTATCCTGCGTGCCGCCTCTTCGCCAAGGGGGCCTCCGTAGAGGAGCATGCACCTTGACTCCCTCCTGCCTCGCCCCACGCGCCCTCTAAGCTGGTGGAGCTGCGCCAGGCCGAACCGCTCTGAGTTAACAATGACCATGAGCGATGCGTCAGGCACGTCCACCCCCACCTCGATCACTGTGGTACTGACCAGTATATCAATTTCGCCCGCCTTAAATCCCGCCATGACCTCTTCCTTTTCCTGGGTGCGCATCTTCCCGTGCACCATCCGTACCTTCATCTCCGGGTACATGCCTGAGAGGGCCTCAAGCCCGGTCACGGCGCTCTTGAGATCAGAGTTCTCCGTCTCCTCTATCATGGGGTAGACCACATATACCTGCCCGCCCGAGCCAACCCCGTCCCTGATGGCCTCATACACGCGGGTTTTTTCATCAGGCGCGTGGGAGGTTGTTTTTACAGGAGTGCGGCCAGGCGGCAGCTCGTCTATTACAGAGTAGTCGAGGTCACCGTAAAGCGTGAGCGATAGCGTGCGCGGAATAGGGGTCGCGGTCATGATAAGCACGTCAGGGTTTTTTAGCGTTGCCTTCTTCTTGATCATGGCCCGCTGCATAACGCCAAAGCGGTGCTGCTCGTCTATCACCGCAAGCCCCAGCGCCTTGAAACTGACACCCTCCTGAATAAGAGCGTGGGTTCCTATAACAACCTGCGCCTCACCGTTTTCGATCTCTTTGAGCCCGCTCTTGCTCGAAGCGGTAAGGAGGACAACATGCACCCCAAGGCCCTCAAGGAGCTTGTGGATGTTTATATAATGCTGTTCCGCAAGTATCTCGGTGGGAGCCATAATAGCGGCCTGGTGCCCGCACTCCACAGCGCGGAGCATGGACAGAAGAGCGACTATGGTCTTACCCGAACCCACGTCGCCCTGCATGAGCCTGTTCATGGGCACGGGCAGGGACATATCGTCAAACACAGCCCTTAGCGTATTAAGCTGTGCTCCGGTAAGCTCAAATGGGAGTTCGCCCATCAGCCGGTTCACGAGCCCGGCCTCAACCGGTTTAAAGGCAATGCCCTTTTGCACCTTCCGCCCGCGCCGTAATATGGCAAGCCCTGCCTCCAGCATGAAGAACTCCCCAAAGATAAGCCTCCGCTGCCAAGGGGTAGCCACACGGTTCATGGCCCCGATGTCAGCGTCCTCAGGTGGCTCATGCACAGCGCGAACGCTCTCGCGCAGTCCGGGCAGCCCTTGCCGCTTTAAAATATCCGCGGGTATCTCGTCTTCTATCTCCGCGCCATAGCCCTCAAGCGCGCCCAGGATAATGCTCCTTAGTTTCTTGGGTGTAATGCCCTCCGTGCTCAAGTACACGGGGATGACCTGGCCCTCACGGAGGGCTTTTTCTTTACCTTTTTCATTTGTTTCAAGCTTTTCAGGTTTTTCATCAATAAGGTCGAACACAGGGTTGTCTATCTCAAAGTGCGGCGCCCATCGGGTACGTTTAACTTTCCCGCTGACAAATACCTTCGCGCCCTTCCTGAGCTTGCCCGCAAGCCAGGGCTGGTTGAACCATTTGCACTTTATAAGCCCGGTGCCATCGTTCACAACTGCCTCAACAAGCAGACTGCTCCTGCCCCCACGACCACGCCCTCTAAAAGGGGTCCGTGACCCCCTTGGGTCGTACTTTACCGGCTTTCCACCTTGTGAGAGGTCAAGGAGTTCCGAGGAAACCACCTTGCCGATGAAGTTCTGCACAGCTCCGTCAGAGGCATTGATCATCTCGGAGATGTCCCTGCGGTCTTCGTATCTGAAGGGAAGGTGAGTGAGGGCATCCCTGATGTTGAGGATGCCAAGTTTGTTCAAAAGGTCACGGACCTTGGGGCCCACGCCCTTTAGCACTGTTATATCAAGGGATGATAGATCCCGGCCCATCTTAAATTAAGGAAGGAGCCGCTTAGGCCTCTGGTTCCTTTGGCTCATCAGGCTCCTCTGGTTCACCAGGTTCCCCGTCAACTTCGCCTTCATCAGATGCACCATCGCCGGCATCCGCGAGGGGAGTCTCTTCTGCTTCCTCAGGGGCCTCCGCAGCCTCATCAGCAAGTTCGTCCTCTGCGGCCTCGCCCTCGTCCTGTGCGTCCTGAGCCTCGCCGGAACCGGCAAACACCTGATCCGCCTCCTCCATCTTGAGCTTCGAGTACTCGGTCTCGCTCATGATGTCGATGTCCCATCCGGTGAGCTTCATGGCAAGGCGCACGTTCTGGCCCTTCTTGCCTATGGCCACGGAGAGGTGCTGGTCAGCCACAACCACCATGGCGGTCTTGTCCTCTTCCACGATGCCCACGCGCTCTATGGTGGCCGGGCTCAGAGCCCTTGCGATAAGCATGCGGAGGTCGTCTATCCAGGGGATGATGTCTATGCGCTCTCCCCGGAGCTCGCGCACTATGCTCTGCACGCGGGTGCCCTTCATGCCAACACACGCTCCCACAGGGTCCACCGACGGAGTGGTGGAGTAGACCGCTATCTTGGTCCTCTCGCCGGGCTCCCTGACCACGTCCTTGATCTTCACAAGGCCCTCTGCGATCTCGGGGACCTCCATCTTGAACAGCTCGGACACGAACTCCGGCTTGGTGCGCGAGATGACTATGGCCGGGCCCTTGCTCGTGTTGCGTATCTCCTCTATAAGGCCTTTGACCATGTCGCCGCGCTTCAGGGACTCTCCAACGAGGGTGTCGCGGTTTGCCAGTATGGCGTCGGTCTTGCCGATGTTGACGTAGTAGGCGCCCTTTTCGCGGCGCATCACAGTGCCGCTTACCATCTCGCCCACCTTGTCCTTGTATTCGTTGTAAATGATATCGCGCTCAGCCTCGCGCACGCGCTGGAAGATGACCTGCTTGGCAGTCTGAGCTGCTATGCGCCCGAAGTCCTGGAACACCATGGGGATGATTATCTGCCCGCCGATCTCCACTTCGGGGTCGAGCTTCTTCCCCTCCTCCAGGGTTATGTCCGCCTCGGGGTCCTCGGGCTCTTCCACCACGTTCTTAAACTCATAGAGGTTGATCTCGAAGGTCTTCTCGTCTATGTCGAGGCCAAGGTTCTCCTTGCCCCCGTACTTTTTCTTGGCCGCGGAGAGCAGAGCGCTCCTGATGGCCTCAAGCAGGACGCCTCGGGGGAGGCCCTTGTCCCTGCTGATCTGGTCTATCAATAACATCAGTTCTTTTGACATACTATATCTCCAGCTCCAGCCTTGCTTTCTTCACCATATCAAGGGGGATGACTACGTCCTCCCCCTCCACAGAAAGCCTTATGGCTTCTTCGTCCACCTCAAGGAGCCTCCCCACAAGGAAGTTCCTGCCAGCTACCATCTGCCTGGGCACTACCCTGACGAGCTTGCCCAGGTTCTTCTCATAGTGACTGAGCTTTTTAAGCAGCCTGTCCAGCCCCGGGCTTGATACCTCCAGCGTAAATCGCCCCTTTATGGGGTTTTCCACGTCCAGCAGTGCGCTTAAGTCCCTGCTGAAGGCCGCGCAGTCATCCATCGTGATCCCGCTGTATTCACCTGGCTGGTCCCCGGGAGTGTCGCCGGCCTTGTTGCCGAGGGTGTCAATGATTATCCTCAGCAGCTGCCGTCCATCGCCTCCCAGAAGCTCCAGATCGTCCACCTCATAGCCGAGATTCTCGCCAACTTCTCCGGCCAGGGCAACAAGTTTTTCCTGTATTGCGTCCATAATCACACCTAAAAAAAAGAGTGGGCAGCCCACTCTTTTCAGTCAACATCCGATAAGTATCCAGATGATATTGTATCAATAATATTAATAAATTGCAAACATAGCAGCCCGTTGTATGTTCAAGGTATGCAAAGGGTATGCTCAGGGTGTGCAATGGCATAATAAACGCGGGCAGCACCATAATGGCCCTGCCCGCGTCTGGATCTGCTGCTCTTTTATCGCACTGCTGCCTTCCTGCATGTCCTCTGACGTCTTCCAGGCGGTCTTCTCTGCCTGCCGGACGTAACCCGCGTTCTTTGCGATATATTTTTCGTCCATGCGCAAGAAGAAGTCCTTCTCCGCGCGCCGCGCCTGAAGCATTGAGTACCAAAGGGATTTTGTAACTTTTCAAATATGTATATTCCCCGGCATATTACAGGGCCAGGTCTGATCTGCGTCCATTCTGACAGTGTTTCAAGCCTTCATACAGAAATGAGACCTGGATGAGAATGAAACTCAATTTGATACAGCATCTGACCTGCTAATCAAAAGCTGTTTTTTATCGCAACTAATGGATAAAACCATGGCTGCAACCTCATTACTTTGGGAAACAAGTAGAATACCATTATGCTGTCTGCACGGAGTAAGAGGTCCTGATGCCCCTATGGGTCCCCATAACGCTGCTATGCGCCCTCTGCCTTGCGGCCTCGGACACGGTCATAAAGCGCGCAATGCACGAGGGCACGGGCGAGTACCTCTCGGGCTGGCTCCGTGTGGCCCTTGCCGCCCTGCCCCTTTCGGTGCTGGCCTTTATAGCCGGCATACCCGAGATAAGGCCGGGTTTCTACATAGCCCTTGCCATAGGCATCCCCTTCGAGGTGGTTGCAACATTCCTCTACACCCGGGCGCTAAAGGTCTCCCCCATGAGCCTCACCCTTCCCTTTCTGGCCTTCACCCCCGTGTTCGTGATCGCCACGGGGTTCGTGTTCGCAGGCGAGATGGTATCGGCACAGGGCATACTCGGCATAGTGCTCATTGCCGGGGGCAGCTACATGCTTAACATTCATCACATCTGGCATCATACCAAGGGCGGCATCCTGGGACCCTTGCGTGCCATTGGGCGCGAGCGCGGCTCCTCCATGATGCTCGTGGTCTCGCTTATCTACGCGGTGACCGCCACCATGATAAAGGTGGGCATCAACAACTCCTCGCCCCTGTTCTTCGGGGCCGTGTACTTTACGGTCTTCTCCGTGGCCTACGCCCCCATCGGTCTCAGACAGGTGCGCGTGCCATCTGCCAGGGGCGCAAAGATGCTCATGCTTGCAGGTGCTCTCATATTCGTCTCCTTGCTGGCCCATGTGATATCCGTGAGCATGACAGAGGTGGCCTACATGGTCTCGGTCAAGCGCACGAGCCTGCTCTTTGGGGTTTTGCTCGGATATTTCTTCTTCAGGGAGCGCAATATAAAGGAGCGCATTGCCGGGGCCTCGCTCATGCTTGCGGGTTTCATACTCGTGGTTCTCTCAGCGGGCTAGGCCAGCCACGGGCTGGTTTTAATAGGTCGCCACGACCCGAACTGTCTACTCATAAAGTGTTCAGCATAAATACAAGAAGACCTGCTGCTGAAAACTCTTCTATTAAACTGTCTATTTTCAGGTAAGCTTACGCTTCTACTTCACCAACTTGGAAACTTTCTTAAACTCGTCCGTGCCCGCGCGCACAAGGAGCTGGAAGCAGACGGTCTCGGTAGAGCTGATGACCGCGCCCGCGTCCCGCATAAGCCCCACGCCCGCGAGATAATTGTCCTTGCTCCTTGAACATACGGCGTCACCCGCCAGGTGGACGATATAGCCACGGTCCAATAGCCCAAGGCATGTCTGCCACACGCACACATGTGTCTCCATGCCGCAGAGTATTACCTGCGTGCGCCCGGTCTCTTTAACAGCGGAGATAAAATTGTCTTCACCGCAGCAGGAGAAGTCTATTTTTTCTATGGGCTTGTAAGATGAGAGCGCTTCCTTCACATGGTCGGTGGTTGGCCCAAGGCCCTTGGGGTACTGCTCGGTGACGATAATGGGGATGTGCACTATCTCAGCGGCCTTTATAAGGATAGTGGTGTTTGCCTCCACCTTCTTGCGCTTTTTCATCATGACCGCAAGCCGCTCCTGTATGTCCACCACAACCAGCAGCGCCTTGTCCTTATCGAGCTTGAAACTGTCTATTTCTAAATTAGCCATATCATTGACCTCCATGGAAATAACTTCGACCTACTTATTATTGCATGTTCTTATAACAAATAAAAGAGGCCGCCCCCGTATGGGAGACGGCCTCCTGTTTTCTTAATCTTCTGCTACGTCTACTAAACCCTCAAGAGTTACTGAGGTGCTGTAGATGCAGTACCTCAGCCGCCCAGCCTATTCTTAATTAAATCGTCCACAACAGCTGGGTCCGCAAGAGTGGAGGTATCTCCAAGGTCATCCGCACCAACCTGGCCATGGGCGATCTTGCGAAGTATTCGCCTCATGATCTTGCCCGAGCGGGTCTTTGGAAGCCCAGGAGCCCACTGCATCTTGTCCGGGGTCGCGATGGGGCCGATCTCGTTACGCACGTGGCCGACGAGTTCCTTCTTCAGGTCGTCCGAGGGCTCAACGCCAGCCATAAGGGTGACGTAGGTGTAGATGCCTTCGCCCTTGATCTCATGCGGGTAGCCCACCACCGCTGCCTCGGCAACCTTTGCGTGGCTCACAAGTGCGCTTTCCACCTCAGCCGTGCCCATCCTGTGGCCGGAGACATTGATAACGTCGTCAAGGCGGCCCATGAGCCAGAAATCGCCATCATCGTCAACGCGCGCGCCGTCGCCCGAGAAGTACATGTTGTCGTAGTCAGAGAAGTAGACTTCCTTCACGCGTTTTTGCTCGGGGTCGCCGTAAGTGCCGCGGATCATACCCGGCCACGGGAACTCTATGCAGAGCTTGCCGCCCTCGTTCGCAGGGGCCTTCCCGCCCTTGTCGTTGAGCACAACAGCCCTTACGCCGAAGAAGGGTTTGTTTGCGCTTCCTGGCTTGAGCGTTGTAGCGCCAGCAAGTCCGGTGATGAGGATGCCGCCGGTCTCTGTCTGCCACCATGTATCAACAATAGGCACTTTGCCCTTGCCAACGTTCCTGTGGTACCAGTCCCAGGCCTCGGGGTTGATAGGCTCGCCCACCGAGCCGAGGATCTTGAGGCTCTTCATTGAGTACTTCTGGGGGATCTCCTCGCCCGAGCGCATGAGGGCCCTGATGGCCGTGGGCGCTGTGTAGAAACCGTTTACCTGGTGCTTCTCCACTATCTGCCAGAACCTGCCGGCGTCGGGGTAGGTGGGCACGCCCTCGAACATGAGGGAGGTGGCCCCGTTGCTGAGCGGGCCGTAGGTGATGTAGCTGTGCCCGGTGACCCAGCCGATGTCGGCTGTGCAGAACCAGGTCTCGCCCTCCTGGTAGTCAAAGATGTAGCGGAAGGTCATGTTCGTATACAGCATGTAGCCGCCGGTGGTGTGGAGCACGCCCTTGGGCTTGCCCGTGGAGCCGGAGGTGTAGAGGATGAAGAGCGGGTCTTCCGCGTCCATCTCCTCCGGTGCGCACTCGTTTGAGATATCGTCGGCAGCCATTTCTTCGTGGTACCAAACGTCGCGGCCATCCTTCATGGGAATGTCGCCCATGGAATGCTTGACCACGACCACGGTCTTGATAGTGGGGCATTCCTCAACAGCGACATCGCCGCTTGTCTTGAGGGGGACCTTCTTTCCGCCGCGGATTCCCTCGTCAGCAGTTATCATATGTGAAGACTGGCAGTCGTTGATCCTGTCCCTGAGAGCGTTTGATGAAAACCCGCCAAAGACGATGGAATGGATCGCGCCAATGCGGGCGCAGGCCAGCATGGCGATCACAAGCTCCGGGATCATGGGCAGGTAGATGGTTATCCTGTCGCCCTTCTTTGCGCCATTTTTCTTGAGGACGTTGGCAAAACGGCACACCTCGCGATGTAGCTGGCGGTATGTATAGGTCTTGTAGTCGCCGTCATCCGCTTCCCATATGATGGCGGCCTGGTTGCCCCTCTTTTCGAGGTGGCGGTCAAGACAGTTATAGGAGGCGTTGAGCTTGCCGCCCTGGAACCACTTTATCTCGGGCTTGCGGAAGTCCCACTCAAGCACCTTGTCCCATTTTTTAAACCAGTCGAGGTTCTTCTCGGCCTGCTCCCCCCAGAAACCCTCAGGGTCGTCCACCGAGCGCTTGTACATCTCCTCGTACTCGGCCTGGCTCTTGATATGGGCCTGTTTCTGAAATTCCGGATCTGGCGGGAAAAGCTTCCCCTCGCCCTGTAAGACTGAAATTCCCTTGTCAGACATCTTTGATCCTCCTTTTCTCTCACGCGATCTCAAAAATCATCTGGTTTGAATTCCTGTGCATAACTACATGTATATACCAAGTACTATGCAAAGCAAGTAAGATGCCATTGATACCTGATACATGGATCACTTGCCAACCATAGCAAAATACCATTACATTACGCTTAAAAAACAATGCGTTCCCGAATTAGCAAATTAGTTAATAGGCTTATTAGCACCTCTTATAGGTGAAACAGGGGGGTTCTTGTTACGAATGGTTACGGCTCCACGTTACATTTAGTAACATTCTGAAGATTCTTCACCAAGGTCTTCGTCAAAAACAGCTGCTTTGACTGCTGAAAAACAGACCAACGCCATGCAGGTGCATAATGAAATGTTTGCAGTAAACCCCTGCATGTGATACAAATATATGACAATCAATGAGAAAAGCCGTAATCGACATAACATCCTTAAACAAGCTCAAGGCTCGGCAGGAGGCCCTCAAAGAAGCTGACAGCTTCCAGTACGGCGAGGCCCTCCGCGACGTGATGGTCACGCGCCTGCTAACCTGCGGCCCGCGGGAAATGGTAAATCCGGTCGCAAAGCGCATAGTGGAGAACAAGACCACAAGCTCCATGGTCGTGGGTGACAGCGGGCAACTCCTTGGGATACTCACCGCGGGGGACATCATAAAGCGCATTGTTGTGCGCGACGGGGCCACCAGCGAGACCGTCAGGGTCGAGGACGTCATGACCAGAAACCCCGTCTCCTTGAACCCCGACGACAGCGTATACAGGGCCTTGAGCGTGCTCAGTGTAAAGGGGGTAAAGCACCTTCCTCTGCTGGAGGAGGGCCGGCCTGTGGGGATAGTGACGCTGAGGCAGCTTCTGAAGCTCCGCTACCCGGAGCCAATGACATTTGTGGAGAGCATATCAAGCGCCTGTGATACGGCAGACCTCCGTGAAACAAGGGAGAAGCTGCCAGAGCTCGCGGCACGAAAGATGGCCATCGGGGTGCGCGCCTACAGCGTGGTCAACATGATCTCGCTCATCAACCAGGACATACACCGCAGGGCCTTCGAGCTCACGCTTGAGAGGCTTGGGGAGCCACCCTCGGGCTGCTGCCTCTTTCTGACCGGAAGCCACGGCAGGATGGAGAACCTCCTCGTCACGGACCAGGACCACGGCATGATAATAGCCGACAGCGCAGACGGCGTGACCCAGTACAGCCAGTACTACATGGAGCTTACAAGCGAGTTCTCGAACATGCTCGTGGACATAGGATATTCCTGGTGCCCGGGTTACATCATGAGCGTGAACCCCACCTGGCGAAAGAGCCTCTCGGAGTGGAAGGTGCAGATATCCTACTGGATGAACGCACAGGTGCTGAACCTCACGCGCTTCATCACCGTGCTCTTTGATTCCATCCCCATATACGGGGACACGTCCCTGTTTTACGAGATGATGGACTATGCCTTCAGCGAGCTCTCAAAGCACCACGAGGCCCTGAGGATACTGCACGAGGAGGAGGGACACCACAAGGTGCCCACCGGGCTTCTGGGAGGATTCATAACCGAAAAGAGCGGCCCGCACCACGGCAGTATGGATGTAAAGAAAAGCGGGCTCATATTCATGGTGGAGGCGGTGCGTATTCTTGCGCTGCAGCACAGAATTCGGGCCACCAGCACCCTCAAACGCATAGAGGCCCTGGTGGACGGGGGTTTCATACATCCTGATGATGGGGAGTATTTTGAGGCCTCATACCGGCTGCTTCTGCATTTCGCGTTGAACACTCAGGTCTCCAAGCACCTTGCGGGCAAGGAGATAAACACCTACATGGACCCGAACAAGCTCTCCCCCAGGGAAAAGGACGTGCTCAAGCGCGCCTTCAAATCCACCACCATGCTAAAAGGCTTTCTAGCCTCTGAATTCGGCGAACTAGTAATCTAACGGGCACGGGCATGCAGCATCTTCTTTGTTGCGGCACGCTCGACGTACCCTAGTACGCCTTCGCGCACCGCGCCTCGAATCTACTACATTCCGAGCCCGTTATACGCTTTCAGTTTCTTGTTCTTCTTTTTTTCTATAAAGGAAAGTTCGCGCGCCTGGCCGAGGAATTCAGGGTTGGGGTGCGGTGTCTTTGGTCTTTTCCCATTAGATCATTGACCTTGAAGAGCCTTTAATTAGCAGTTTTCATTAGTTGAGCGAAAGTTTGCTTGTCTGACGGAGGCATACGGGTCTGAGGTGATGTAGATACAAAGAAGAAGACACGAAGTCGTATCCCTATACGTCGAGTGGCTTATTCTGCAGTAGATGCATTGCATCAGGCCCGTAGGCCGTCTTACTTTTTCTTGTATTTATACATCCGCTGCTTCTCGTCCTCTGAAACAACCCTCAAGAGCCGTTTCTCGGGCGGGAGCTTCAGCTGCTTCTGGATGTAGACGGCCCTGTCATATATGGAAGAGGGCTTTTCCTTTATATTGCGCATGAAGCGCCAGAGCTTGCCCGGCCCCTTGGCTATATCCGGGTCGAGCCTGAGGGCCTGCTTGTAATCCTCAAGCGCCTCTTCATAACGGCCAAGCCTGTCGTTGAGCATCCCCCTGTTGGCATATGCCGGGGCGTACTCGCTGTCCATGGAGAGGGTCTTCGCGTACCACTCAAATGCTGCGGCGCTGTCCTCTTGCTGCATGTAGGCGATGGCCATGCCAAAGTGCGCGTTAACGTTCTCCGGGTTAAACTCAAGGGCCTTCTCGAACTCGCTCAGGGCCTGGTCGTAAACCCCGTCAGTAAGGCGGTAGTTGCCCACCCTGACGTTATATTCCCCGGTCTTGTCAACGCTTCCCACGCGCCAGTAATATATGAAGGCGAAGATGCCGGTCATCACCAGCAGCATAATAACCGCCTGGGTTTTCTTCTCATCCCACGCCATCTGCTACCTCCCCGCTGCCCCGAAATATTTGAACATTATCACTTTGGCAAATACGAACGCAAAAGTCACCGCTATTATGCCGGCTACGATCCCACTTCTTTTCTTGAGTGCCTTGGCCTCGTCATCCGTGGGGTGCTTCTTCCTCTTGGCCACAAAGCGGTTATAGGACATGCTGTATATGATCCCTCTTACAGGGACGAACAATGCCACCCCCAGGACTATTGATGATATGCCATACCAGAGTTCGTACAATTTTCTCTCCCATTAGAGAATAAAGAATCCGGGGCCCCAACCGCAAGCGCGGCCGGGACCCCGGTAAAACCTCAAGACCGCAAGGTCTTAGGGTGCGTCTACGTCCATACGTGCCACTTTCACGTCACCGATGTCATCCACAAGCGCTGTGATCTCGGTCTCAGGCATCGTGGACATCTCCATCTTGTAGGCGAGGAACCACATCATGCCTACTCCAAGGGCCCACCAGATGATGTGCCAGACCCAGATTGACGGCATGCCAGCGATGGCCCAGGTGGTGGGATCGTTGGGGTTGCCGAAGATGGTGTTGCCGATGACGGCGCCAGGGCCAACGCCGAAGAAGAACCATACCAGCGTCACGATCCATGCAACGGGCTTCAGACCCTGCTTGGATGCGGGAAGGCTGGCATGCTCTCTCAGGAAGTTGTGGTACTTCATCCTGTGCTCGGTTGCTTCCTTATCCTGCGCAAAAGCGGAGATAAGGATAGCCGCGCCGAAGTTGAAGTAGATGCCCCAGGCAGCCGAGTGCATGGTCAGAGGCCAGCGGCCCCATGCGGTGATACCGAACCATGACACACCGATCTTCTCGGTGCAGACAACGGCGATAAGGCCGAGTACCAGGCCCACGGTTACGCCGCGGCGGGTAAGCCATGGCCACCAGCAAACGCCGATCAGTGCGGGCCACATCTGGAAACCAAAGGCCACTGCGAGACCGCCCAGGAGCACGAGGGCGTCCGTGGCATGGGTCGCAACGAACAGGGCTGCCAGAACGATGATCACAACGCCGATACGGCCAAAGAGCTTCTGGGTCTTGTGGCTTGCGTTGGGGTTCAGGAACCGCTTGTACAGGTCACGGGTCAGCATGCCGCCGGCCGTGGACATGTAGGCAGCACCGGTTGACTGCATGGCTGCCAGGGCGCAAACGGCCAGGAGGCCGACGAACCAGGGAGCCGAATCCTTAAGCAGGTTAATGAGGGCCGGTACGACCATACCCTGCTTGCCCGGCAACTTCATGATGTCGCCGCCGATGTTAAGGATGTCCTTGGCGTAGCCTGCTTCGAGCATTGCCGCGTCAGCACCGATCATGTGGGCGCCAAAGCCCTGTATGGCGGTGAAGATGATGAGGATGAAGCCGATACCTGCTGAAGAAGCCCACACCTGCTGGGGAGCGAAGGGGCGGGGGTTCTTGTTCGCGAAGCTCCACATGGAGAACGCAGGTGCTGACTGGATGCCCATGAGGGCCCACATGTAGGTCAGGCACATCACGCCGGTCCATGCGCCGCCAACAGCCTTGCCGCCGGCGCTTACGAACTGGATCACGCCCGGAATGGCGATATAGTGGCTGTAGCCGTTCGGAGTACGGACCTTGTCGATCTCAGCCATGTTGGCCATGCCCTGCGTGAGTGCGCCAAAGCCGCCCACGAAGTGCAGGGTTATCAGGCCGATGGCAAGTATACCGCCGGCAAGAAGCAGGCACTGCATAGTGTCCACGTATGCCACGGCGCGGAGTCCGCCGGACGCAACGTAGATGATAACGACGATTGAGAGCATCCACATGCCGAGGTTAACGGCCATCCACCCGTCGGTGAGGACGTTGAACAGGAAGCCCGATGCGCGGAGCTGGACGCCGAGGTACGGGACCGAGAAGATAAGGGCCACGACAACCGTGAGAATCCTCATAGCGTCGGAACGGTAGTACTCCGCGAACATCTCGCCAGGTGTTACGAATCCAAAACGCTTACCAAGGATCCATTGGCGCTTGAGGAAGAGGACGCCCGTAAATGGAATGGTGATCGCATAGAACGATGCGTAAGCATACTGGAACCCGCTTGTGTAGACGAGACCCGGGTGTCCCATGAAGGTCCATCCCGAAAAACTCGTCGCCGTTGCCGCTAGCACGAAGACCCAGATGGGTATCGAACGACCGGCAATAAAGTAATCTGATGCTGTCTTGGCCTGCATGGCGCCTTTTATACCCCAGAAGATACAATAGGCCCAGTACATGGCGACAAATATGAACAACCAGGTAACTGATGTCAAAGTTTCCCTCCTTCTGTGAAAAAAAAATTGTTTATACTCTCCCTAAAGCTGCTTCCCAACTATCGTTACCGCCGACTCCCCTGTGGATCACCCCCTTTTCATATCTTTCCCACCGAGACGAGGTCCCCTACGGAATGGACCCCGCAGGGCGGGAGAAAATAAAGGAATCTCTGGAACAACTGAGCTGTCAGATACGCGTCATGGAACGCGTTATGAGCCTTTTCCATACCAAGGCCGTACCGCCTGGCCATGGAGAACAGGTCCTTCCGGCTTGTCATGCCCTTGTAGTGCCGCGCGAAATCCGCATCGTTCTCGTAGAGCCAGTCGTGGATGCTGTGGGTGTCCGTGGCCGGGCTCTGGAGCTTCACCCCGTAGAGCTTCTTCAAGGCATTGTTCACGAAGTTCATGTCTATGGACACGAAGTGCCCCACAAGCACAGCGTCCCCGACGAATTCCAGGAACTCGTCCAGCACCCCGGCCAGCCCGCAGGCGTCTTCAAGGTCGGTCTTGGTTATCTCATGCACAAGCACGCCCTCGCTCTTGAGCGGGCGCTCTGGCTTCACGAGGCTGTAAAAGGTCTCCATCGGGTATATGCCCGCGCCCTTCATCTTTATCGCACCAATGGAGATGATGGAGTCGCGCTTGAGATCAAGGCCGGTGAGCTCGGTGTCAAAGGCCACGTAATCCGCCTCCAGCACAGGGGCGTTCATGTCCACCCGCTCCCTGACCCTCTGGCTGCGCATCACGGCCGGGGTCTGCTCCATGTGGCGCTGCCCGCCGAATATCTTCTCAAGCATGCCTACCATTATCGCCCTCTAAACCCTCTCCGTCCTGTAGCTCTTTTCGAGTATGTCGTACACGGTGGCCGTAAGATGGAATATCTCACGAAGCGTGTTCTTCTCCATGTTCGTAAGCTTCTCCGGGTTCACGAAGGTATCAGGCTCCAGCCCGCGCTCGATGAGGTCCAGTTGGTGGTGGATGAGCAGCGAGTCAAGGTAATTGAGCGCCTGGATCATGTCCTCTGCGTATGCGAACCCGTACCGGTCGCGAAGGAGCTGGAGCCGCTTGATGGTGGATGTCTCGCGGAAGCCCTTCTCAAGCGCGAAGACCCTGACCGCATCCACAATGGGACGGAGACCCTTCAGGGTGAGGTCGAACTCGTTGCGGTGCTCGCCGGACTTCTCCACCACAAAACGCCGGAAGAACCCGAGCGGCGGGCGGTTGGCAACCGTGACCGCGGCCAGAAGGTCCATTATCTCTTCCATGGCGCTGGTGAGCGTCATCAGGTGGTCCTTCAGCGCCTCCACCATGTCCTCATTCCCCTTGATGTGCCTCATGTCAAAGAACTGCGGCTCGGGAAGGCCGCGCACCTCGTGCTTCCAGGAGTCAAAGAGGTCCTTCCAGCCGGTGAGGCTCTTTATGTGCCCGGCAGACAGCACACCCTCGCGGCAGGCCGGACAGAGTTTTGACATTATCTTGTTCACCGATGCGGTCAGGAGCCCAAAATACTGCTCAGCCGCCCCCAGCACCTTGGTGTTGTTCGTGTCCTCATGGATTATGGCAAGCCTTATGTTCAGCGTGAGGGTAAGCTCGCGCCTGCCCGAGCCCCCGTAGAGAAAGACCGTGTAGGGTATTGGCGGCTCCCCCAGGGCGGCCTCTGAGAGCTCGAAGCCCTTGATGACCATCTTCTCTGCTATCTCTGTGATGAGGCCGGCGATATTCGTGGCCTTTGCCCCCTCGAAAACCAGAGCGGTCACTGCCTTGTAGAGCTTGGGCGCCAGAGCGGCAAGCTCCTCACCGCTTGTGGCCCTCTCTATCTCCTTGGCGATGACGGTTGGGGATGAGCCCTGCAGGACCATGAAGTCGTGGTTGGTGACCACGCCCATGAACTTCCCCTTCTCCATAACCAGGAGGTGGTGTATCTTGTAGCGCATCATGCTCAGAAGGGCCTCGAAACAGAACCCGTCAGCGTCCAGCTTGATAAGGGGGCTGCTCATGATGGCACTGGCAGGGGTCTTGATCTCAACGCCTGTGGCGACCACCTTGTCCCTCAAGTCCCTGTCCGTGATTATGCCCACGGGGGCCCCCGCGGCCTCCAGAAGGATGACCGAGCTGACCCTGTTTTCGCTCATGAGAGCGGCTGCCTGCTGTATCGTCACGTCCTCACCGGCAGTGACCGGCTTGCGGCCCACTATGCTGCCAAGCGTGGTGGTGAACAGCCTGCGCTCGCTCTCGCCAAAGCCCACATAACGGCGCCTGGTCTCGTCATGGGTCTTGTCAATGAAATTTATGAAAAAGCTCCGCATGAAGTGTTCGTTCACAGCGGGGTTGCTCTGGAAGAGAGCTGTGATCTTTTCCTTGGAGATGAGGTAGCAGATGGTGTCCTCAACCGCCACGATGTTGGCCCTCGAACGGTCCCCGCTTATCACGGAGACCAGGCCGAACTGCTCCCCCTCGCTACGGTAGTCGATGACGATCTCCTCACCGTTGTTGGAGACCAGATAGACCTTGACAGCGCCCTTCTTGATAAACCTGAGGTACTGGCTGGGCGGGCCGTCCTGGGTAAGTATCCGCACTCCCTTTGGATAGTACTCAAGGACGATGTCCTCCATCAAAACGTCCAGTTCCTCCCTGGAAAGGGTCTCAAAGGGAGGGACATCTACAAGAAAATCTATGGTTTCTTCTTTAAGCACGTATATATATAAGCAATTTGAGTGCCATGGCCTGCACAGTCACAACCCCCCTGGGAACAGATGCGATCAGTGTCACGTAACTAGATGAATAAATAGAATAATGTTAAGGCAGATCAATGTAACTTCTAGAGGGATAAATAATGCTTATATTCCGGACACAAAACTCTCCGTTACGAAAAGTTACGAAAAGTTACGAGAGGATGTTACAAAAGGTAACAAAGAAAATACTCAGGATGGACGCTTGAGGCCCCATTTTTTTCTCTTTTCCCAAAGGGTCTTACGTGTGATCCCCAGGCGGTCGGAAAGCAGCTGCTCGCCCATGCCGTCCTGGTAACCGGCCACAAAGGCACGGGTATATTCGTCAATGGACAGGCCCTTGCGCACCGCGTCCTCCATGAAGGAGTCCGAGCCCTGCACGCTGATCGAGAGGTGCTCGGGACCGATAAGGGTCTTGTTGCAGACGAGCACTGCGCGCTCGATCACGTTCTGCAGTTCGCGGATATTGCCGGGCCAGGCATACCCCGAGAGAACGTCTATGGCGTTGCCGGAGATGTCCAGCCCCGGCTTTCTGGCCTCAACAGCGCATTTCTCCACAAAGTGCCGGCTCAGGGCGGGGATGTCCTCCCGCCTCTCCTTGAGCGAAGGCATCTCCACGGCGATCACGTTTATCCGGTAGAAGAGGTCCTCGCGGAACACCCCCTCGGCCACAGCCTGTTTCAGGTCACGGTTGGTCGCGGTGATGAACCTGATGTCAATGGTCCGGCACTTTGTGCTTCCCACAAGCCGGATCTCAAGGTCCTCTATAACCCTCAGGAGCTTCACCTGGAAGCTCTTTGGCATGTCGCCTATCTCGTCAAGAAAGACCGTACCCCCGGAGGCCTCCTCAAAGAGCCCGGTCTTTGAGTCAACCGCGCCCGTGAAGGCTCCCTTCACATGCCCGAAAAGCTCGCTCTCGATCAGGGCCTCGGGGATGGCTGAGCAGTTTATCGGCACAAAGGGCATTTCCTTCCTGGAACTGTTGGCATGTATCACGCGCGCCATGAGTTCCTTGCCCGTGCCGGTCTCCCCAAGGATCAGCATGTTGCTTCTGCTGTCCGAGACCATCTTTACCTCATTGATGACAGAGCGAAGCCTCGGCGAATCGCCCACGATACTGGAGAAATCATAGTCCGTATCTATCTCGCGCCTTAAAAGCACGTTCTCCCTCTGAAGGCGGCGCTCCCTGAGGGAGTTCTGCACCACCTGCTTGATCTCCTCGTGCATCACCGGCTTCATGATGTAGTCGTAGGCCCCGGCCCTGAGCGCGCGCACCGCAGTGTCCAGCGAGGCATAGGCGGTCATTACGATGAATATCTGACCGGGCTCGGCCTCTTTCAGGCGGTCCATGAGCTCGATGCCGTCAATGCCAGGGAGCAGGATATCGGAGACCACCACGTCGAAGGTGCTCTTTGCGGATTTCTCAAACCCCTCCTCCGCTGAACCCGCGGTCTCCACCACATAGCCCGCCTTCTCAAAAAGCCGCCCGAGCGACTCCCTCAGCGTCTCCTCGTCCTCAACTATCAGAAGCGTCTCGTTCAAATGCCTTTCCCTCCGGAGATCATGCTGCTGGCTGGCCGTCCTCCACGGGGAGCTTGATAACGAACCTTGAGCCTTTTTGCCTGCGCCTTGCGCCCGCAGCCCTGTTCTCAAACTCAATGGTGCCGCCGTGGTCTTTTATTATACTGTAACTTACACTCAGCCCCAGCCCCGTTCCCTGGGCAGGGCGCTTGGTCGTAAAGAAGGGGTCGAATATCTTGTCCGCGATGTCCGGGTCTATCCCCGTTCCCGTGTCCTCGAAAACGAACCGGACGTTTCCACCAGCGAGCTCAAGGGAGATGCTCAGGTCCCCTCCCTCGGGCATGGAGTCCCTCGCGTTCAGGATCAGGTTCAGAAACACCTGCTGCAGCCGGTCCTGGTCCACGCGCACCAGGGGTACGGGCTCCAGGCGGGTGGCAATGGAAATATCTCTGAAGTTCTTGTCATAGCGCACAAGAGAGAGGGTCTTCTCAAGGGCCTGGCGCAGATCGGCAGGGCTTTTCTCCCTGGGCGTTATGCGGGCGAAGTCCCCCAGGTCGCGCACTATTCGCGCGATACGGTTGACATGGCTCAAGGCTGTGTCCAGCGAGCTTCTGACATCCGATGAGGTCTCCTCCGCAAGGAGTTCCTGCACAAGGGAGCTGATGGCTGCCAGCGGGTTTCCTATCTCGTGGGACACGCCTGCCGAGAGCCTCCCGATGCTGGCGTGCTTGGAGGCGATCATGAGCTCTTCCTCTATCTTCTTGCGCTCGGTCACGTCCTCAAGCACCACCACATAGCCCGGGGACTGTCCGGTAAGCCGGGTCACCTGCCCGTCAAGGCTCCTCTCGCCCCGGGTGCAGGAGATAGGGCCTTCCTTGACATCAGGGTACACCAGGTTGGGGGTCATGCACATGAGCACCTTGTCCGCCGGCTCCCCAAGGGCGTTGTCCTTGTCCACCCCGCTTATGCGCTCCATGCCGTGGTTCCAGTACTTCACCCTCCTGCGCTCATCAAGCGTGGCCACCCCCAGCGGCAGGCTCTCGATAATGTTCTCGCTGAACTCCTTCATAAGGGCCAGTTCGCGGTTGGCAGAGGCCAGTTCCTGGCGCGAGAGCCTCAGGCTCTTGCCCACGTCCTTGACAGAACTCAGAAGCTCTTCCCTCTCGTCCTCTGTATGCGGCAGGCGCTCCTTGAGCACCACGCTGGCGATGGCGGAGCCCATCATCCCCGAAAGCGCTCGCCTGGCCTCTTCCCTCAGCATCATGAGGTCCGAGCGCGTGAGCGCCTCCCTCTCAACGCTCAGGCTCGTTATGAAACCGTCAACGATGTTCCTGGCCCCGTCCTCGCCAACGAACTCCACGAGGATGTCCTCTATGTCCTCCAGGGAGCTTGCCGCGGAGCCCACTGCGGGAGAGAACCTGTCCACGAACATAAGCGCCTGGTGCTCATCCTCAGCATCCTGCCGGGTGAAAATGGAGACCCCGGCATACAAAACCACGTTGAAGAAAAGCCCCCAGAACAGCGAGTGGGTCCAGGGGTCAAGGCCCGTGAGCCCGAAAAGCGCATCCGGGTTCATCATCCTGGAATTCAGTATGAAACCGAATGCGCCGTCAGCATCGATCAGGCCGGTGCGGATGAACATTGGCATAAGGAGCGTATAACACCATATCATGAAACC
Organism: Nitrospirota bacterium; assembly: GCA_030638335.1. Lineage (GTDB taxonomy): Bacteria > Nitrospirota > Thermodesulfovibrionia > Thermodesulfovibrionales > JdFR-86 > DAOWET01. The sequence continues at coordinate 32,529 of DAOWET010000079.1, forward strand.
CGCGGAGATGCCGGATATTGCGCCTGCCTTGTTGCCGCGCTTCCAGTACAGGCCGAAGAAGAAGGCGGGAGCGAATATTGTCACTGCCTCAAAGGACTTCAGGCCCATGTCCACAAGGCTGTAGAACCCGCCCACCGCCACACCGAAGATATAGCCTGCAACCACAAGCCCCCAGATCACGAGCCTCTTGATGTTGGCGATGACAAGGGGGAAGGCCCTGCGCTGGCTGTAGCGATAAAGCAGCGGGGTGACGATGCTGTTCATGACCATGTTGCTGATGGCAAGGCTCTCCACTATTATCATGCCGCTTGCTGCGGAGAAACCCCCTATGAACACAATATAGGCAAGGCCCTCCTGGCCCCACTGCAGGGGGATAGAGAGCACGAAGAAGTCCGCCGAAGCCACGTCCCCGCCAAGGAGAAGTCCGGCAAGCGCCACCGGAAGGACGAATATGTTGATCAGGAAAAGGTACAGGGGGAACATCCACGATGCCTTGCGCACATGGTCCGTGTCGTGGTTTTCCACCACAGCCATATGGAACTGCCTGGGCAGGAACATCATCGCCATCATGGAGAGGAACAGAAGCGATGCCCACTCGGTATAGCTGGGGGAGCCTTCTCCTCCAAGCGAGAGCAGCCTCTCGTATCCTGCCTCGCGCACACCCTCGAGGATATGCACATGGCCTCCAAAGAGGCCGTAGGTGACATAAATTCCTATGGCAAGAAACGCCAGGAGCTTTACGATGGATTCAAAGGCTATTGCAAAGACCAGTCCCTCGTGCTTGTCAGAGGCCGAATGCGGCCTCACGCCGAATATCACCGCGAACAGGCCGATCATCACGGTCACGACCCACCCTGCGTACCCTGCGAACATGCTGCCCTCCTGAGCGCCCGAGAAGAGCAGGAAAGTGGATATTATGGCCTTGAACTGGAGGCCGAGGTAGGGAATTATGCCCACCGAGGCAACGACCGTGACCAAGACGGCAAGGGGCAGGGAGTTGCCGTAGCGGGATGAAAGAAAGTCGGCTATCGTCGTTATGCGGTTTTCCCGCGCAATACGGATGACGTTGCCAAGCATCGGCCGCCAGAGCACTGCCATAAGTGTCGGGCCCAGGTAGATGGTCAGGAAAATCAGTCCGCTTGTGGCCGCCTTGCCAACGCTTCCGTAGAAGGTCCATGAGGTGCAATAGACCGCAAGCGAGAGGGAATAGACCCAGGGGTTGTTGACTATGGAATTCCTCATCGTGGCCCTGTACCGGGCAAAATACGCTACGCCGAAGAGAACGAGGAGGTATCCCCCCGTGGCCAGAAGAAGCGATAAGCCGGAGACCATCAGGAGTTGTCCTCGCCACTGTCAACGGAGTTGAGGAGCCAGATGCAGAATATCAGGATGGCCCATAAAACATAGAGCATATAGGGCAGTGATCTGCCGAAGATCCCCAGCAGCGGCCAGTTGAAGACAAGCACCCCCAACAGGAAAACGAACGCCCATGTCTCTTTGCCGCCCATCCAGTGAATGTAGCATTAATATCAACTAAATTCAAATTAACAGACGATCTTTGGGGCTGAGGCAGGGTCACGGACCCCCTTTTTTGTCGTTGTCTTTACCCTTTTAGTATTGTCGTTATAAAAATGCCTTTGATTAGAAGTTTTC
>DAOWET010000160.1 GCA_030638335.1 Nitrospirota bacterium
CAGCCACCATGGCCTTTGCCTCAAACGGCCTGATAAACGGAAGCCCGGCTGTTGGAGACAAGGGTAACTACAAGATAACCGCGCTCGTCAACGACACCACGGGCCTTGAGGTGAACAAGGAGTTCTCGCTCACGGTCTATGACATAAGGATAACCACCGGTTCGCTCTCCGCGGGCGTGATCGGACTTGCCTACTCCCAGGGCCTGGTTGCCTTGGGTGGTGACGAGATATACTCATGGAGCATAGACGCCGGAGTGCTGCCTGCTGGCCTCTCACTTGACGCGGCCTCGGGCTACATAAGCGGCACGCCCACTACACAGGGCAAGACCACCTTCAGGATAAAGGTCACGGACTCAAGCGGGGCCATAGCCACGGAGGTCTTCCCAATAACCATCTCGGACCTGAACATCACCACAGAGGACCCGATCACCCCGGCCTCAGAGGGAGTGTTCTACAGCGAGTTCCTTGAGGTGGAGGGCGGTACATCACCGTACACCTGGTGGTATACGGGCAACCTGCCTGCCACCATGGCCTTTGCCTCAAACGGCCTGATAAACGGTACGCCTCCAGCATTATCCGAGGGCAACTACAAGTTCACCGCGTTCGTGAACGACACCACGGGCCTTGAGGTTAACAAGGAACTGTCCTTCACGGTCTACGATATAAGCATTGATCCGATCGATCTTTCCGATGGTGCAAAGGACATTGCCTATGCTGACCAGTTGCAGGCAAACGGCGGAGACCTTATCTACACCTGGAGCATAGAAGCCGGTATTTTGCCAACGGGCCTCTCACTTGACGCGGCCTCGGGCTACATAAGCGGCACGCCCACCATCGAGGGCACAAGCACCTTCAGGGTGAAGGTGGAGGACGCAAGCGGTGCCATAGCCACGCAGGTCAAGGCCATAACCATCTCCGACCTGAGCATTACAACCGAGAGCCCTTTGTCTCCTGCCTCAGAGCTTGTGTTCTACAGCGAGTTCCTCGAGGTCGAGGGCGGAGCATCGCCGTATACGTGGTGGTACACGGGCAACCTGCCTGCCACCATGGCCTTTGCCTCAAACGGCCTGATTAACGGAAGCCCAGCTTTTGGAGACAAGGGCAACTACAAGATAACGGCCTTTGTCAACGACACCACGGGCCTTGAGGTTAACAAGGAGCTGTCCTTTACGGTCTATGACATAAGCATTGATGCTACCGATCTTTCCGATGGTGCCAAGGACATTGCCTATGCTGACCAGCTGCAGGCAAACGGTGGAGACCTTATCTACACCTGGAGCATAGACGCCGGAGTGCTTCCCACCGGACTCTCACTTGACGCTTCTTCCGGTTACATAAGCGGCACGCCCACCATCGAGGGTACGAACACCTTCAGGATAAAGGTTACGGATTCAAGCGGCGCTGTGGCCACGCAGATCAAGGCCATAACCATCTCCGACCTGAACATAACCACAGAGGACCCTTTGCCCCCTGCCTCAGAGCTTGTGTACTACAGCGAGTTCCTGGCTGTCGAGGGCGGAACATCGCCGTATACGTGGTGGTACACGGGCAACCTGCCTGCCACCATGGCCTTTGCCTCAAACGGCCTGATAAACGGTACCCCTCCCGCATTATCCTCGGGTAACTACAAGATAACGGCCTTCGTGAACGACACCACGGGCCTTGAGGTGAACAAGGAGTTCTCCCTTACGGTCTACGACATAAGCATAACCACCACCTCGCTCTCCGCGGGCGTGATCGGGCTTGCCTATTCCGAGGGCATGGGGGCTCAGGGTGGAGACGATATCTACTCATGGAGCATAGACGCCGGAGTGCTGCCAGCGGGGCTTTCCATTGACGCTGCCTCAGGCTATATAAGCGGCACGCCCACTACACAGGGCAAGACCACCTTCAGGATAAAGGTGGAGGATTCAAAGGGAGCGCTGGCCACGGAGGTCTTCTCAATCACGATCTCGGACCTGAACATCACCACGGAGGACCCGATCACCCCGGCCTCCGAGGAAGTGTATTACAGCGAGTTCCTGGCTGTTGAGGGCGGTACATCTCCGTATTCCTGGTGGTACACGGGCAACCTGCCAGCCACCATGACCTTCTTCGATAACGGCCTGATAAACGGGACCCCCGCTGCAGGGGACGAGGGCAACTATAAATTCACCGCGTTTGTGAACGACACCACGGGCCTGGAGGTGAACAAGGATCTGTCCTTCACGGTGTACGACGTGAGCATAACCACGGCAAGCCTGACCGACGGGGTGAAGGACGAGGCGTACGCCGCGTTGCTTGAGGCAATAGGCGGAACGGACATCTACACCTGGAGCGTGATAGCGGGCGTATTGCCCACGGGTCTGGCTCTTGACGTGAATACCGGTTACATAAGCGGCACGCCATCGGCAGAGGGGAAAACGACCTTTATGGTGCAGGTGGAGGACTCGGCGGGTGCCGTGGCAACATTGAAGCTTTCCATAACCATAAGCGACCTGAGAATAATAACGGATGAGACAATGCCTCCAGTGTCAGAGACCGTGTTCTATGAGGAGTATATACAGGCCACAGGCGGTACCTCTCCTTATACATGGAGCTACACCGGGACGCTGCCAACCGGCCTGAGCTTCTTTGGAGCTATCAATACCACAGCCTTGGTAAACGGTACTGTGCTCGCAGGCAATGAGGGTGAGTACAAGATAACGGTTACGGTGAACGATTCCACGGGCCTTCAGGTGGACAGGGAGTTCACGCTGAACGTGTACGATGTGAGCATAACCTCCACGATCCTGAGCGACGGTGTGAAGGACGAGGCGTACGCCTCGTTGCTTGCCGCCACGGGCGGAACGGACATCTACACCTGGAGCGTGATAGCGGGCGTATTGCCCACGGGTCTGGCTCTTGACGCCAACACGGGCTACATAAGCGGCACGCCAACTGCAGAGGGCACCTCGACCTTTATCGTGCAGGTGGAGGACTCAGTGGGTGCCGTTGCGACACAGAAGCTTACCATAACCATAAGCGACCTGAGCATAACAACGGATGAGACAATGCCTCCTGTGTCAGAGACCGTATTCTATGAGGAGTATATACAGGCCACAGGCGGCACCTCTCCTTATACATGGAGCTACACCGGGACGCTGCCAACCGGCCTGAGCTTCCTTGGAGCTATCAACTCAAGCGCTCTTGTAAACGGCATAGTTCCAGCCGGCAA
>DAOWET010000181.1 GCA_030638335.1 Nitrospirota bacterium
GAGGTAGTCGGTCTTGTTAACGATAGTGATGGTCTTGGCCTCGCTCAGGCGTTTGGCAAGAAGCGAGGTCATGATATTGAGTTCTTCGTTGTTCGTTACGGATATAAAGACATCCATGTCCCCGATGTTCTCCTCCAGAAGGAGGTTCTCGTCAGAGCCGTCACCGTTCAGGACAATAGCCTTCTTGAGGCTTCCGCTCAGGAACTTGCATCGCTCAGAGCCGTACTCGATGATCTTCACATCCGCCTTCATCTCCATCTGGCTGGCGATATGGTATCCCACCCTGCCCCCGCCGATGATCATGATCTTTTTTGCAGGCCGACCGGATGCGCCAAGGAACTTTATGGAATCCCCGATCTCCCATTTGAGCAAAGGCATGTAGATGACGTCGCCGCTTTTGATCTTGTCATTGCCAGTGGGGATGATGACGCTCCCGTCACGTTCGATGATGCCGATAAGGAAGTTCTTGGGTGGGTTAAGGTCCTGAAGGTTCTTGAATGCAACCCCCTTGAGTTTAGAGTCGTCAGGGACCTGGAAGCCTATGACCTTCACCAGGCCGTCCTCGAAATCCTCAACATCCACCGCAAAGGGCGTGGCAAGCAGCCGGACAATAGACTCAGCCACCTCGATCTCCGGGCATATGGCCGGGTTGATGTCCAGGCTCTCCCTGCTCAACAGTTTTTCGTTGCGATAGTAGTCCAGGTTTCTTATGCGGGCGATCTTTCTCTTGAGCGAGGGGAACATGGCCTTGGCAAGCATGCAGGTTATCATGTTGGTCTCGTCGCTGTCGGTCACGGCGAGCAGGATGTCCGAGTTGGCAGCCCCTGCCTCTTCGAGGCTCTTGGGGTTCGAGCCATCAGCAGCAATGGTCGCCACGTCAAGCTCGTCGCTTATGCGCTGAAGTTTGGACGGGTCCTTGTCAACCACCACAACATCGCTGCCTTCGGCCACGATGCTCCTGGTCAACTGGTAGCCGATCTCCCCTGCGCCGATAACAATAACTCGCATAGCAGACTATATTATATAAAATTTTCAGGCAAATCAAATAAATTAGATTAGAAAAACAGAATATCCGCAAACGTGAAAACGAAAACCGTGACGCTGATATATCCGTTCATATTGAAAAAAGCCATGTCGAGCTTGCTCAGGTCATGAGGTTTAAGGAGCGAATGCTCATATATGAAAAGCACGGCCACGATCAGCATCCCAAGCCAGTAGGCCTCTCCAAGGGAGAAAATAATGCCGGTCAGACACAGAGACAGCCAGGAGACAAGGTGCAGCGCACGCGCTATCATGAGAGAGCGCTCCACCCCAAAGCTCACAGGGATGGAATGCAGGCCGTAACCCCTGTCAAACTCCCTGTCCTGAAGCGCGTAGAGGATGTCAAAGCCGGGCAGCCACAGAAGCACGGCAAGCACCATGGGGATGATACCCCAGTTGAATGTGCCTGTAACCGCTATCCATGCCCCAAGAGGGGCTGCGGAAATGGCAAGGCCCAGCACGAAGTGCGATACCCAGGTAAATCTTTTAGTAAAGGAATAAAGTACCAGCACTGCGATCGCCACAGGAGAGAGCCTCAGGCAAAGCGGGTTCAGCATATAGGCAGAGAAGACCATAATCCCAAGCGAAATAAATGAAAACGCAAGTGCGCTTGCGACACTGACCGTGCCCGCGGGTATCTCTCGCCCTTTTGTGCGGGGGTTTGCCGCATCGATCTTTCTGTCAATGACACGGTTCAGGCCCATGGCCCCGCTCCTGGCCCCTATCATTGCAATTGCGATCCAGAACATCTGCCATATCGTGGGAATCCCCTCTGCTGCGAGTATGGCTGCCGTAAAGGCAAAGGGGAGTGCGAAGACCGAGTGCGAGAACTTGATCATCTTCAGGTATTTAGTGAATTTATCTTTAATATCAGCAAGTTCCATATCGCCCTCTCTTGAAATTATAACGCCTGCCAGCTTTAAAAGCAATCATTTGTCCTGTGATATATTATTCCTTCATCTCCCAATGCCATAAATTGATATCTGAGACCTGCCCGGTTTTCAATAATGATACATATTCCATTGAAATATTCCTAATAATTCAGCCAGATATGGTCATGTTGAGTCTTGTCTTTCAATAGTATGTCAGGGGTATGACTAGGGGGTGACAGGCGTCTTGAGTAAGGGGACGGCTGGTTATTATTTAATAGACATACATTAAGCGGGCATAGCAGTTGTTTTTGTTATTATTAATGGTTATTACCATGACTCCCTTCCATCATTATTGCTTTAGTGAATATTATTATTTTAAAATAACTAGTTATGGTTCAGGTACTACTTAAGAAAATATTCGGGACAAAAAACGATCGTGAGATAAAGAGGCTCATTCCCATCGTTGACTCGATCAACGCTCTGGAGGATGGTATTTCCTCTCTGTCCGATGATGAGCTCAAGGCAAAGACGACGGATTTCAGGGAGCGCCTCAAGGCTGGCCAGACCCTGGACGAGATCCTGCCCGAGGCCTTTGCCGTTGTCCGCGAGACGTCAATTCGCGTGCTCGGCATGCGGCATTTCGATGTCCAGCTCATGGGAGGCGTCGCCCTCCATGAAGGCAGAATCTCGGAGATGAAGACCGGTGAGGGAAAGACACTGGTTGCCACCCTCCCGATCTACCTGAATGCCATCGAGGGCAAAGGGGCTCATGTCATAACCGTGAACGACTACCTCGCCCGCAGGGACGCCGAGTGGATGGAGCCCATCTACAAGTTCCATGGTTTGAGTTGCGGCGTTATCGTCCACGGCCTTGACGACGAACAACGCCAGAAGGAATATAACTCTGACATCACTTACGGGACCAACAACGAGTTCGGTTTTGACTACCTTCGGGACAACATGAAGTATGACATCAAGCAGTACGTCCAGCGAGATCTGAACTTCGCCATCGTGGACGAGGTGGACAGCATACTCATAGACGAGGCGCGCACACCGCTTATAATTTCCGGCCCAAGCGAGGAATCAACCGACAAGTACTACACCATCAACAGGATAGTGCCAAAGCTCAAGAAGGAAGAGCACTTCACTGTTGACGAGAAGACAAAGTCCGCAGTGCTCACCGAGGACGGGAGCGCCCGGGTCGAGGAACTCCTCCAGTCCGGCAACCTCTACGACCCCGAGAACATGGAGCTTGTGCACCACGTGCTTCAGGGCCTGCGCGCGCATCACCTCTACAGGCGTGACGTTGATTACGTTTTAAAGGACGGCGAGGTCCTCATTGTTGACGAGTTCACCGGGCGGCTCATGCCCGGCCGCCGCTGGAGCGACGGGCTGCACCAGGCCATCGAGGCAAAGGAAGGCGGGAAGATAGAGAGCGAGAACCAGACGCTCGCCACCATTACCTTCCAGAACTTCTTCCGTATGTACAACAAGCTTGCCGGCATGACAGGCACAGCCGACACCGAGGCGGCGGAGTTCGCGAAGATATACAATCTGGACGTCATTGTAATTCCCACGCACCGCCCGATGATCAGGGTGGACCACCCTGACATGATC
>DAOWET010000138.1 GCA_030638335.1 Nitrospirota bacterium
AACATCCACTTCTGGCTGGCCCTTGTGGGACAGCTCGTCTTCTCCATCACCATGTGGATAACGGGCATACAGCAGGGGGCCATGTGGAAGGCGGCAAACGCCGACGGCACGCTCAAATTCACCTTCATGGAGTCAGTGGCAAAGAACTATCCTTACTGGCAGCTAAGGACGCTTGGAGGAGTGATATTCACGGTGGGGATGCTTTTCTTCATCTATAACGTATACATGACCGCGCGCAAGGGCCAACAGGGCCAACAGGAACAGTCTACCCTTGCCGGGGCGCAATCCTGAGGGGGGAGGAGAGACATGTCCGGAAATATATACAGAAAGCCCATCATGTTTTCCATCGTGGCCACTGCGGTCATCCTCATCGGGACCTTTGTCACGGTGTTCTATCCCATGCTCACGCCCGGGATGCACCCGAAGCTTGATAACCTTGTTCAGTACCGCCCGCTGGAACTGGCGGGCAAGGACATCTACCAGCGCGAGGGCTGCATGAACTGCCATACCCAGACCGTAAGGCCCCTTAAGACAGAGGTTATGCGATACGGCGAATACTCAAAAGCCGGGGAGTTCGCCTATGACCGCCCATTCCTCTGGGGCTCAAAGCGCACCGGGCCGGACCTTGCGCGCATAGGGCTCAGGTGGCCCGTGGCAAAGCTCCACTATAGCCATTTCGAGGACCCGCAGTCTTTTGCGGCTAAATCGAACATGCCCTCTTATGGCTGGCTCAAGGAACACGCGCTCAAACCCGCCTCAATAGTTGCGCATATGGACGCTCAGGGTTTTTCCTACACTGACGAGGACATAAAGGCCCTTGGCGGCAAGAACGAGCTTGACGCTCTTGTGTCCTACATGCTCTGGCTCGGGCATGCTGTAAAGCCCGCCAGCGCGGATGCCTCTGAGCTGGATGCCGGGGCAGCCCTGTTCTCTGACAACTGCTCCGGCTGCCACGGCGCAGAGGGCGAGGGCGGATTCGGCCCCAGCCTGCAGGACAAGGTCTGGCTTGGGCATGATGGTGATATCCCTGATGAGCGCATACAGGAGATAATCCTTACGGGCACGGACAACGGGATGCCTCCTTATGAGGGCGCCTTTACTGACGGGCAGATCCGGGACCTTATTGACCATGTCCGTTCTCTTGGAGGGGGCGGTGAAGAGGCTGCTGAAACTCCTTCGAAAGGTGCAGAGGTCTTTGCTTCCAATTGCGCGGGCTGCCACAAGCCCGACGGCTCAGGCGGATTCGGGCCGAACCTTACAGACAACGTATGGCTTGGCATGGAGGGCGACGTCTCCGACGACCGCATTCGGGAGATCATCAGCAAGGGCACGGACAAAGGCATGCCTTCATGGACAGGTGTGATAACGGATGAGGATATAAACAACCTGATAGGGCATATATGCTCAATTGGCACCGGTAGCACTGGTAGTACTGGCGATCCTGGCGGTTCCGGCGGTTCTGGTGCTTCCTTGCCAAAGGTCTCGGGCGCTTCCGTGTATGCTGAGAATTGCGCCGGGTGCCACAAGTCCGACGCCTCGGGCGGCTACGGCCCAAGCCTGCGGGACAATGTATGGTTCGGCCAGGAGGGTGACATAACCGAAGACCGCCTTGAGGAGATAGTCTCAAAGGGAACGGGCAAGGGCATGCCTCCCTTTGGCGACGTCCTGGACCATGATGAGTTGGAAGCTGTTGTGGACTTCATCAGGAGCCTGTAAACTTTAAGTGGAGGATCTCATTATGGAAGAGTTTGACAACTTAGAGGACTTTGAGGCAAAGGAGACGGCCCACAGCCTGCCCATAGGATGGGTGGTCCTGTACGTGGGGCTTATTCTTTTTGGGATATATTATTTCATCGCGTATTCACCTTCCACGAGCGGGTGGACACAGGAGAAGGCATACCAGGAATCTCTTGAACGTTAAGTATTTTTCATACGGCGGCGGGGCCGACTAGAAAACGGCCCCGCCTTAAGCCGCTGTGGCAACCACAGTCGGCAGGGAGAATATAGGGACATGGACATATCGATCGTTGCCACGATAGCCTTCACAGCTATCCCGATAGCAGCCATATTTCTGCTAATATTCACTTCCGGCAAGAGTAAATAGCCGGGGCGGTGCCTATGAATGAGGTCAGAACATCATGATGCCAATGGCGTATTTCCTGTTCGGCCTGGCCCTGGTGGTCTTGTTTGCGGCCATCATCGCCTTCTATTACTCCGGCAAGCGGCGGAAAAGTGTTGAGGACCCCAAGTACCGCATGCTTGACGACGATTCCTGATTCAGCGCATCTACGGGGGTCACGGACCCCTTTTAATTGGGTTTGCATGTGAAGAGTGGTTAATAAAAGGGCTCGTGGCCCCTTCACGACTTCTTCTTTGTAGCTACACTAAATCAGAAACCGTGGGTGTCACGGACACAATTAAATCCTGGATCATACATATTGAAAGACAATAGAACCGGCAATATGCGGACTAGTCCGCTTAAGCCATACAGGATGGCGGTTGTCTCAGCCACAGTGTTTCTATATGTAGCAATTCCGTTTTTGAGCGCTGACGGCAAGAGCGTATTCAGCGCTCATGTGAGGGTGCCCGGTTTCAAGGAGATGAAGTGAAGCTAACGCTGACAATTGTGACATTGATAGGCATCTTTGCGGTGGTCGGCGCCATTGTAATGGGAAACATGAGCTTTGACGGTGTTGTGGTGGAGCATCCCTATGAGAGGGGGCTTCAGTGGGACAAGGAAAACGCCCTGAGGGAGGCCTCGGGCCTTGATGTCCGGGTGCTTTCAAGAGAGCTTCCCAAGGGAGAGGCATGGATAGAGTTTCTTGTCAGGCATAAGGACGGTTCTGCGTACGAGGGGCCTGTAGAGCTTGAGCTTACACGCCCTGAGACCACCGCCATGGACAGAAGTTATACGACCTCCGCCTTGGGTGGCGGGAGGTTTGCCGCAAGGGTAGAGCTCCCCCTGGAGGGGGCCTGGGACTTGATGGTATCCTTGAGCTCTGTTGGGAACACAGTTGTATTTACAAGGAGAGTGAATGTCTTGTCCAGGTAGGCCATGCAGGCCAGGCAGGTTAATGGCATGCGCCCTTTTTATTTTCTTCGTGGTAATTATCACAGGGTGCGAAAAGGCCTCCGTGGATACGGCAAATGTTTGCTCGTTTCTAAAAGGCCCATGCACGGCTCGCTCCGGGGAGCTTGATGTCAGCCTCATGATAACTCCCGCCCCTGTGCCAAGCATGAAAGACTTGAGGTTCGTGGTGGAGCTGTCAGGGCCAGATACTGCAAGTACGGCCACAGTGCGCCTGGGCCTTGAGATGCCCGGCATGTACATGGGCGAGAACATAATAACGCTTGAAGATGCGGGCGGGGGAAGATATGAAGGCAGCGGTATTATTCCAACATGTCCAAGTGGAAAGAGGCTCTGGAGCGCACTGGTCTCCGTGGTCCCTGAAGAAGGCCGGATAAGGAGCGCTGAGTTCCTTTTTGAGGTCGCCAGGTGAGCCCTGACTACTACATGGCCTTTGCCGCCGGAGTGCTGGGGGGCTTTGGCCACTGCATAGGCATGTGCGGCCCTCTTGTGGCCTCGTACTCGATCCATGGCCGGGGTTTCCCGGGCCTGTCCGGTTATCTGCCCCACCTGCTTTATAATGCCGGGCGCATAACCACATACGCCTCTATTGGAGTGGTGATGGGACTTAGCGGTTCTTTTGCCAGCACGGTCGCGAACATCCGGGGGGCGCAGCATTTTGTCCTGCTGGTTGCCGGAATGGTCATGGCCTTCATGGGGATTGCTATCGCAAGCGGCAGGAACCCGGAGTTTATTGGAAAGACAGTTGAGGAGAGTTCCCCGGTGATGTTCAGGGCTGCAAGGGCTGTGATAGACACGCCGTCGGCCTTCAGGTACTTTCCCCTTGGCCTTCTGCTTGGCTTCATGCCCTGCGGGCTTTCATATTCCATATTCATCGGTGCCGCAGCCTCGGGCGGTCCGGTGCAGGGTGGGGCCTTTGCCCTGAGCTTCGGCCTTGGCTCCGCCCCCGCGCTGATACTGTTCGGGCTGCTTGCGGGACATGTGGGTGCGCACGCAAGAGGGATAATATACCGCTTCGGAGGGATGATCGTGGCTGCCATGGGCCTGTTATACATCTACAGAGGGTTTGCGGGATATGCCGGTCTGTAGGCACTGCCTTATAGAGTTTCCCGCGTCTGAGGCCTGTGAGGACGCCTCAGGCAGGGTCTTCTGCTGCAAAGGCTGCCTTGAGGTTTTTCGTTTTATTAACCAGGAGGGCCTTGGCGCCTTTTATGACAGGCGTGACTGGGATGCCCCCGGTATCCCCGGCTCTCCAAGAGCGGGCGTGCCAGAGGCTATCGATACCTCAGCTTATCTTGAGTCAGTCCGTGAGACAGACGCGGGCATGGAGGCGGACATATACCTGGATGGCCTGCGGTGCGCCTCATGCGTCTGGCTTGTTGAGCGTGTGCTTGAGCGGACAGGCGGTGTGCTCTCAGCCAGGGTGAACTACGCCACCCACAGGGTGCGCCTGAGGTGGGATTCGCAGGTGTTGGGGCTTGAGGCCCTGCTTGGGCGCATCTATTCCACGGGGTATGTGCCAAAACCATACAGCCAGAGCGAGGCGCAGCGCCTGAGGCAGGCCGAGACAAGGGACCTGCTGGTGCGATTTGGCACTGCCGGGTTCCTGTCATCGCAGCTCATGATCTATAGCGTCGCGCTCTACGCGGGTTATTTCCAGGGCATGGACCCTGGTTTGATGTCCACTCTTGAGGTGATTGCCATGGGCCTGACCATGCCAGTGGTCTTCTATTCGGGGATGCCCATACTCAGGAGCGCTCTATCCGGGCTGAAGGCCCTGCGTTTCAATATGGACTCCCTTATTGCCATAGGCGCAGTGTCGGCCTTTCTATACAGCGTGTACGGGCTCTTTACGGGGGGGAAGGTGTTTTTTGATACAGCCGCCATGATAATCACCCTTATACTTCTTGGGCGCTACATAGAGTCCTCGGCCAAGGGCAGGGCCGCTGAGACCATTGATCGCCTTGCAGAACTGGTGCCGCGCGAAGCCACACTTATTGATGAGGACGGCGGGCAGGACACCCGCCGCCGGGTGCCTGTGGGGTCATTGAAGCCGGGTGTGCTCGTTGAGGTCCGGCCCGGGGAGAAATTCCCTGTTGACGGCGTGGTGGAAAGGGGTGAGACAGAGGCGGATGAGGCATTGCTTACAGGTGAGGCCATGCCTGTTTATAAGGGCACGGGCGCGGAGGTGATGGGGGGCTCCCAGAACCTCTACGGCGCGGTAATGGTGCGCGCCAGCCATACAGGAAGGGATACCATGCTCTCGGGCATAATACGCTCTGTGGAGGACGCGCAGGCTGCCAAACCGAGGATACAGGGGCTTGCTGACCGCGTGGTGGGGGTTTTTGTGCCCGTGATACTCGTGCTTGCCGCAGTTACTACTTCATATTATCTTGCCTCTGGAACGCCCTTTCCCGTTGCGATGATGACCGGCATCTCAGTGCTTGTGATAGCCTGTCCGTGCAGTCTTGGATTGGCCACCCCCCTTGCGGTGCTCGTGTATACCTTGATGGCCTCGTCAAAAGGGATCCTTATAAAAAGCGGGCAGAGCGCTGAGCTGGCAAGTGGAATAAAACACGTTGTGTTCGATAAGACAGGCACCCTTACAACAGGCAAGCCATCACTTGAGTTTTTTTTAACTTTGCCCGGAAGCTTTACGGAACTCGAAGTTTTAAGGCTTGCGGCCTCGGTTGAGACGCTCTCTGAGCATCCGCTGGGCATGGCAATAGTGCGTGCCGCCAAAGAGAGTTTTACCAAGGAGAGTTCTGGCGGGTTTTCTCCTTATGAAGTTTCAGGTTTCAGGGCCTTGCCGGGCAAGGGAGTGATGGCCCGGGCAGAGGGCAGGCACATTGTGGTCGGAAACAGCGCCCTGATGTATAAGAACGGTCTTGCCCTTGATGAGTCTTTTGATAACAGGACGTCCGAGGCCGCCTCTGGCGGGGAGACAGTGATATACATGGGGTGGGCTGGAAAGGTAAAGGCGATGTTCATGGTCTCGGACACCCTGAGGCCCGAGGCCAGGGATGCTGTGGAGAGGTTGAAGTCTCTGGGGTGCCGGGTCTCGGTCATAAGCGGGGACTCTCCCGCCACTGTAGAGGGCGTATCAGCCCGCGCAGGGGCCGGAGACGCCATTGGAGGGGTGTTGCCTGACGAGAAGAGGCAGAAGGTGGCCGTGCTTCAGTCGCGTGAGGCGGTGCTGATGGTGGGCGACGGGATAAACGATGCCCCCGCCCTTACAGAGGCCGCTGTGGGCGTGGCAATGGGCAGGGGCACGGACATTGCCATGGAAAGCGCGGGCGTGGTGCTGTTGCGTGACGACCTTTGTCTTATACCTTATTTCATAAGCCTCTCGCGCCGCAGTTTCCGCATAATCAGGCAGAACATTTTCTGGGCATTTTTCTATAATATCGTAGCCCTGCCGCTTGCGGTGGCAGGTATTCTCCACCCCATAGTGGCTGCCGGTGCAATGGCGGCAAGCTCGCTGGTGGTGGTGGGCAATTCGCTTCGTATAAGGAACATACTACGGGGAGCATGAAACAGATCGCGTTGGCGCATGAGAATGAACTTGTTTTTCAAGCATTTGCCAGCTTGGCGTGCATTCATCAAGGCTCACTGATGAGCAAGAAAGGTCCGGGAGGTGTCCTGACGCTGTGTGGACCGTAGGGTTTCTCATATTCCTCTCCCTCTGCCTTGGAATCGGGGCATGGCTGTTCTTTATCTGGTCAGTAAAGAGCGGTCAGTACGACGATATCGAGGGCCCGAAATACCGTATGCTCCATGATGACGACGACGATGAGGATGATAAGGGGCGGGGGTGAAACGCGAGCCCCTGGGCCTGGCCCCTAAGGGGTATAGATGGGAACGTCCTCTGCCGGGACGTCCTTCAGGCGCGACGCGGAGGAGTCCTTTGGAGATAGCAGAGGCGAATCAACCGGCCATTTGATGCCAATGTCCGGGTCGTCCCATGCGATGCTTCTGTCGAGGTCTGGATAGTAAAGGTCTGTGCATTTGTATATCACGTCCGCTGTCTCGCTCAGAACGCAGAACCCATGGGCAAAGCCCGGCGGGACGTACATCTGCTTCTTGTTTTCCGCGGACAGGGTCGTGCCGAACCAACCCATGAACGTGGGCGAGCCCTTTCGTATGTCCACCGCAACGTCGAATATCTCGCCCGAGACCATGTAGATAAGCTTTCCCTGTGGCTTTGAGATCTGGTAGTGCAGCCCTCTCAGTATTCCTTTGACAGAGCGTGAGTGGTTATCCTGCACAAAGGGGAGGGTGATGCCTGCCTCCCTGTATTTTTCTGAATGGAACGTCTCGAGAAAAAAACCTCTGCTGTCGCCATGGACCTCGGGCTCCACGACGACCACGCCAGGCAGTACTGTGTCAGTGAACTTTATGCCCATCAATCAGCCTTTTTGCCGGCAAGTTCAAGAAGGTACCTGCCGTAGTCGTTGTTCTTCATCTCATTGCCCATGGCGATAAGGTCCACTTTTTCGATAAAACCAAATGAGTAGGCGATCTCTTCAAGGCAGGCGATCTTGAGGCCCTGACGTTCCTGGATCGCCTGTACAAAGGCCGATGCCTGTTGCAGGGACTCGTGCGTGCCAGTGTCGAGCCAGGCAAAACCACGCCCAAGGTTCTCCACGCGCAGGTCACCGCGCTTGAGGTAGACGAGGTTGAGGTCTGTTATCTCAAGCTCGCCCCTGGCTGAGGGCTTAAGGGATTCAGCGATGGATATTACATCGTTGTCGTAGAAATAAATGCCAGGCACCGCGTAGTGTGATTTTGGTTTTGCGGGTTTCTCCTCAATGCCCAGGGCATTGCCCTCTGTGTCGAACTCAACGACTCCATAGCGCTCGGGGTCTTTGACAGGGTAGCCGAAAATAAGTCCGCCCTTTTTCAGGGTCGCGGATCTGCGGAGGATCTCCATCAGGCTGTGGCCGTAGAAGATATTGTCTCCAAGAACAAGGCAGACATTATCTTTGCCGATGAACTCCTTGCCTAAGATGAATGCCTGCGCAATACCCTCCGGCTTTGGCTGTTCCGCATATGTTATGGATATGCCAAGACGGGAGCCGTCATCAAAAAGCCGCCTGAAGGAGGGCAGGTCCTCGGGGGTGGAGATAATGAGGATGTCCCTTATGCCGGCCATCATGAGCACGCTCATGGGGTAGTACACCATGGGCTTGTCGTATACGCTCAGAAGCTGCTTGCTTACAGCACGGGTGATGGGATAAAGCCTCGTGCCAGAACCCCCTGCAAGTATTATCCCTTTCATCTCTACTCCTTTCCGCTGTCAGTGGATCCCGTATCAACGAATTTGCGCCACCACGGCTGGTTGTCCACGTACCATTTTACTGTCCTCTCAAGGCCCTGTTCAAAGGGGGTGGATGCCTTCCACCCGGTCTCTTTTTCAAGTTTACCCGAATCAAGACTGTAGCGGAAGTCGTGCCCCGGCCGGTCCTTTACATACTCAATGAGGCTCTCGGGCTTGTCCAGTATGGAGAGTATGCCTTTGACCACATCTATGTTCCTGCGTTCGTGGCCGCTCCCGAGGTTGTAGGCCTCTCCGGTCCTGCCGGAGGCGATCAAGGCCATGATGCCATCGGCACAGTCCTCGACAAACAGCCATTCGCGCACGTTCATGCCCTGGGCGTAAACAGGCACGGGCTTGTCATCCAGGGCCTTGTGTACTACAACGGGTATTAACTTTTCAGGGTATTGCCAGGGCCCGTAATTGTTCGAGGGCCTTATGGTGACGGTATCAAGCCCGTATGTGTGGCGATAGGCCTGCACAAAGAGGTCACCGGATGCCTTGCTTGCGGAGTAGGGGCTGTTGGGCGCAAAGGGGGTCTCCTCGGTAAAATGCCCGTCTTCGCCAAGTTCGCCGTAGACCTCGTCGGTTGAGATATGCACGAAGCGCCGCACTCCAAGCTTTCTTGCGGCCTCAAGCAGGATGACCGT
>DAOWET010000205.1 GCA_030638335.1 Nitrospirota bacterium
CCCCAGGTATTCGTACCTGCCCATGCTGTCCGGGCCCTCGGCCGTTACAAGACGAACTCCTGCTGATACGGAATACTCAGGCTCTATCTCCGGGAACTCATAGATGGCCACCTCTTCCTCGCCCGCAAGAAGGGCCTCAAGCTCTGCCTGAAGCTCAGAGCTTAGCCCCGGCTCCTCAGCATGAACAGGACCGGCCGCGACCAGCGCCGCGGCAAGGATGGCCAGCACCCACAAAAAGACCTTCTGCCTGCTCAGGGCTCTCATCAGCGCAAGAAGGTCCCTCCCCCAGGTGATGGCAGGTCAGTGCCATGAACGGTAGTATGGCAATCAGTACATCTGGTATAGAAGGCTGCCTTGCTCTCCAGCGCAGAACCACGGCTTGAGGTCCGGTGCCCGGAGTGGCACTGCATGCAGAGGAAGAACTCCTGGGTTATGAGCATTGAATTAAACGGAGAGCCGTGCGGCACATGGCAAAGCATGCAGTCCTCGTTCAGGTCCGCGTGTTCATACACAAAGGGCCCGCTCTTGTCAGCATGGCATTTGATACAGGTCTCCTTTGCAAGGTAGTCCCGCAGCATCCTGTCGTTAATGCCGCCGTGAGGGCTGTGGCAGTCCGTGCAGAATATCTTGAGCTCGTTGACCGGGTGGTGGCTCCTCAGGGAGAACTGGGCCCTGCTCTCAGGGTGGCATTTGAAGCACATGTCCTTTGTCTCGCGAGGGCTTGTTATAAGATCAGCTCCCTTGTGGACGTCATGGCAGTCATCGCAGGACACGTCTGAGATGGCATGGTCTCCAGAGTTCCAGTCATGCAGGTTGAAGGTGGCGTTGGCGGTATGACACTTCAGGCACATCAGGGACTTTGCACCCGGCGGCAGGTTCTTTATATCAATGAATGTGTCGTAGTTGCACTTGGTCTGTATTCCGTGTTCACGGTCCCTTTCGATGCGGGCCTTCGTAAGCCCGACGATGGCCTGGCTTCCGGGCCCATGGCACGTCTCACAGTCTACAAGAGGCATACCGCTTTCAGCGGACAGCTGCGCGCCCATGGTGCTGGCCTCGAAGTCCCTGCGGTAGTTGTCATGAAAATGGCACGCTGAAAGACATGTATCGTTCCCTACATAGTTGGCGTCTATGCGCCCCACAAGCAGGCGTTCGTACTCAGTGATGGGGATAATGGGCTTTGATTCCTTCAGATTGCGGCATCCGGCCAGTGCCGCGGAAATGGCAAGGGCTACAAGTACGACCAGTATGAACCTCTTAAACAGCAAAGTTTCCCCCTCGTGCGCGAGACATTTTCACAGCAGCACCTAAAGCTGTAGAATTATCTTAACTAAATAATTATTGAAAAACAATGAAAATCTGAATCAAATGCATATTAAATATTTATATGTGTATTTTTTTGAGGCCCATATCTGAAAAAATGCCGCTGCAATGTATCCGGTCAAACGCAGAATGATACAGGGATGGTTCTTCGTACCTGTGCCGTGGCCGCTTAATCGTTCATCTTTTTCATCTTTTTCTGCGTCCTGGAGTGCGAAAGCTCCACAAGCTTCTGCAGGACCTTCGGGTTGCGCTCGATGAGTTCCTGCATGAGCGGCTTGTTTATCTCCATTACGCTGAGCCCACCCTTGGAGATCACAGATGCTGTGCGTGGCATTCCGGTCAGAAACCCCACCTCTCCAAAGAAGTTGCCGCCTCCCAGGGTGGCCAGCTCGTATGTCTTGTCGAACATGGTGGATGTGACCCTGGCCTGCCCCTTCTTTATAATGAACATGGAATCCCCGGGCTCGTCCTCGTTTATCACCGACTCTCCGTCTTTCAGGACCGAGTGCCTGGCCTTCGTTATCATGATCTCGATGTCCTCGTCGCTTAAGACCTTGAACATGGGGTGTCGCTTGAAAGCATCATGCAGGGCAACGCTCCCCTTGCTTCCGGCCTGAGGGGCTGCTGCCTGTGGCTCTTCCTGAGGTTCAGGCTCTTCCTGAGGTTCAGGCTCCTCCTGCGGCTCGGCGGGCTCAGCAGGCGCCGGCGCCTCTTCCTCAGGGGCATCATACAGGCCAGAGATGGCATCATCCGCGCTTGCCTCCTCATCAGGCGAACCCAGGTACACTGGGGGCTCTTCCTCCTGATATGCCTCTTCGGGCTGAGAGGGTTCCTCTTGCTCATCAGTATAAGAGCCCACCTCAGCAGGGGCCTCTTCATACGCGCCCTCCTCAGATACCCCTTCTTCCTGAGCAGCGCCCTCGCCCCCGGCCTGTTCTTCGTAGTACTCGCCGCTCTCGCCGGTGGCTTCCTCGTAGGTCATATGCTCCTGGGGCTGCGGGGCTGCGGGAGTGCCCCCCATAAGCTCATGGGAGCGGGCAACCGCCTCCTCGTCATCCGGGTTGAGGCGCAGGATGATCTTGTAGATCGCGATTGCCTTTGAGTAGTCCTCGCTGGTTATGAGGCAGGTGGCAGCCTGGTGGTACGCTGGCACGGCTCCTTCCGAGTCCCCGGTTCGCTGAAGGACATCGCCCATCTTCATATGGACCTGGGCGTTGTCCGGTTCGAGTTGCTTCAGGTTCTCGATAAGAACAAGCGCCTTCTTCCAGTCGTTCTTCATGACCACCACGAAAAAGTCTTCCCAAAGCTCCTTCGGGTCGTCAGATAACTTCTTTTTAAACAAAGCCATCTCAGACCTCTCAACTCTCTTGACTTGAGCCGGATGCATAACAGCCCATACTGTAGGCCATAGCCCATGACCATTTTAACATACAGTGCCGATTATGCAATCACTTTCCCGGATCACACAGGGCGGGCCCGGTGCTGAGAATAAACTTCATTATATACATCATATTGCTTTTTTATCAAAATAATTATATATTTAACGTTAATGAAGAAGTTTAAGAAAATCATATTTTCCGACTGGTTGATCAGCATTCTTATAACGCTGACACTTCTTGCCGCGTATCTGCTCCAATGGGGGCCTCTGCAGACGATCGAGTACAAGACCTACGATTTCCGCGCCCGCATGCTCCAGGAAGAGCCGGAGAGCCAGGTGGTCATTGTCGCCATTGATGACAGCAGCATAGAGCAGATCGGGCGCTGGCCCTGGCCAAGAAAATACATCGCAGGGCTCATAGACATCATGAGCAGCTATGGCGCGAGGGTCATTGGGGTGGATATCTTCTATACCGAGCCGGTACTCGATCCCGGGCAGATGGAGATCAGCAACGTCCGTGAGATCATCGAGGACTCTGGCGGCCTGGACAGAAACGCTACCTTGAGAGATGTCCATGACGAGCTGGTGGCGGCGGAGCAGCGCCTTGACAACGACGCCATACTCTCGGACACCATCGCATCAGCTGGCACCGTGGTGCTCCCTCTGTTCTTTATTGCCGGAGAGAGAATAGACGCCTTCGATATTGAGATGCCGGACTTCATCATTGAAAACTCGATACAGGACCCGCTTACCGGGTTTCCGACCCAGGCCGTTGACATGGTATCGCCCATACCCATCTTCTCGGAGAACGCGCTTGGCCTTGGACATGACAACCTGTTTCCCGACATTGACGGGTCGGTGCGGAAGGCCTCGCTCCTTGTAGAGTACGGCGGCCGGCTCTTCCCGTCATTTGCCCTTCAGCTGGTCATGAAGAACCTGAACTATGGCCCAAAAGACATAAGGCTGGAGGGCGGGATCAATTTCGGGAAGATAAACATACCCTCAGACCTGTCACATGAAATATTCATACGTTACAAAGGCGGCGTGGGCACATTCCAGTATTTCCCGGTCATTGACGTGGTCAACGAGTCCATCGACCCCAAGGAGTTCAGGGACAAGATAGTGCTGGTTGCGCCGGTGGCCACCGGGCTTGGCTCCCTGAGCGTGACCCCCATGGAGCCGAACTTCCCGCCCATAGAGATATTCGCAAACATCATTGACAACATCCTCACCCGGCAGTTCATATCCCGCCCGGACTGGACATTCTTTGCCGAGCTTGCGGTGCTGGTCATATTCGGCTTAGTGCTCTCATTCCTGGTGCCAAGGCTCAAGGCCTTCCCAAGCGCTGTGATAACCCTCGTCCTTCTGCTCATATGGAACGGGGCGTGCGTGTTCCTGTTCATATCAAAGGGCGTATGGATGGAGATGACATACCACACCATGCTCCTTGGCCTTGGCTACACGGTGCTTGTGTCCAAGCGCTTCATGGTCACGGAGAAGAGAAAAGAAAAGGTGGAATCGGACAGCCTGGAGACCAACAAGATGCTCGGCCTCAGCTTCCAGGGACAGGGCATGCTGGACCTGGCGCTGGAGAAGTTCATGAAAGTGCCCCTGGACGGAGAAGACGAATCCATCAAGGACCACCTCTACAACCTCGCCCTGGACTTTGAGAGAAAGCGCCAGTTCAACAAGTCCGTCTCCATATACGAGCACATCA
>DAOWET010000088.1 GCA_030638335.1 Nitrospirota bacterium
CCCTGACGCTCTGGCGCGCGAGTATCTTCCCTCCAATGGCGGCCTGTATGACCACCTCGAACATCTGCCGGGGTATGAGTTCCTTGAGGCTGTCCACCACCTGACGCCCCCTATAATAAGCCTTATCACGATGTACTATCAAGGAAAGGGCGTCCACGGCCTCGCCGTTTATGAGTATGTCCAGTTTCACCAGATCGGCCTCGCGGTGGCTCCGGGGCTCGTAGTCCATGGATGCATAACCACGCGTTGACGATTTCAGCTTGTCGTAGAAGTCCCAGAGTATCTCGCTCAGGGGCATCTCGTATTCGAGCATTATCCGGTCCTTGCCAACATACTGGAACTCCAGCTGTGTGCCCATGCGGCTCTGGCAGAGCTCAAGCACGGGGCCTACAAATTGATCCGGCACGAATATTATCACCTTCACCGTGGGCTCCTCCACCGACTCGAAGTCAGGCGACCAGTCAGCCGGGCTGCTGACCGATACCTGGGCGCCTGTGCGGTCTGTGGCACGGAAGCGCACGGTGGGCGTGGTGGAGATCAGCGAGAGGCCGAACTCCCGCTCAAGGCGCTCGCGGACGATCTCCATGTGCAGAAGCCCGAGAAAGCCGCAGCGGAACCCGAAGCCCAGGGCTACGGAGCTCTCAGGTTCGTAGACAAAGGAGGCGTCGTTGAGGCTGAGCTTCGCAAGGGCGTCCCTGAAGTTCTCGTACTGTCCGGTGTCTGTTGGATAGAGCCCGCTGAAGACCATGGGCTTGAGTTCGCGGTAGCCAGGGAGCCGCTCTTTTGCAGGCGCGCTGGCATCGGTTATCGTGTCTCCGACCTTGGTGTCCGAGATGGTCTTTATCCCGGCCACTATGTATCCCACCTCTCCGGGGCCGAGTTCCTTTGCAGGTGTCTGCTTGGGCAGGAACACTCCCACCTCAAGCACGTCGTAATCCTTTCCAGCTCCCATCAGGCGTATCTTCGTGCCGGGGCGCACAACACCCTCAAAGACCCTCACAAGGACGATGGAGCCCCGGTAGTTGTCGAACCAGGAATCAAAAATAAGCGCCTGCAGGGGGTTATCGGCCCTGCCCGTGGGGGGAGGCATCTTCCTCACTATCGCCTCAAGCACCTCTTTGGTCCCGGTGCCGGTCTTTGCGCTGGTGAGGATGGACTCGTGCACATCTATTGGCAGGGTGTCCAGTATCTGCTCCATGACCCTGTCAGGGTCGGCCGCAGGCAGGTCTATCTTGTTGATTACAGGGATGATCTCCAGGTCGTTCTCAATAGCCAGGTAGGCGTTTGCCAGGGTCTGGGCCTCAAGGCCCTGCGAGGCGTCAACCACCAGCAGAGCTCCGTCGCAGGAGGCCAGGGAGCGGCTTACCTCATATGAGAAATCCACGTGCCCGGGGGTGTCCAGCAGGTTCAGAACATATTCCTCCCCATCGTCGGCCTTGTAGTTGAGGCGCACTGCGTGGGCCTTGATCGTTATGCCCCGCTCGCGCTCAAGGTCCATGGAGTCCAGGACCTGGGCCTCCATGTCCTTTTCCGACACCGCGCCGGTGTGCTCCAGCAGACGGTCGGCCAGGGTGGATTTCCCGTGGTCGATGTGGGCGATGATCGAGAAGTTGCGTATGTGGTCAGTTTCTGTCCGGGCCATCAAATACAACTGCGGCCGCACCAATAGTGCCCGCGTCCTCTGTTCCCAGTGTTGATCTTATAAATACTATGTTTTCCATGAGGCCTTTAAGGACCCGTTTGGAGGTCTCTTTGCGGGCCTCCTCAACGAGTATGTCCCAGGCCCCGGTGAGCCCGCCGGTGATCACGATGGCCTCGGGAGAGAGCAGGTGTATGAGGTTCGCAAGCGCTACCCCAAGATACCTGCCAGCCTGTTTCAGAAGCTCTCGCGCAAGGGAGTCGCCGTCAAAGGCAGCGCGGGTGATCTCCTCGGCGGAAATGTTATATATGTTTCCGTGGCAGCATTGGCGGAGCACGCTCTCGCGGCCCTGCTCAAGTGCGTCGGCCGCGGCATTTGTAAGGGCCTTGGCAGAGCAGTACAGCTCAAGGCAGCCATAGTTGCCGCAGGGGCATTTGTCGCCATTGGCCTCAACACTCAGGTGTCCCACCTCAAAGGGAACGTCCAGCAGATGTCCTTTGTGCACGAAACCTCCGCCCACCCCTGTGCCCAGGGTGATCAGCGCGAAGTCCCTGTACTGTTTGCCAGTGCCAAGCCATTTCTCGCCAAGGGCTGCGGCGTTGGCGTCGTTTTCCAGGTATACGGGAACATCCAGGTCGAGCTCTCCAAGGTTCGTGCCGTCAAGGACCTGCAGGTTGTGGCTTGTGATGACCTTGCCTTCTTTGCGGTCGATGAACCCGGCCACCCCTATGCCCACGCCCTCAACCTCATCGCTCATGAATGAGGAGATCAGTTCCTTCAGGCGGGCGCGTATATCCCCGCCCGAGGGCTCGCTTGTCTTGCGTAAGACCTCTCCCTTGTCTGAGACCAGGGCCACGCGCAGGTTCGTGCCCCCCATGTCCACCCCTATGGCATAGTGTTTTTTCATTGTTTTCGGGAACTTATAAGGAGGGAGGCAAAAAGCGTCCGCCCCTGTTTTGTATCCTTTTCATTAACGGATTTAAAAGGCAATACTAATTATATCATGTGGCAAACAGGGGCGTAAAGCCGGGCAAAAGGTCTGCCCTGTGCGCAAAATAAGCTTTTTTTACGAGAGGAACTCCGCAGCGAACATGTTCATGGACCTCTCGCGGCCTATGGTGGTTGCTGGGCCGTGGCCCGGCAGGACCTGTGTCTCGTCAGGCAGGTCCATCAGGAGACGGAAGGACTCCTTGAGCTGGGCCATGCTGCCTCCGGGGAAGTCGGTCCTGCCCACTGAGCCGGCAAACAGGGTGTCTCCGGTAATGACCAGCCCCGGCGTGTAGAGGCAGATACCCCCGGGGGAGTGCCCCGGCGTGTGGATGGTTGTGAAGGTGAGGCTGCCAAGGGCCAGCTCGTCGCCGTTCTTTATCAAGGCATCGGGCTCGGGAAGATCGGGCAGGCTGAACCCCCAGAAGGCCCCCTGGTCCTTTATGCCAGCATAGTGCTCGCCCTCGTCTTCATGTATGACGATCTTGGCCCCGGTGGCCTCCTTCAACTCTCCCACGGCGCCTGCGTGGTCAAAGTGGGCATGGGTGAGCACGATGAAATCAACGTCCAGCCCGCTGAGCTCATCGATGATACGGTCGGGTTCGTCCCCGGGGTCTATGACAAGGGCCCTGTTTGTCTCTTCGTCCGCTATGATATAGCAATTGGACTCAAGCTGGCCCACTGGTATTGTCTTGATTATCATTACGGGTGGCTCCTTTTGGATCTATCTTTTATCAACTTTAACACAAATGTTAGCTCCTCACTCTTCATGGCCAGGCTTGCAACTGTGTAAAGGGCCACGCACCCGAATATCACCGCCCCGAGCGTTGATGCCTTCTCCAGGGTCCTTCCAGCCTCGGTCCACAAAGGGAGGCCTGCGGCAAGGGAGCCCACCAGTCCCATTATCGTTGCCGCCACCGCTGCCTGCAATAGTGTCTTTAATATGCGCCTTGCTCCAAACCCCTTAAGGGAACTCCTCAAGAATAAAAAGAGGAGAGTAAAGTTCAGTATGGCGCTAAGTGATTGGGCAAGGGCCAGCCCTGCATGGAGCATTGGCCCCATTAGCCAGAGGCTAAGCAGCACGTTGATGATAAGGGCCGCTACCGCGGCCTTTACGGGCGTCTTTGTGTCCTTCATCGAATAGAAGGTGGATGCCAGCACCTTGACACCCATGGTGGCCCAGATGCCCACTGAATAAAACAGAAGAGCATGGGCCGTGCCTGCCGTACTGGCTTCGGTGAATTCGCCGCGCTGGAACAATGTGGCCACGATGGGCACCCTCAGGGCAATGAGCCCGGCCATGGCAGGGACACCTATGAAGAACAGCAGCCTGAGGGCAAAGGAGAAGTCTTCTTTGAGGCTTTCGAAGTCCCCCTCGTGGGCGTGGGAGGACAGTGATGGAAGTACCGCGATGCCCATGGCCACGCCGAAGACACCGATCGGGAACTGTGTGAGCCGCATGGAATAGAAAAGATACGTTATGCTTCCCTCTGGCAGAAAGGCGGCCAGAAACGCTCCCACCACGATATTGACCTGGCTCACGGCCATCCCAAAGGTTACAGGCAGTACAAGTATGCCTATCCGCCTCAGGCCCGGATGCGAAAACTCAAAAGATGGCTTGAGGCTGCCTCCCTTTGCCAGATGGCTTGGGGTCTGCACCAGAAACTGCATCACCCCACCGATCACAACTCCGATGGCTGCGGCCATGATGGGCTGGTCAAGCCTGCTTGCCAGGGCGAATATCGTTGCGATCAGCGTGAGGTTGAACATTGCCGGCGAGAGAGCGGGGATGAAGAACACCCGCTTTGTGTTCAGGGCGGCCATGAGCATGGTGGCCAGGCTCACAAATAGCAGAAATGGCATCATGACCCTGACCTGCGCAACTGTAAGGGCGAAAGTGCCTGCCTTTTCAGGGTCTTTCAGGAGGCCGTAGCCTATCACGGAGACGATGGGTCCGGCAAATATTATGCCCAGGACACAGACGGCGCCAACCACAAGCAGCACAAAACCCAGCAGCACGCGCACAAGCCTGCGGGCCTCCCCCGGGTCGTCCTTTTCATAGCCCGTGAGCACAGGGACCACGGCCGCGCTCATTGAGCCCTCGGCAAATATCTCCCTGAGCATGTTTGGGACCTTGAAAGCAAGGAAAAAACTGTCCGAGACCCCCGAGGTGCCGAAGAAGAATGCCATGGTCATGTCCCGGACAAATCCCAGTATGCGGCTTATGAAGGTGGCCGCTGACATGAGGCCCGCGGCCCGTGCTATATTGCGTTTTTCGCCCATCGAGCTTGATTATAACAAAAAGGCGATAAATCCCCTTTTTAGGTGAAATGATAATTCAAATGTAGTTTAACTTGTTTATTAAGGAATCTTATTCTATAATAAACATCTCGATGGGAATGGAAGACCATAAGTTAAGGGTATTTTGCACGGTGGCCGAGACCGGGAGCTTCTCCAAGGCCTCCGAGATCATCCACCTGACACAGCCTGCGGTGAGCCTCCAGATACAGGCCCTTGAGGAACTCTACGAGACCAAGCTCTTTGACCGCACATCCTCTTCCGTGCTTCTCACCCCCTCCGGCGAGATCCTCTACAAGTTCGCAAAGGAGATACTCACTCTCTATTCCCAGGCTGAAAAGGACATCGGAGAGATCACGGGCCTGGTAAAGGGGAGCATATCCATCGGGGCCAGCACCACCATCGGCAACTACCTGCTGCCCCTGGTCATCTCGGATTTCAAGACCGAGAACCCCAAGATAAAGATCCACCTGCTTGTGGGCAACACCAAGCGGGTCGTGGACCTCCTGAACTCAGGCAACCTCGACATCGGCATTGTGGAGGGCGAGATCAAGAAATACAAGATCATAAGCGAGAAGCTCATCTCGGATGAGATGATGCTCATAGTGCCTGCCGAGCACCTCTGGGCAAAGAAGAAGGACATCTCCATGCTGGACATCATAAAAGAGCCATTTATTTTCCGCGAGGAGGGCTCGGGCACAAGGCAGATCATCGAGAAGTACCTCAACAAGCGGGGTATTACCACCCAGAAGATGAACATATCCACAATACTGGGCTCCACGGAGGCCATCAAGGAGGCGGTCGCGCGCGGCATCGGGATGTCCATAGTGAGCAAATGGACCGTGCGCAAGGAACTGAAGGCCGGGGAGTTGAAGGCAATACTCTTCAAGGAAGGCCGGATGCTCAGGGACTTCTCCCTGATCTTCAACAAGAACACCGTGACGTCCTATGCAGTTGAGGAGTTCCTGAACTACCTCAGGCAGTATTCCTACTCCAAACTCATCAACTAGCCACGTTTCCTGATTTAATGCATCTTCGTTGTTGCGCGACATTCGCGGTAGCTAAAGTACAGCTTCATGTCGCACGCCTAGAATCTACATCAAATCAGAAACCGTGCCACAGGCAAAGTCTTGTGATTAGCTATTCGACGTAGCTAAAGTACGCCATCATACTTTCTAGCTTGCATCTACATCAAATCAGGAAATATTCTACAAGCGGTGTTTTGCGATAAGCCGCTCGGGGTCACGGACCCCCTTTAATTTGGCGTTAAATGGTCAGAAGGTGAAATTAAGTCCAGCCCGTGACTGGCGGGCTTGTTCAGAGAGCAACGCCCATCCCCGGAAACAGAGGCGCCCGCTCCTTCATTTTCCGTATTTCCGCCTCGTCAACCCGGCCTGAATCGAGCATCCTCATGATCCTCCCGAGGTTCTTTACATGCCCGGCCATCCTCTGCCGGGAGTACTCAGTGGCCGTGTCCTTGTGCGAGAGAAATCCCCAGTCGCTACTCTGGAGCAACAGGAGTTCCCTCATGCCCTGCCTGAGTGCCCTTCCATCAGGGGTGTCCGCTTTCATTTCCCCGTGAGATGCTTTGCCAAAGAACCTTGCTGTCTCTGTAAGCATCAGGGCAAGTGCTTTCCCATCTTCCTTGCTGTCGCTCCAGGCGTGGCCATATCCCCCGTGGCCCCAGCTTGATAGCGACGGCGTCACTTCCTGGTAATCTCCTGCATCTTTCATGAGGTCCTCTGGCAGCCTCATAGTGAGCTCCGCGTGGGTGTTTATCCCCTTAAGGAAGTGCTCAAGCCAGAGGGGTCCCTCGTTCCACCAGTGGCCGAAGAGCTCAGCGTCAAATGGCAGCACGAACAGGGGCTCGAACCCGGAAGCGGCTCTGAGCTCCTCTGAGCGTGAGGCCAGAGTGCATGTAAAGTGCACAGCGTCCTTCCTGGCCTGGATGAGGGCTTCTTCCGGGCGATATGGTTCCTTGTTATCCGTGGCCCCTGTGATGCGGTGGTATTTCAGCCCTGTGTATGCGTGGCCTCCGGGCACGAGGGGCTCCACGAACTCCCTTATGTGGGGTGCGTCCAGGTCAAACCCGGCGTCACGGTAGAAGTCCCTGTATACAGGGTTTGCGGGGTATCCGCTCTTTGTGGACCACACGAGCATGGAAAGCTTGCGCTCACGGCCAAAGGCAACAACGCCTGAGGGCATGCGTATGGGCCTGTACAGACCGTGTGAGGGGCGTGGGCGTGCGTGGAGCAGCCCGCCCGAGGATAGGAACGTGTAGCCTGCACCCTCTTGGGCCAGTATGCTGTCGAGCCCTTCGTAGTACCCGCACTCAGGGAGCCAGAAACCCTTTGGATAGTGTCCCAGATGGTTATTAAAGCACTCTCGTCCCACCCGGATCTGTGTGCGCACAGCATGCGGCAGGGGGGCGAGGTTTGGGAGATATGCGTGCGTTGCGCTCGTGGTGAGAAGCTCAACATTACCGCTCTTGGCAAGCTGCCTCAGGGGATTCAGCAGGCTGCCGTTGTAAGACTCCTTTAATGTCTGCCTCGCCCTGGAGAAACGCTCAAGGTACATACGGGCAACCGGGGCCATATCCGGGTCGCCGGAGGTCCGTTCCACCTCAGCGTAAGCAAGGGCCACGAGTGAGTCCAGGTGACTAATGAGCCTTTCAGACAGCAGGGGGTCCGCCATCATCTCTAAAAGCGTGGGGCTTACGGAAAGTGCCAGACGGGCCCGGGGCGACTCCTCGGGAAGGCGCAACAGGAGTTCAAAGAGCGGGAGGTAGCTCTCAGTGGCGGCCTCGAAGAACCATGTCTCCTCAAGGTGACGCTCGTGCTCGGGGTGTCTGACGTAGGGCAGGTGGGCGTGCAGGAGCAGTAGTATGTTTCCCATGCTACATTTTATTGATGGGGGCTGGTTTATGCAAGCACATGCGCCCTGAGCTTAAAGAATGTCCATAAGGAGCGTGCAGACCACATAGGCTACGATGAAGCAGGCCGGCAAGGTGAAGACCCAGGCCAGGAGGATCTTTCCCGCAATACCCCAGCGAACGGCCGAGAGCCTGCGGGTGGCACCCACACCCATGATGCATGTGGAGATCACGTGGGTGGTGCTTACTGGCATTCCAATAATACTCGCGCCCAGAATTATGCCCGTTGCCGATGTCTCTGCCGCAAAGCCGTGGACGGGTTCCAGCTTCAGCATATTCATGCCAAGTGTCTTGATGACCCTCCACCCACCCATGGCTATGCCAAGGCCCATGGCTACCGCGCACAGGAGTATGACCCATAATGGGACCTCCATGGAATCAAGGTAGCCCCCACTAAAGAGCGCAAGCGTTATGATGCCCATGACCTTCTGCGCGTCGTTCGTGCCGTGGCTGAATGCCATGAACCCGGACGACAGGAGCTGCAGCTTGCCGAAGGTTCTGTTCACAGTCCCCGAGGGGAGGGTCCCGAAGACCTTGAGGATCAGCTTCATGAACAGGTACCCGAGGAATATGCCGAGTATGGGCGAGGTCATCAGGGCGGTGAATATCTTGATAAGCCCGTGCAGGTTAAGGAGCGCCGTTCCTCCAAAGGCGACCCCCGCGCCTATGAGGCTGCCGATAAGGGCGTGTGAGGCGCTTACGGGCAGGCCCAGCACGGTCATGGCTCCGTTCCAGAGGAAGCCGGAGATAAGGGCCGAGACCACAACTATCTCGGTTATGGCCCTCGGATCCACTATGCCTTCGCCGATGGTCTTTGCCACCGCGGTGCTGAGGAATGTGGTGGAGATTATTGCGCCCAGCATGTTCATGCTGGAGGCCAGGATTACTGCCTGCATGGGCGTTAGCACGCGAGTGGAGACTACAGTTGCTATGGCGTTTGCGGAGTCGTTCCAGCCGTTGCTGATCTCGAACGCGATGGCGACGAATACTACAAAGAGGGTAAGCTCATGCATGCTTTAGAACGATGCCTTCGAGGATATTGGCCACGTCCTCGCATTTGTCTGCCGAGTCCTCAAGGTGTCCGTATAGGTCTTTCCATTTTATGACCATCATCGGGTCGTCCTTGAAATCGTCAAAGAGCTCCCCCAGCGCGTTCCTGTATACCCTGTCCACGAGGTTCTCGAGCCTGTTGATCTCTATGCAGTGCTCTTTTACGCGTTCATAGTTTTTGGCCCTCAGGTCCCTGATGGCCTTCACTATGGCCTCGGTCGTAAGGTTCAGGTCGTTTGCGAGCTGTATGGCTTCCCTTGTGGGTTTTTCAATGCGGAACACCACCATCTTGTCCACCCCTGCCCAGATCAGGTCCACGATATCGTCTATGTTGGTTGCCAGGGCCTGGATGTCCTCGCGGTCAATGGGGGTTATGAAGGTCTGGTTGAGCTTGCGTATTATCTCGTGGGTGAGGATGTCTCCCTCCTGCTCGATCTCGTAGAGGTCCTTGACCTTGGCCTCCACGTCCGTGTAGTGCTCAAACAGGTCCAGGAGCGTGGCAGAGGCTTTGGTGACGTTTACTGCCGCGGCCTCCAATATCTCGAAAAAATCTATCTGTTTTGGGAATATCCTCATTGCCGCCATATCATAGCAGGGAACTTGGGGCATGTCAATGAATGATAGAGAATCCGCGTCTTGCGGTCATGATATAATAAACAGGCGAACATGCCGGAACCAGAGGATTTTCATGTATATTTTTCTTGATAAAGGGCTGGTGCCCGAGGACGAGGCGCGCGTGAGCGTGCTGGACAGGGGTTTTCTCTACGGGGACAGCGTGTTCGAGACCCTTAGGGCGTACGGAGGAAGGCCATTCATGCTCAAGGCGCACCTGGAGAGGCTCGCCCGGTCAGCTGCCGCCCTTGAGATAGAGATCCCCATGTCCCTGGAGCAGTTGCGCTCAGCGGTCTACAGCGCGCTTGAGGGCAATACGCTCAAGGACGCCTATATCAGGGTGATGGTGAGCAGGGGGACGGGCCCGCCGGGATTTGACCCCACGGATGAGACAACCCCAACGCTCGTGGTCCTTGCCAGACAGATCAACGTATATCCGGACAGTATGTACTCAGAGGGTGTCAGGCTCATCGTATCCACCATACGGAGAAACCCTGCTGAGGCCCTCGACCCGGCCGTAAAGAGCGGCAACTTCCTAAACAACATCAGGGCAAAGGCAGAGGCATCTCGTGCAGGGGCCTTTGAGGCCGTGATGCTTAACATGCACGGCCTCCTGGCCGAATGCACGGCAAGCAACCTGTTCTTTGTAAAGGACGAGGTCCTGCATACCCCCTCCACCAGGGTGGGCATCCTTGACGGCATAACGCGAGGGATGATCATCCACCAGGCCCGCCAGCTTGGCGTTGAGGTGCACGAGGGAGAGTATGCTCTTGAGAGGCTTTTAGAGGCTCGCGAGGTGTTCCTTACCAATACGACCACAGAGGTCATGCCCGTAAGGCAGGTGGAGGACAGGACTTTCCGCATAGGGCCGCTGGCCCTGAGGCTGAGGGAGGCCTACCAGGAGGCGGTACGCACGGAGGACGAGAATTGGTAGAGGGCGTCGCCTGCCGCATCGAGCACACCCTGCTTCGGGCCGATGCCACGGAGCAGGACCTTGAGCGGCTTTGCCACGAGGCCCTTGAGTTCGGTTTCTATTCTGTCTGCATTGCCCCGTGCCATGTGCCCTTTGTCAGAGAATTTCTCGATCAAAGGGTCGATCAAAGGGGAGGGAAAACCCGCGTGACAACTGTTTGCGGGTTTCCGCTCGGCACGAGCGAGACCGAGACAAAGGCCCGTGAGGCCGAACTTGCGGTCGCAAATGGAGCGGACGAGGTGGATATGGTCATGCGCGTAGATGCGGCGCTTGAGGGCAGATGGGACATTGTTGAGGGCGATATCAGGGCCGTGCGCGAAGCAGTGCTCAATGCTGTCCTCAAGGTGATAATAGAGACATGCTATCTGGACAGGGCCCGGAAGCTCCGGGCGGTTGAGGCTGTAGTAAATGCAGGAGCGGACTATGTGAAGACCTCCACAGGGTTTGGCCCGTCAGGGGCCACCGTGGAGGACGTGGCGCTCCTTAAGGAGGCTGCCGGGGGCAGGGTGAAGGTAAAGGCCGCAGGCGGCATCAGGACGCATGAAGACGCAGTGAGCATGATACAAGCAGGCGCCGACCTCATCGGCACATCACGCGTCCTGATTTAATGCATCTTCGTTGTTGCGGGGGTCATGGACCCCCTTTATTTGGGTCTGCAATAATACTAGCGCAATTAAAACCGGTCCGTGACCGGCAGAAAGCGTGCTTCAAGTGGTGTTTTGTGATTAGCCATTCGAAGTGCGGCAAAGACGAAACTAATTTCTTGTAAAAAGGTGCCCGTGGCACCCCGTGGCTGGCAGAAGGCGTGGGGGTCATGGACCCCCTTTATTTGGGTCTGCAATAATACCAGCGCAAATAAAACCGGTCCGTGACTGGCAGAAAGCGTGCTTCAAGCGGTGTTTTGTGATAAGCCATTCGAAGTGCGGCAAAGACGAAACTAATTTCTTGTAAAAAGGTGCCCGTGGCACCCCGTGGCTGGCAAGTGGCGGGTCGTGATAAAGAATTAAAAGAACGACAAGAACTGCAAACTCGCTTATTTCTTTTTTAAAACCTCCTCCTTCATCTTAGCGGGAAGCCGCTTTGCCCCTTCTCTGATCGTGAGTCTGGAGGCTTTCTCTCGGATCTCCATTAAAAAATCCCTGGCAGCTTCGGGGTCGGCCTTTGATATCTCGCGCACCACCCAGCCGATGGCCTTGCGTATGAAGAATTCCTTCTCCCCAAGCATTCCCCGGGCTATGCGGTAAAAAAGTTCCCTGTCTCCCGCGCCACCTCTCAGGAGCTTTATCTGTGCGGTCATGGAGGCACGCCTCTGCCAAAGCGGCCACGCGCACGACCACCTTATAAGGTGCTTCTTTGCGGCCATGTCACTCACAAGCACCTCGCCAAACAGGTTTATGGATATCCAGTCCGCATGGTCCCACCCGTTGCACTCTCCGAGCATGCGCTCAATTTGCGGGATGGAATCCTCGTCGAGATATTGCGGGTACTGCTCAAGCACCATTATTGCGAGGCTTTTCT
The DNA here is from genome assembly GCA_030638335.1 of Nitrospirota bacterium. Taxonomy (GTDB): domain Bacteria; phylum Nitrospirota; class Thermodesulfovibrionia; order Thermodesulfovibrionales; family JdFR-86; genus DAOWET01. Next base: position 12,010 of record DAOWET010000088.1, read on the forward strand.
CCTGGTGGTACTTGCCCTCCCAGAGGGCCTTAGCCAGGGTGAATACGAACTCGCGCGAAACTCTTGAATGTTCCGGGGGGTTTGCGCGGGCATAGTCCTTTGCGAGTTTCCTCAGGAAGGGGATGTTTACACCGTAGAATTTATAAGGGCTTTTGAGGTAGCGCTTTTCCTGCTTTGCCCGTTCGGGGTCGTGTGAGGCGCGCATGGCTCGCCTGAACTCCCGGCAGGCCTTCTCCACCTCTTTCAGGCTTAGGTTTTTTTCTTTCTTTTTTGTCCCCAAGGGCATACCTTTATGCAGACGCCGCAGACAAGCGCGCCGTACTCGGGTACGGCCTTGTTCTCCTTTGTGCGCTCAAAACACGCCTGGAGGTCAAGGGCTTGCTCGCGGTTTTCGTAGCGGTTAGTGGTTGGGTCTGAGGACACTCCCCTGATAGCGCCAACAGGGCATGCCTCGGTGCATTCCATGCATTCCCCGCAGCTGTTCTCGATCGGCGCGTCAGGCGCAAGGGGCATGTCCGTAAGCACGCTCACCAGGCGCACCCGGGGGCCGTGTTCAGGAGTTATAAGAAGAAGGCTCTTGCCCTGCCAGCCGATGCCCGCCATCCTTGCTATGGCTTTGTGGGAGATGTTGCCCATGAGGCTGGGCTCGTGGGCAAAGTACGAGGCAGGCATGGCCTTGGCTTTGTATCCCTGCTTTTCTATCCACATGGAAGCTGCAAAGGCGGCGCGGTTTAACAGGTCGTTTACCTTCCAGTAGAGGTGCGCGTAGTCATTCGTGGGGCGGTCCGTGATGCCGTCAATAATTTCGTTGTCAAGGGCTATTGCCATTGAGAGCGCATGAGTGTATGGATCTAAAAGGTCTTTTGGTATGGCCTTGCCTTCTTCTTTAAATGGCGCAAGATCCGCTACCCCGATCCTTGCTACAAGGTGCTCCTTTAATATCCGTTCAAGTTCCCTTATGTCCATTAGATGATTATGTCCTTCATATCGAGTTTCCCGCGCTGTTTTGGTTTCATGCCTGGATATCCCACCGCAAGCAGACAGACCACATGGAGGTTATCGTCAAGGGAGAGAATCTCCTTTACCCGGGGTTCGTCAAGCAGCCTCACCCAGCACGTGCCTAGGCCCAGTTCCACGGCCCTCAAGACCATATGCTCCACCGCGATGGCCACGTTGAAGGCGACCACCGGGGCAATTTGAGCCATGTCCATCTTTCTCATCTCATCGGCATTGGCGCATGTGATGTCCACAATACGGTCCGCCACCTCGCCGATGCGTCCCAGGTCCTGCATGGTGGATACGGTCCTGTCGATATAGCCGCTGATGTCAGCGCAGGCCACGATGACCGCCGGGGCCTTGGCTATGAAGTTCTGGCGGTGCGCGGCCTTGGCAAGCTCAAGCCTCATGCGCTTGTCAGAGACGACCTTGAACCTCCAGGGCTGCGCGTTGCATCCAGAAGGGGCAAGGCGCGCGGCCTCAAGCATCTCCTGTATCAGTTCCTCCGGAACAGGCTCCGGCTTAAAACGCCTCACACTGGCCCTTTTCTCTATGGCTTCCTTAACATTCAAGGCATTCTCCTTAACTACTTATATATTTAACTATTTAACAGTGTGTGAGTTTGAGCATCCTGCCGCTGCCCTTTACGAACTCGAGCCTTACGGGGTCCACCTCGGCCCGTATGCCCTCGTCCTCCAAGGTGGAGACGATGTAGCCCATGTAGTCGTAGGGCTCAGCCTCCAAGGTCACAAGCGGGTAGAGCCTGACCTCGCGTGAGGCCACTCGTAATAGCTCTCTTATGTATTGCAGGTGCTGGTCGATGCTGATCCAGTCCTCGTAGAGGAACAGGAAATGCCCGGACAGGGCCATGGTGAAGGCGTTGTCCGGAAAGGGCAGGGCCGAAAGTGCGGCCTCAACGTACCTGTCGCTGCCCGCGCTCTCGCCATAGTCGTTCAGGAACCTCTCCGTTGCCTGCCTGCGAAGCGAGATGATCTGCTCCTTGTCCTCATAATAGGTCCAGATATAGTTGTCCCTGAAAGAGTCGAAGGAGTCAAACACATGCGCAAGGTCTTCCGCGGCCTTCTTTTCAAGCCCCTCCCCTGTGAGCGAGTAGCATGGGTCGCACGCAATGGCTTTTATGCCCATAGAGCGTGCCTCTGCCACAAAGGAGGAGGGCCCGGCCGGGCAGTCCAGCACGGTCTCGCCTCTGAGCGCGTCACTTGTGAGGCCGAACATGTCCAGGTATTCCTGAAAGGTCCGGCCAAGAAATGCTATGTGTTCAAGCTTCATAGGCGCGCCTTTAAAATAAAACTCCTTTTCCCAATATTGTACGGATTTTCCGGAGAAATATAAACGCGTTCTTAAAGATCCAGGCCGTATTGCGATGCCAACCGGATGTCCGCCTCCGGGCTGCATCCGGCAACTGTAAGGCAGTCTCCGGTCAGCAGGCCGTCTGCCCCGGCCATGAAGCTCATGGAATTGAACTGGCCAAGTGTCTGGAGCCTGCCCCCGCAGATGCGTATCTGCCTGTCAGGGAGCATGAGCCTGTAGAGGCTCACTATGCGCAGGGCCTCCAAGGGTTTTAACTTTTCGCGGTCTCCAAGCGGGGTGCCTTCTATTGGTACGAGGAAGTTTATGGGAACCGAATTGACCTCAAGCGCTCGGAGTTCATTTGCCATCTCTATCCTGTCGGCCCAGGACTCGCCAAGCCCGAATATGCCTCCTGAGCACACGCTGAGCCCCGCGTCCTTTGCCGCAAGGATGGTCTCGATCTTCTGCTCGTATGTATGCGTGGAGCAGATTTGCGGAAAATAGCGTCTTGAAGTCTCAAGATTGTGGTGGTAGCGGTTGAGTCCCGCTTGTTTGAGCATGGAAAGCTCATCCATGCCCAAAAGGCCAAGCGTTGCGCAGGGAAGGAGCCCCTCGTCGCGTACTGCCGAGACATACCCGGCAATGCTTTCAAGCTCACTGTCCCTTGATGCCCTGCCGCTTGTGACTATGCAGAAGCGCCTTGCACCCGAGCCCTTTGCGCCACGGGCCTTTTCAAGAACTTCTTCCCTGCCTATGAGAGGGGTGGCCCTGGTCTGAGTTTTTGAGCGGGCGGACTGGGCGCAGTATGAGCAGTCCTCCTGGCACGCCCCGGTCTTTGCGCTCACTATGGCGCAGAAGTCCGCCCTCATGCCCATATGCTTCTGGCGCACCTTTGTGGCAGCGGCAAAGAGGTCTGCTATCTCTGCCTCAAGCGCAATATGGAGCGCCTCTTCCTCTGAGAGAGCCTCGCGCGCAAGGGCCTTCTCTGTTATGTTCTCAAGCACTATGGAGGATGTCCTTCCCGTCATTGTGAGAATATTTATTTAATGCGCCGGGGTATCCAGCTACCGGGGTATCCAGCTACCGGCAGCGCCAGCTAAAAATGTCTTATTGAAAATGAACTGAACTCCCCTGTGGCCTTTTTCCATTGGGTCTCCACATTGTCAACATGAGCGGATGGCGGGCCAATGGAGCATTTTCTTATTGCTTTCTCAATAGCCTCCCTGCTGCCCTCGAACACGGCCTCCACGCGCCCGTCGGGCAGGTTTTTTGCCCACCCATAAAGTCCCAGAGTGTGCGCAGTGTCCTCTGTGAAGGCCCGGAAGAACACCCCCTGGACCCGGCCTGAGAAAATTACGTGCGCGCGCTGCTTTTCAATAGCATCCTTGGCCATAATAAGATTATATCATGCGGGTCAGCTGCGGAAAGAGTTTCTGGTGAGGGAGAAGTTCATTGCGGGCTGGATCAGTTCAGTACCCTGCGGCACGAAGGGGAGGAAGTACAACTGCATGCTCGGCTTGCCGAGGGGGACTGGTCGAACCACTCGATGATCTCAAGAAACACTACATTGTCAGAGCCCATGTGTAATCCTCCCGAAAAAGCGCGG
>DAOWET010000035.1 GCA_030638335.1 Nitrospirota bacterium
AGAGGCCATCGCCCTTTACAAGGAGATAATCAAGCTTGCCAAAGAAGAGGACGACACGACAACAAGAAAACTCTTTGAGGACATCCTCCGCGACGAAGAAGACCACCACAACACCTTCAAAGGACTCCTGGAATAAGCCCGGATAAGCAGAACATTGGAAATTCAAGAGGCCGCCTGCATCAGAGGCGGCCTTTATAGTAAACAAGCCTCATGCGAGCCCCCCCCGGCCGCCTACCTCACGAACATGCACAGGTCTCCCTGCACATTGATCAGGAAAATAACAATATGGAACAGTCCAGAAATCGGCTGTTCTGAATGAAGACGTGCCCAAGCCCCCTACTATATTTGCTTGCATTTTCATTTTTTCTGGCTTAATTACTTTTTCGTATTGTTTTTTGGAGGATTATTTAGGCGCTATTCTACTATTAACGAGCTAAAATGACTGATTCATAGGCTTTATTCTCTTTAATGAAAAGTCCTCACTAGAGTTACTTTTGCGCATTATTCACCTCTCTGAATAATTATGCACTTAACCCTATGATTTATATATGATAATCGACTGTTTTAGCAATACGTATTTGTAATTAAGCCTTTTTTCTTGACAATTTGGTTGTAATTAATTATAGTTTTATATTATGCGTCCATTACAAACAAAACCGAGCATAAAGAGACATCGTTGCCCAAAATGAGTGCTATGCGGGCTGGCCGTGCTGTCGGCGTTGGCATACGCAATGGTTCGTTTTATCGCATGGGCATTCTGAATCACAGGAGGATTGCATATGCACAGATGCGTTGAATGGGGGGAAGAGACTCGCAGTGAATGCGCTGAATACAGGGACGACGGGTACAACGCATGCGTTGAATACAGGGACAATGGGTACAACGCATGCGCTGAATACAGGGACAATGGGTACAACGCATGCGTTGAATACAGGGACAATGGGTACAACGCATGCAGCGACTGGAATAGCAGGTGCTGCACGTGGTGGCCCTGCTCATGGCTATGCCAGATCGTAACATGGGTTTGCATGGGATGGTACTGGGTTTCCAATCTGGTTTGCGTGGCGTGGTACTGGGTTTCCAATTGGGTTTGCGTGGCATGGTACTGGGTTTCCAATTGGGTTTGCGTGGCATGGTACTGGGTTTCCAATCTGGTTTGCGTGGCGTGGACATACATAACTGTTGCCGTTTGTGTTGCATGGACCATCATCGTAACGGCCGTCTCCTTTGTAGTGGAAGTCGTAGGTGTGGTTGTAGGGTTCGTTCTCAGCCTTTTGGGATTTGTACTAGAGGTGATATTCTCAATCCCATATCTGGGACGTTTTATCAAGATGCTTTTTGAAGTGTTCACAGAAATCATTTATCGAATACTTGGTTTCGCAGACGCACTTGCATGGGTTATCGGTATTTGTCCTGAGAAAAAGCTTCGGCTCTGTGCCATTATTTTAAAAGACGAGAAAGGAAACCAGGTGGCGGATACCAAAGCGGTTATAGAAGAAGTACAGGCTACTATCGATATCCTCAGCGAACAGGCAAATGTTAGAGTAATTCCCGTATCGTGGTTTCACCTTTCAAGCGGATTCAGCGATCAGGAGCGGGCAGACGACTCATATGTTCATGTAGACGATTCTGCAGCAGATCCAGCGCTGCTTGATTTGAGTTGCGGAATCGATGGTTGGCTGGAGGATATCGGAACAATTGGCTCTGCATTCAATATTAAACTTACACGCTCCTGCTTTTGGGGAAATGCACGGCGTCTGATCGGATACGGTGAGCCTATCTGTGCATTTGTTGTTAGAAATATCAGCGGGGCAAGTGGATGCTCCATGGGCCCATTGAACAACTATGTAACCGTTGTAGGCAGCGAAACTACGGACAAAACGACCATCGCCCATGAAATTGGCCATACATGTGGTTTATGGCATGTTGGCTCACCCACTGATAACCTTATGTACGGCACAGACAATAAAGATCGCAGGAAAATGACTACCTTCCAGATTGTAAACTTGCGGAATTCAAAACACGTTACATATCTTTAACTCGTACGCTAGTTAGTTAGATCCTTAAGGTGAAACCGCTTATAGGATAAAGCGCGAGAGGCCCGTCCACCTCGGGGGCGAGCTCCCGCTTTATTCGAAGGACATCAAGGTCGGGGGCAAGGCCGAGGAGATGATACGTAATGATGTGAAGGCCGAAGAAGAGGCCATCGCCCTTTACAAGGAGATAATCAAGCTTGCCAAAGAAGAGGACGACACGACAACAAGAAAACTCTTTGAGGACATCCTCCGCGACGAAGAAGACCACCACAACACCTTCACCGGTCTGCTTGAATAAGCCGGGATAACCAGTAAACCGATAGCTAAAAGGCCGCCCGTCGAAGGTCGTCAGACTCGATCCGAGGGCGGCCTTTTTTGTTTTATGAGTTCATTTGCAGAGGCACGCTATAACACCTTAAAGACATGCCAATCCTTATTGCCAAAACAGAACCCTACCTCACGAACATGTACAGATCCCCTGTGAGCTCCATGTGAAGGTGGTCGTAGTGGGCCTTGTTATAGTGCGGAGTCAGTATTGAACTGAAGAGGTCAATACCCCCTGTATCGCAGGTTATCTCCCTGAGCGTCTTCTGCGCCTTGGAACCATCGGGGACCGTGTCCCTGCAAGGCTCTGCCCCTGGCTTGCGGTCGGTCCAGTCCTTCTTCATCACAAGCTCGGTGCCGTCCTCAAGGATAAAGTGTGCCGCGTCAATGGCAAGGGCGAAGCTGTGACCGCTGACCTTCGAGCCGCCGCCTACCCTGGCGTCGGGCGAATAGACGCGCATATGCTCAACCTCAACAACGTCGTGGTCATGAAGTATGGGGCCCCAGCCAACCAGCACCACGGCAAGCCGGCAGTCTATTATGGAGAACTTCCCGTTGCCGCCTGTGTGGCGGTAGGTTATCCCGCCCACCGGGGACTTGAGCCTGATGGGAAACTCCACGCCCTTTATGTCCTTGAGGTGCTCGAACTCCACATCGTACTCGCGCAGTATGAAAGAGCACTGCTTCCGGTTGAGGCCGACTATCTCGGCAGAACCCATGCCGAGAACGCTCAGGCCCTCCAAGGCCACTACGCCTTGCGCATCGCTCTTTATCCCGTAGTCAGAGGCCCCTTTGCCAAGCAGGTATTCCACAACATTCTCCATGTCCCCGAAAAAGGCGAATGACAGGGGCGTCTTACCCCGGTGGTTCCTCGCGTCCGGGTGAGCGCCCTTTTCTATAAGCTGGGCAACCCAGGCAATGGCCGTTTCATCCCCTGCCCCCTGCTCGTCCCTGGCCAGGGTCCTTATGAGGGCATGAAGCGCTGTCTCACCGGACCTGCCTGTAAGGTTCGGGTCAGCCCCGTGCTCAAGGAACCTGGCTATCACCAGGCCCTTGTCTTTAATGTCCGAAGATATGGCCGCGTTCAGGGCGGTGGTTCCTTCACTGCTTCGCGCGTTGGGGTCGGCCCCCGCCTCAAGCAGCATGGAGACCAGTGCCATCCTGTCCGGGATCTCGTTGCCCTTGTCCAGCACCACATGCAGAGCAGTCTCCCCGTCACTGTCGGTGGCATCGGGGTCCGCGCCAGCCTCAAGCAGCAGGCCCGCCAGGGCCGCCTTGTCCGGCGTCTCGTCCCACCTGTCGAGCAGGGCCAGAAGCACTGTCTCGCCCTCGTTGTTCTTGGCATTGGGGTCAGCCCCTGCCTTAAGGAGCCTGCTGATCATCTCTCCAGCGTCATCCGCGTCAGAACGCATTACTACACTCAAAGGCGTCCGTCCCCGCCTTGACTTGAGATTGGGGTCAGCCCCTTCCTCAAGGAGCATTGCTATCACCTCAAACCTATTGGACACCCCTTCCTCATTACCGAGCACAACATGAAGCAGGGGTTCCCTGTACTTGGCCGCACTGTTGGGGTCGGCCCCTTTTGCGATAAACTCCCTGGCCTTGCCGAGATCGCCCTTCATCGTGACGTAATAGAGCAGGGCCGCCATGACAGGGTTGGGCCCGTCCCCGGAGTCCTCGGCGGGCTGCATATATATGACCTTCTCTTTACCAAAGTCTACCGTTCCATATGCGATGCTGCCGGAGTTCCCTAGAAGCGGGAGCAGGGTGTTCCATTCACTTTTAACTATCAGCGGATAAAGCTCGGGGAATTCCGTCATGGTTATGACATATCCCCCCTTGTCCACCGTGCGCTTTATGAAGGAGTCCATGTAGTTTTGCTGGGAGCTCGCGCCGCTCCCATAATATGTGGTCTGTTTGTTCGCGGCAGGAGCCCCGCCGCATGCTGATAAAAGAAGTGCTATTAATACAACAATTAATGTTCTCATCATTACCTCCCGTAATAAAAAAAGAATAAAAATCGCCCCAATCGACCCCCACATTCAATGAGCAAGTGCAACAGTAGCGACTTCTGCTGGAGTTTTGTAGCCCAGACATTTTCTGGGTCTACCATTAATACGTGATTCCACCCATGCCACCTGCTCAACCGTTATCTTACTAAAATCCGTCCCTTTA
>DAOWET010000008.1 GCA_030638335.1 Nitrospirota bacterium
TGCTTCATTTCCTCGCGCTTGCCGTCAAAGTACTGCACCAGGCCGAGAGTCCCCACCACCTTGCCCTCGCCCTCGGCCACAAGCAGGAGGTTGCTGTCATGGTCCATGCCCTCGATATAGATACGGCATTTGTCCGGCGTGCTGCCGCAATATTCGGTAAGGATGTAGCTTCGCTCCTGGGAGGTTGAGTTCAGGTTGATGACGATCTGCTCTGCGTCATCCGGGCGGGCCGGACGGAGCAGGAATTCTTCCCCGTCTCTTGTGGTATAGTCCTGCGCTTCCTGCATAAGCTGCCTCCGGAGAGGATCGGAATCTGCGTCTTAAGCGCCCCTAGAGAAAGTGTAGCACCAAAAAGCCTGCTTGTCATGTCCGCGAGAATCTTCTCAGGCAGGGGTGCTGCTGATATAATGATAAGGGCATGATGGAGAGGATGTTTGTGTTAACGGTTTGTCCCATTGCAAGGGAGGGGGTGGGGGAGTGTTGAGCCTCCTAAAGAGAGCCATGACATATCTTGCTGTGCTCATTCTGGTCGTCGCGTTAGTGGGGGCCTGGGGGGCTTTTCTAAAACCCCTGCCCAGAGGTATTTCCTTTGACGGCGGCCCCAGGCCCTCGCCCTCGGTGCGCTTTCTCGCGGACACGACCTATCTTGATATGAGTGGCAAGGAACCCGTAAGAGAGGTCAGGCAGGAGATCTTCGACGAGGTCTTCAGGATGATCGCGCGCGCTGAGCGGTTTATTCTCCTGGACATGTTCCTGTTCAACGATTTCCAGGGCCCTGTCCCCGAGCGCACCCGTGCCCTGTCAGGAGAGCTTACAGAGGCTCTGATAAAGAAGAAAAAAGACACGGGTGTCCGCATAGTGTTCATCACCGACCCCATCAACACGGTCTACGGGGGCATGCGCTCCAGCCAGCTTGATGCCCTGCGGTCAGCCGGCGTGGAGGTGGTGGTGACTAGGATCAGCCGCCTAAGGGACTCAAACCCCCTGTACTCGTCCATATGGAGAACCTTCTTTGCCGTGTTCGGCAATACGAGCGATGGTGACCGCCTTCCAAATCCTTTTGGCCAGGGCAGGGTATCCGTAAGGAGCTGGCTCAGGCTCCTGAACTTCAAGGCCAACCACCGAAAGGTCGTGCTCGCGGACGACCCCGGGGCTCCGGGCGTTTGGGCAGGGCTTGTCACGAGCGCCAACCCCCATGACGGCTCAAGCGCCCATGGCAACATCGCGGTGTGGTTCACCGGAGAGGCGGTGGCCGACCTCATGGCCAGCGAGCGCGCTGTGCTCGAATTCTCCGGGGTCAAGGACCCCTTTTTACCGGAGATCGAAGCCAAGTCAGGAGGCGCAGGCATGACCGTCTCTGTTGTTACCGAGAGCAGGATCAAGCGCGCCCTTCTTACGAGCATCAGGCGCGCGGGCAGGGGCGACAGGCTCCTGATGAGCGTGTTCTACCTCTCGGACCGGCAGGTTGTGCGTGCCATGAAGGCGGCCCGTGGCCGCGGGGCGGACATGCGGGTGCTTCTGGACCCGAATTTCGACGCCTTTGGCAGAAAGAAGAACGGCATCCCCAACCGGCAGGTGGGGGCGGAGCTTATGGGCGCGGACGTGTCCGTGAGGTGGTGCAAGACCAATGGAGAGCAGTGCCATGCCAAGATGCTTCTGGCTGATTACGCTGACGGCAAAAGCAGGCTTGTCGCGGGCTCGGCCAACTTTACGCGCAGGAATTTAGAGGACCTGAACCTTGAGACGAACGTGCTTGTGGAGGGGCTTTCGGGCGCGGAGGTCTTTAATGAGGCCAGGGATTATTTCAGCCTAGTGTGGGAGAACCGCCCCGGGGAGGTTTATAGTTCGGATTACGATAAATACGCTGAGGATTCCTTTCTAAAGGTCCTCATGTATCGCTGGATGGAGTTCTCCGGGATGAGTACTTTTTAGGAGATTATCGTCTGTAGCGGTTACGGATTGCCAGGGCAAGTAGAGCGGCTTGCAGGGGGAGTATGATTTTTGTTGCGACCACTAGCAATCGTGCTCCATTTGAAGAAAGCTTAACCGCAGTCAATTTTGTAAATGATGCGTAGAGGATTGTGTCTGTTAAGGCCGTTGCAAATCCAGGCTCAGAGAAATTCTCCTCAATTAAGAAAAAAGAAAGTGCAAATAATAGAATCAGTACAATTAAAGAGACAAATGAACGAAAAGGACGCTCAGCAAATCCGCTTGTTAGCCAATAAAAGAAAAGAACAGGGTCTTTCCATTTAAGACGTTTCATTCTCATTAGTTTTTCTCTGTAGTGCCAGAGTGATGCCTCCCCCTCGTCATGGCTTTCCTTTGCTTTCTGTTTAAACTGCCTGTAAAGAGTTTCAACTCGTCTAAGACGATCTTTTCTGTTTTCACTAAAAGAAGGAGATATTGGTTTCTGTTCATCATAGAGAACATATGGTTGATCATTGTTTCCCCAATAGCAGTTAACAAAATCAATTCTGCGTCCATCAGTATTAAGAAATGATATTTTCGAAAGATTTGCTTTTTCGAAGAGGATGCTTTTTCTGATAATGATATTTGTAAAATCTGCTAAGTCACCAAAAAGCCCTTCTTCCTCATTTTTGATTCTTCCATGGAAGCGTACATCATTTGAAAATACTGATTCATTAAAGAAGACAGTTTTGTTAAAAAGCAATCCTCGGAAAATTGCATCACCGTTGAAAATTGTGTTTTTAAATTGGACAAGTCCTTCAAATATTATTCCTGAGTATTTAACACTTTTCTCAATAGTTTCTTTGATTGTCTGTTCTTCATTAA
>DAOWET010000262.1 GCA_030638335.1 Nitrospirota bacterium
ATGTTGATGAGAAGAAGTATCTTGATATGTTTAGCGAGAGCCAGAGCCGCATACGCTCCATGGCGCTGGTCCATGAGAAGCTCTACCAGAGCAAGGACTTTGCGCATATTGATGTTAAGGACTATATTCAAACTTTGGCTGGTTATGTTAATAATACGTTTGCTGGCAGCATGCCAGTAAATTCAGTTGTCACAGTAGACGATATTGACCTTGATATTGACACTCTCGTCCCTTGCGGACTGATCATCAATGAATTGCTGACAAATGCCTTGATCCATGCCTTTGAGGGGCAGGATAAGCCTGAGATCAGGATCGAGATGCTAAGAGCGGACAAAAACAATATAAGCCTCACCATCTCAGATAATGGGAAAGGCTTGCCTGATGGATTTGATATATCCAAATCCACTGGACTCGGGCTTAAGCTTGTTGAAGCCTTAATAATCCAGATAAGGGGAACACTTGAAGCAAAGAGCGAAAATGGGACAACTTTCAAGTTAATATTCCCTGAAAAGCCTTAGTTTGCAAAACGTGATTTTTGGCTTATGGCAAGGATACTGATAGAAGAATTATATGGGGACAGACACCATGTTTATCTGTTCCAGGACGCTGGTATTAGCTGCTTAAAACGCCACGCCAACCGACACTGACACCGCGCTCTGGAGGTTGTCGCTTGCGATGAACCTTATATACCTTACCGTGCCCTCAAACCACTTCCACTGCGCCCCGGCCATGGCCTCCACGGAAAGATACTCCCGGGAATAGTCCTCCTCATAGTTAATTGACTCCTCCCACACCCCGCCTCCCAGGCCAATAAACGCCCCTCCCTCATCCACGCCCCCCTTGGGCCAGTACACGATGGCACATGATATGCCGCCTATCAGGCCCTCCGTATCAGGGGAAGTGTCCTTGGAGCTGGTGAGAATATCGCCTGAGCACCTGGCAACGTCCGCGGTGAGCGCCACCCCAAAGCCCCTCAATGTGCCCGGCTCGTAGATGTCAGAACTTAAAGCAGGCACCTGCATGTAGTACACGGATATTGTGTCAGCAAAGGCAGGGGTGGATATAACCAGCATTACAAGAACCGCAAGCAGACTTATTATCGCTTTCCTTATCATCCTTAATACCTCCTGACATTCTATCACGCCCCGCGACTCTCTCAACACATTTGCATTGGACAAGCCAATATTTTCATGTAGACTTAAAAGAAGCTACACGGAGGGGTCACGGACCCCCTTTAAACTGGAGGCCGTCAGCCTCAAACGTTTTATGACAACATGCTACTGGAGGCCGTCAGCCTCAAACGTTTTATGACAACATGCTACTGGAGGCACCAGCCTCAAACGTTATTGCCAAAAGTAAAACCCCTCCGTGAGGGGGCTCGGAGGGGGAACTGATATGACATTTCTAATGCAGCTGGTATTCACGGCCCTGGCAGTGGTCGGGGGCTTTGCTCTAAACGCACTGGCTGAAAGCTCTGTAAGGACCTATGGCGAGGCCAGGGGCGTTGACACCGCGCACCAGGACATGCTTGCGCGCATGCTCCGCTACTCCGCCACCGTCCTTGCGGTCATAGCCCTGGTACTCATCTGGGGCGTGAACATCGCGAGCATCTGGGTGCTCGGCACTGGCTTACTCGGTTTTCTTGGCGTGGCGCTCTTTGCCACGTGGAGTTTCCTAAGCTCAATCATGAGCGCCTTCATAATATTCTTCACCATGCCCTACGGAGTGGGCGACCAGATATCCTTCCACGACGGCTCCACCGAGCGCGAGGGCACGATAGAGGAGATGACCCTGTTCTTTGTACACCTCAGGGATTCCGAGACTACTTCTGTAAAGATCCCCAACAGCCTCATCCTTCAAAGATCCGTCCGCGTCACCGACAGAAAGAAGGACGACGAGTAGCCCTTTTTCTTTTTTTGCTTTCTCAATTTTCCAACAGCAATCAGCAAGGCCGCCTGATGTAGTGGCGGCCTTGCCTGTTCAAATGAATTTATTCCGTACTTTCAGACCCGATATTTGTAATTAAGCCTTGGGAAAACAAAGGCCGATCCATGGTAAGACAGCCGGTGATATGCGATTGCTGTGCTATTGACCCATATGGATCATCCTGCCATAGGCGCTCATCTTCCCTGAGGGCCTCCAGAGTTCCTTATGCTTCAGGGCCAGTTCCAGGTCGGCGCGGGTGAGTTTGGATTTGGAAATCACATTGCGCACCGGGTCATAAGCCATGTCCGGCATCATGGACCCGGCCCCGTCGTCGATCTGCTTCTGAAAGTCATGGAGCATCGAGGCGCTGAATCCCGCATTGCCGTAGACTATCAGTTTATCCGCCAGGCCGGATATGTTTGCGATCCCGGCCTGCTTTGCCAGGGCCTCCAGCTTGACCATTTCCTCCGTGTTGTGGGAGGGGGCGATGGCCTTCTCCGCCAGATCTGCCACGCCGGGCAGTATCTCCAGCAACGCGGCCATCTGCTTTTCGTCAATGACATTACCTTCCGTGGAAACAGAGTCCTTGACCTTCCCGTAAGCGTCGGCAGGGAAGGCCCCTGCTTTATCCGAAGCCTTTTTTGATGTGGCGGTATCTCCAGACCCGACCGTCTTTGCCTTTTCGCCGGAGTCGCAGGCCAAAACGAATACCATAATGAACATTAGTGCGGTAATCAGACAATTCTTCATTGAACCCTCCTTAGGTAATTTTAAGTAGTATAGAATGATTTTTGTGCGATGTAAATGTCTCCTCACAGTTTTAGTGGGGTTAAACAGAATAAACAGGGACAAACATTTAATGCATAATCCCCAAAACCCCGCCCCCCGAAGTCAATAAAATATTTCCATTCCTTGCGCATCCCCCGTTCCGCCCCTCTGCCTTCTGCCTTCTGATGGACAAGGGTATCTGTGCCAGGGATCACGGATCCCTCCGCTTGGGAGAATGGCCCTTCCTGTATATAACATCCATTTATAACCATTTCTATTCCATCGAACGGGCATGCCCTGTTATACTTTTCATACATAATCAATCAATCCGGAGGGCGGGCATATGACAGAGAAAAATGACGAACTCAAAGAACAACTGGACGACTATAAATCCAACGTGGCCGAGGACACAAAGCTCACGGTCACTCTGGACAAGGAGCTCATATTCGTGGCCCGCACCAACCGTGGCTACGAGATAGACTTCGACGCCAAGGTGGAGTGGGGCTGCATGCCAACCGAGGGCCTGCTGGCCTCAGCCGCAGGGTGCATGGCAATAGACATGGTGAGTTTCCTGAGAAAGATGCGCTGCGAGATCAGTGCCTTCGTGATCGAGACCACAGGCCACAGAAACCCCACCCCTCCACAGTACTTCACGGGAATGGACCTTCACATCAAGATCACAGGCACCGGCATCACAGAGAAGAAGATGGCGCGCGCGGTCTCGCTGTCCAAGGACAAGTACTGCTCTGTGTACCACACCCTGCGCCCGGACATCCAGCACAAAGTGACCTGGGAGGTCACAGAGGGATAGGCACGGGGGATTCCCCGATACCATATTATCCTATGTTTACATGCACTTAAGCGCTCAGCCACCTCTGCATACTCCTTCACCCTGAAGTTATAATTATCATATCGTCTATGCCAGCAGAAAGTATTTGACATGCAAAGCAGAATATGTTATTTTATTTCTCAATAGTACGTTTCCTCCTCCAGCACGTTTCCTCGAATATCGAATCAGGAGTTCCAAAAGTGACAGCCGACCTTATGGACCAGATGAACCACAGGTATGAGGAACGCAAAGTCTTCACTGTTACCTTTGATTTCACCTTCAGCGCTGTAGGGAACGATGGCGGGCTTGAGTGTGCCAGCTCCAAGGGAATAAGCTCCAACATCAGCGAAGGAGGTCTCGGGTTCTTCACGAGCCAGGACTTCAAGGAGGGTCAACCCATCATCATCTATCACAAGAACATCTCCGACTCTCCAATAAGCGCTGAGATCCGCTGGTGCAAGAAGCACTCTGACTCGCTCTACAAGATCGGCGTCTGCTTCAACTGATTCCAGACCATGCCCGACTACGATCCGATGAGCGGAAAGCTCACCTACAGGGATGATGTGTCCTGGCTCATAAAGACCCAGGACCCCATGTGCGTGTTCGACGAAGTGAAAATTACCGTGCGCTCGTTCATGCCGGGCATGGATCTTTCAGATGTGGAAAAGGTTTTCAATGATACAGTGAGCCTTTTCAAGGGCTTTTACCCCGGGTACAAGGCCTGCACCACGGACTACCACGACCTCAAGCATACAACCGATGTATTGCTTGCCCTGGCAAGCCTGTTCCACGGCAAAAGCCTCTCCGGGCAGATGTTGGAGCCAAGGGCCATAAGGCTCGCGCTGATCGCCGCCCTCATGCACGACACCGGCTACATACAGGCATATGACGAGACCCATGGCACCGGGGCCAAGTACACCGCCATACACGTAGAGCGTAGCATCGAGTTCATGGAGGCATATTTTAAAAGACTCGGCTGGCCCATGGACGACTACAAAAGTGCCGCCCGCATGGTCCTTGCCACCAACCTCTCATACAAGCTCACGGATATCCCCTTCATGAGCGAGGAGGAGAAGATGGGAGCGCGAGCACTGTTCATCTCGGACATGCTCGGACAGATGGCAGACAGGGTATATCTTGAGAAGTTGCTGTTTTTGTACCTCGAGCTAAGCGAGGCCAATGTCATGGGCTACTCATCCGAGGAAGACCTGCTGCACAAGACCGTTGATTTCTATGAGACCACATGGAGCAGGCTTGTAAATGAAGCGGGCTACACAGAAGACCACATGCGAAGGCATTTCGAGGTACGCTGGGGCATCCCCCACGACCTCTACGCCCACGCGGCCCAGAAGAACATCGCCTACCTGCAGTACATACTGGAGAACCACCGGAGCAGTCACCGCGAGATGCTCAACAGGGGCGGCCTTGTGCATGCTCTCATGCAGAAGACCGAGGCCCTGGCCACTTAACCCAGGCTTTCTTTCACCCTCTGGGCAAGCACAGGCACTTCCGCGTCCTGCACGCTTCTGGCGTCAAGCATTATCAGATTGTCCTTTATGCGCGCGATAACCGGCGGAGTACCTTCAAGCCTGAGCCTGGACTCAAGCGCGTTTGCCGAGAGGCCCTTTACGCTCACAGACACCGCATAGGTGGGTATCTCATGGGCCGGAAGCGCACCCCCTCCGGAGAAGGTCACGTCCTTCACCACAGAGATCTCCATTTTTTTCGTTTTATTGGAAAAGTATCCTTTAATGCGAGAAGCGATCCTGCGGGCGCGCTTTCTGACCTCCTCCGGCCTCTCAAGCAGCATCCGCATGGTGGGAATACGCGGCAGCGCACTGTCGATGTCAACGTAATCCATTAGAGTTGCCTCAAGCGCGGCAAGCGTCATCTTATCAAGCCTCAGGGCCCTCAACATCTGGTGCTTGCTAAGCGCCTTTATGATATCAGCCTTTCCAGCAATAATTCCCGCCTGCGGCCCGCCCAATAGCTTGTCCCCGCTGAAGGTCACAACATCCGGCCCCGCGGCCACGATCTCCTGCACCGTGTGCTCGGTGTGTATCCCATAGGGCCGCATGTCTATGAGGCATCCGCTTCCCACGTCGTACATCACGGGTATTTCATACTTCTTCCCAAGCCTTGCAAGCTCTTCTATAGAGACATCAGCAGTGAACCCCTCCATGCGGAAGTTCGACTGGTGGACTTTCAGGATCAATGCGGTGTTCTCGCCTATTGCCTCCTCGTAATCCCTGAGGTGGGTCTTGTTCGTGGCACCCACTTCCTTAAGTATCGCCCCGCTTTGGCGCATGACCTCGGGCACCCGGAAGGAGCCGCCTATCTCCACCAGCTCACCGCGCGAGACTATCACCTCCCGCCCCTCGGCCAAGGCCTTCAGGCAGAGCATCACAGCGGCCGCGTTGTTGTTCACGGCTATGGCGTCTTCGGCCCCTGTGACCGTGCGCACAAGGCGCTTCACATGCGCGTTTCTTGAGCCGCGCTTGCCTGAGGCCGGGTCGTACTCCAGTGTTGAATACCCGCGTGCCACGGAGGCGATGTTCTCCACCACGCGCTGGCTTAGAGGCGAGCGCCCGAGGTTGGTGTGTATCACTATGCCCGTGGCGTTTATCACGGGAACGAGACTAAAGGCTGAAAGTTTCTGAATCGCCTCCTCCATCTCATCTTTCATGGACACCAGCGTTGTATCCATTTCATCACCCGCGACTATTGCCTTTCTACGGGAATCCATCACCTCGCGAATGCCATCGAGCACGAATCTTCTGGGATAGAGCGAAATCCACCGCTTTCCAGCCTTGTCCTTTAGTATTTCGTCCACTGCCGGGAGGTTTTGGAGCTTTTTCTGTATATCCATAGCTCAATTATAGCAAATATAGCCATTTCCTGCGCAGATATGGACGGCATTTGACGTATTTCGGCTTAAGAGCACAAAAACTGCCTAAAGAAACACTACATCCCCGGAGATGATTTTCACCACCTCGCCCGAATACTCCCTGAAGGTTACAGTGCCGTGGTATAAACATGAGGATTACATTTGATAGTCAAAATACACTATATAATAATCTAAACATTTCAATGATATAATCCATCTTACAATTAAGAGCTTAAAAATCATTTACAAGTTTAATTCTCCTAGCTATTTCTCCCCTTCCTTTTTTGAATAACCTAATAGTAAAATAACTCATGTCTAAAAAGAAATTATTAAAACAAAAGCTTAGGGATTGGCAAATGGAAATTATCTCTAGCCCAGTAAAGATTGCTCTATTGGTTTTTATTGGATTAGCCTTATTGATTGTTAACATCACGTACTTAACTAATTTATTATCGGATGAAGCGTTTCTAAAAAATCTTCTTGTAGAAGCATATGGGATGCTTTATGACATCGTCATTATAGGTGCCTTTGTACTCTGGCTTAACAAACGAGGAGAAAAACTTAGAGAAATCAAACACTACAATGAAGAGATAGATGATCTTAAACACTGGAAATCTGATGAAGCTGCACACAGAATAGCAAGCATTGTTAAAAGGTTAAATAAACTTGGCGAAACTGATATCTGTCTTGTGTTATGTCATTTAAAAGGTGCTGATTTATCTTTTGTTAATCTTAAGGGCTCCAACTTGAAAGTGGCGAATCTCCAGGGCGTTTCTCTTACAGGGGCTAATCTGCAAAATGTAGATTTTAGAAATGCAGACCTGACGGGAGCAGACCTTTTAGGCGCTAATCTTCGAAGTGCCAATCTCAAACAAGTGAAGGGATTAACATTTGGACAGCTTTCAGATGTTGGTACACTCAAAGATGCAGAACTAGATGACACGCATAGAATGGAGATTAAGAAGAATTTTCCATGTCTATTAAAAATTGAACACAGTGGAGGAATACACATATCACATTTAGTAATGCATCGGTGTAAATCCCCAGCTTGTCCAATGAATAAACAAAAACCGCTATCTTAAATAGTTGAATCGTTTTGTAATTATTAAGCATACGATTATTCTTTATCGATTACTCCTGAAAATTCTTAGTCTTCAGATAACTTAAAGGTGAAGAGTAGTAGGTACAACAAGCAATCCAAATTTCCCGCACCCTAAGGAAACACCACATCCGGCCTGTCCCTGCAAAGTTGGATTGGGAATTTTCATTTCGGGACAAACCTATATTTAAGGCTTGCTACACATACTCCGCAGAATGGGCTGGCTGAGGTTTTCTGTCTAAGAGATTGCGGCTGAATGTTTACTCCGCCTGCGAGGTCTAAACGTACAGTGATTTTTCATGTTTACGAATACTTGTCAGTATCTTCTAAAGCCTCTTGAGCAGGTCCCTTGCATCATCGGTCTGCGGGCCTTTTTCTGACAACCGGATGTATTCCTGTAGGTCCGCCTTTGCCTTACCCATCTGGCCAAGCTCAATGTATGACTTTGCTCTGCCTAATAGCGCGTCCGGGGAATATATGCTTTTCCTCTGGATTATCCCTTTAAAAAGAGCTGCGGATTTTCTGTAATTACCTCCCACATTCAATGAGCAAGTGCAACAGTAGCGACTTCTGCTGGAGTTTTGTAGCCCAGACATTTTCTGGGTCTACCATTAATACGTGATTCCACCCATGCCACCTGCTCAACCGTTATCTTACTAAAATCCGTCCCTTTA
>DAOWET010000032.1 GCA_030638335.1 Nitrospirota bacterium
ATGGGGAATGTTTATCCTGAACCTTGACCGCCTCATCGTCTCAAGCATGCGTAAATCAGACTCCTTCTGGCGCGAGTTCCGCCAGGCCATACCCAGGATAATCCTCGCGATCATAATTGCCATAGCTATCGCCCGCCCGCTTGAGATAGGCATATTCGCCGAGGAAATAGAATCCTATCTCATTGAGCAAAAGAACGTAAATAAAGTAGATGTCCTGAAGGAGTTCAATACCTACATCGGTGAGATAAGACAGGGTTTCAACACACGCATCTCAGAGGAAACCGCACTGCTTGAGAAATACCGTGCCGAGCGCGAATCCACCTGCTCGGCCCGTGACGAGGCCCATGCATCATATCTATGTGAGCGCGACGGAACTTGCGGCACCTCGGCCAAGGGGTACGGGCCCGAGGCCAAGGCCAAACGCGACCGCTATGAATCTCTTGAGCGCGAATGCACGGAACTCACCGCCAGAACCACGGAATTGCAAAAGCGGGTCAACACGCTCCGCGACGCATTTGACCGCGGCTTGAGCGGCAGCATAACCGAGTCCCTGAGCGATGACTCTATACTTGCGCTTGAGGAAACATCCGAGATCAACCATCTGAAAGAAGAGCGTGACAAACGCCTGCGCGAAGTTGACCAGGGCTTCAGCACTTCTTTTTCATCAATGAACAGCGCTCTATGGGCACTTCAGCAGGCGGACCGCAGCGTCATGGGGATCAGCATTATCATAAGCCTCCTGTTCATCGTGGTGGAAGCTGCCCCCATCACTGTAAAACTCCTCGCACACAAGGGCCCCTATGATTACTATCTGGACTTCGAGCGCGACAGTGCAGAGGCCAATTACCTGCGTGGACGCGACCAGCTCTACGAGGAGAAGGGCTCTGAGTTCCAGCGGGAGATAAAGCACCTGGAGCGGCAGAAGCAGGTGGAGGCATACAAGGCGTTTCATGATGCCAAAGCCCCGATTGAGAAAGAAATGCTCGGCAAGATGCTTGAGGAGTGGAAGGAGAAAGCCGAACTCTCAGGCGATCAGATCGAGGATATGGGCTCCGGCCTGAAGCGCATGATCGACGATTACGCCAAGATCAATACCGCCAATACCGCCAGCACCGAGGGCGGTGGCATGAAGCCGCTTCCGGCGTTTAAGTATCCTGTTTCACCTGGCGAGGACCATGAACAGCCATCCGACAAGGAAGAGTCCTCCTCCTCCGACATGGAATCCGTAGTGAACCGCTTTCTCATCGTGCCCATGACCTTTATGGTGACAGTAATCTCGTTCATGATGGCACTTAAGGCCCAGGCATCGGTATCCCCATATATTGTGGCATTTCTTTCTGGATTGCTTTATGTTACACTAAGTATAGTGTATTTCAGTATGAAGGAGAAGAGGAAGGAAAAGGAAAAGCCATAAAGGAACATAAATGAACAATAACGAACACTTGGCCCTCTTCGTACTAGGCGTAGGCACAATAGGCGTAACTTTTCTATTACTGTTTGCCTTCAGCGACAGGAACACCGGCAGCATCCCCGTACTTGACAAGCAGATCCAGATCCTAGCGGCACAGGCAGCCGCAGTTCCTCAGCCTCAGCCTCAGGCACCGGCACCTGCACCTGCACCTGCGAGCATGGATGCCCTTGACCGCGAAGTCGCGGAGACCTTTAGAAAGACCGCCGCATATCTTGGACGCAGTACGTTCGAGGAAAAGGAGCACGTCGCACTCCTTGAGCGTCTTGAGTTCTATAGCGGCTTAAGCAGCATTAAGCCAGAGCACAAAAAAACCGCGCAGGATCTTATTAAAGACATGACCCTCCTTCTTACGCTAAAGGCATCCGTAGCGCGTCAGGTCAAGCTCTCGGGACAAATAAACGCGGCAGTAACGGACGCGCAGACCCATCTTGCCGAGGGCAAGAAAAATGAAGCCGTGGCACGGAAAATCATGGACCGCATAGAAGGTCTTTATGTCATTCAGGGGCTCTCGGCAGACCAGAACAGAAAGTTGCAAGCCTCGCTTTCCGCACTGAAAAGAGCGTATAAGGCCCCTGCATCATCCAGACAGGCTGATATCCCAAAGGCTCTGACTCCCTATGTAAACAAGACAAAGAAAGATGCTGCAGTAATAAAACCACCTGCCACTAAAATAGTTACGCCAAAAGTGCAGGTGTCTAAAGTCGAGCCAAAGACAGCGAGCAAGCCTGTTCCGAAGGCTCCTGTTGTGACAGTAGCGCCTCCAAAAGCCAAGCCTGTTCCGAAGGCTCCTGTGGTGGTAACTGCGCCCGAAAAAAGCAAGAAGCCCGACTCTCAGATCACCAGGGAATTTCATAAAACAATGACCAAGGTTTCGTACTACATGCAGGTAGGAAAATATGACAAGCCGCAAAACGACAAGCTTCTTGATGAGTTGCATAGACTCCTTCGCAGCTCAGGCTCCCTGAGCGAACATGATCGAGGTCGCCTCAAACAAGCCATTATGAATATGGAGCGGGTCAATATGGCGAAGGGATTTAGAGGTTCCTGGGGTTCTGGTAAGTAATAAGCAAGAGACGGCCTACGGGGCTGGATATGCAGCATCTACTTCGCCATGCGCCGCTCGAAGTATACATATACTCCTTAACCTTCATAAGGTCCTGTCTAGTATCTACTACATCCCAGACCCGTATGCCTCAGTCAGGCGGGCGAGCGGAGACAATCAGCAGTTCGATGATGTAGATTTCCTCTACTACACATCAGAATCGAATTCCCCGGTCAGACGCGCCAATGATCCTTCTTGTAATTATTGAGCTGGCAATCCATTAACCCCTGCCCAACGGGATGAAGAATCATCCACGTATGAGATAAAATATCCATATGAACAAAACGAGCGAATTCCGGCTTAATACCAAGCTCAAGCCCAGGGGCGGCCAGCCTATGGCCTCTGCTTTGTGTAATAATATGCTTTTTCCAGGCAGTGCTATAATATAATATGTAATGCCTACGGCATTGAGGATAGGGGCTTACAGGCTTTACTTCTACAGCCATGAAACAACGGAGCCGCCCCACATCCATATTGACCGTGAAAGGTTTTCGGCAAAGTTCTGGCTTGAGCCGGTCCATTTGTCAAAGAACCTCGGATTTAATCCAAAGGAGCTGAGAGAATTGCAAACCCTGGTTTCTGATAACCGGAAATTACTGTTGGAGGCTTGGCATGGGCATTTTGGCGCTTCAGGCTGATGAGAGAGCAAAGGACGTTAATATAAGCGAAGATTCATTAAGCGTCAGCCTTATGGACGGCAGGACCATTACCGTGCCTCTGGCATGGTATCCACGGCTGCTGAACGCAACACCTGCGCAGCGTAATAAATGGGAAATCTCCGCTGGGGGATATGGTATTCACTGGCCGGAGATCGACGAGGACCTGAGCACAGAGGGGATGCTCCGGGGAGCGCCCGCTCCGCAGAAACAGGAATGACAAAACAGACGATCACAATACTATGACCTGCATGGGGGGTATCCGATTTGGATAACCCCTTTTAATGTTCCCTGACGCTATCTGAACCAGCGTCCACAACCCCAGTCATATCCATTAACACCTGCCCAGCGGGATGAAGGATCATCCACGTATGCGCTAAAATATCCATATGAACAAAACAAGCGAATTCCGGATCAATAGCGAGTACGAACCAGCCGGGGACCAGCCCGAAGCGATAAAGAGCCTTGTGCACGGCCTGCGCACGGGGAAAGACCATCAGGTCCTGCTCGGCGTCACCGGCTCGGGCAAGACCTTCACCATCGCTAATGTAATAGAAGAGGTCAACCGCCCCACCCTCCTGATCGTCCATAACAAGACGCTCGCGGCCCAGCTCTACGGTGAGTTCAAGGAGTTGTTCCCGGATAACGCGGTGGAGTTCTTTGTGAGCTACTACGACTATTACCAGCCCGAGGCATACCTGCCCGCCTCGGACACGTTCATAGACAAGGACTCTGCCATCAACGACGACATTGACCGCCTCCGCCACTCGGCCACGCGCGCTGTGCTGGAGCGCAGGGACACCATCGTCGTGGCGTCGGTCTCCTGCATATACGGCATCGGCTCGCCCACGGACTACATGGACATGCACGTGATAGTGGAAATCGGGATGAGCGTAAAGCGTGACGATTTCCTGCACTCGCTGGTGGGGATAATGTACACCCGCTCGGACATCGATTTCAGGCGGGGCACCTTCCGCGTGCGCGGGGACGTGGTGGAGATATGCCCGTCCTTCTCCCTGGCCAGGGGCCTGAGAGTGGAGTTCTTCGGGGACGAGATAGACCGGGTATCAGAGTTCGACCTGGCAACAGGCATGGAGATCAGCGTGCTCGAAAAATTCGCCCTCTTCCCCAACAGCCACTGGATCACCCCGCGCGAGCGGCTGAAGCCGGCCATTGAGTCCATAATAAAAGAGATGGAAGTGCGCGTTGAGCATTTTAGCGGCAATGGCCTTGAGCTGGAGGCGCAGCGCATAGAACAGCGCACGCGCTTTGACCTGGAGATGCTCCGGGAGTTCGGGTTCTGCCACGGGATAGAGAACTATTCCAGACACCTAAGCGGCAGGGACGAAGGGGACCCTCCCTTCTGCCTGATGGATTACTTCCCCGAGGACTTCCTTGTGGTAATAGACGAGTCGCATGTTTCAGTGCCCCAGATAGGGGGCATGTACAACGGCGACAGGAGCAGAAAGAGCACGCTCATAGACTACGGCTTCCGCCTGCCTTCGGCCCTTGATAACCGTCCGCTGAGGTTCGAGGAGTTCGAGGAGCGGGTGAAGCAGGCCATATATGTTTCCGCCACGCCGAGCAAATATGAACTCGATAAGGCGGGAGGCGAGACAGTGGAGCAGATCGTCAGGCCCACCGGCCTGCTGGACCCTGAGATGATAATCCGGCCAACAGCCGGACAGGTGGACGACCTCCTGGGGGAGATCCGCACCCGTGCGGAACGTAATGAGAGGGTCCTTGTCACAACGCTCACAAAAAAGACAGCAGAGGACCTGACCGAGTATTACACTGACCTTGAGGTAAAGGCCAGATACCTGCACTCGGACATAGATACGCTTGAGCGCGTGGAGATACTCAGGGACCTGCGCACAGGGGAGTTCGACG
Organism: Nitrospirota bacterium; assembly: GCA_030638335.1. Taxonomy (GTDB): domain Bacteria; phylum Nitrospirota; class Thermodesulfovibrionia; order Thermodesulfovibrionales; family JdFR-86; genus DAOWET01. The sequence goes on from DAOWET010000032.1 coordinate 5,120, forward strand.
TGCTTATCGGGGTGAACCTTCTGAGGGAGGGGCTTGACCTGCCCGAGGTCTCGCTCGTTGCCATCACGGACGCGGACAAGGAGGGTTTTCTGCGTTCGGAACGCTCGCTCATCCAGACCGCAGGCCGCGCCGCACGGAACGTCGAGGGTATGGTGATACTCTATGCTGACAGAGTCACCGGGTCCATGGAGCGTGCCATGGCGGAGACCGGCAGAAGGCGGCGAATACAGAAAGCATACAACAGGGAACACTATATAACACCGGAGTCAATAAGGAGCAGCATAAAGGACGTGCTGAGCTCCATATACGAATCCGACTACTACACCGTGCCAGCGGTTAAAGAAGAACAGTCAGCGTACGATGCGGAATCCAGCGATATCCAGGCCCTTGAGGAGGAGATGCGCGAGGCAGCGGCTGCGCTGGAGTTCGAGCTGGCGGCAAAGCTCAGGGACAGGATAAAAACGCTGAAAAAGGAAAAGCAGGAGGAATCAAGTTAAAACAGGGTTATCTTGGACACCCTCGGGTCGTCGCTCTTGCAGAGGGCCTCGAACTCCACCAGCTTACTGTCCTTTGTCTCGCGGTCAATGGCCCCAACCGCAACCATGGCCTCGCCAAAGGGCACGTATGCCTTCTCGCTCTCGGAGACAACCTCTTCCACCTGTTCAGGCTTAAGCAGGCCCAACTCAACGGCGATCTCCCCGAATATGGACATGTCCTCTTCCTGCACAACAAGTATCCTCTGGCAATCCTCCTCGCTGAGCCAGCCCTTTTCGATAAAACGGTTGCCAATGAGGCTGTTCTTCTCCTTCTGGAGCAGCCTGGCCTTTATTACATCTTCATCAGATGCAAGGCCCTCTTTTCTCAGGAATTGCCCAAACAGCAGATAGGCTCTCATATACCCCCCGGTCCTTTAAACGTATTATCGACTCTCAGTAATGCGAAACAGTACATACATTCTACACGCATGCGGCATGCTCCGCAAGGACATCTATTCAAATTCTTCAAGAAGCTCCTCAAGGCGGGCGACCTCGGCACGGCCCTCTGCAAGTTCCTCGTCGAACTGATTTATCATGGCGTCGGCAATGTGGTCGTTGGTGTTGGCGCATGTGAACTCGAAGGTCTCCTCCACGTCATAAAGGACGTCGCGGGCCTTTAGAAGCAAGGCCTCAAGCTCCTCCCTGCCCATATTCCTGTCGCCCATCTAGGAAGTCTCCCCATACATGGCCTGCACCTCCGCAGTGTATGTCTGGCCCCTGCCCTCGTAAACCAATAGTGGAGGCTCGACCTTAAGGGCGGCCTTTGCCTGCTTCACCGCCTCTATGAGAACCATCCTGGCCTCAGCGCCCTGCCTGCCATGCACGAACCTGAGCCTCTTGGGCTCAAGCCCCGCGCCCCTGCAATGCGCCACAACGTCCGCAAGACGCTCGGGCAGGTATACCATAAGAAACCTCCCACGGGGTTTTAGCGACCGGGACGCGCTCTGAACCAGCTCCGGAAGCGTAAGCTCCAACTCGTGACGGGCAACGGCCTTCTCCCGGCCCTGGCTTATGCGGCCTGAAAGCGGCTTCCTGAAGGGCGGGTTCGAGACCACAAGGTCAAGGCCCTCAAACTCCCCGCCAAGCTTGCGGATGTCCGCGCAGAGCGCTTTTACCCTGCCCTCAAGACCGTTAGCACTTATATTCTCCTTGCACAGTGCATACAGGCCCTCCTGAAGCTCCACGAGCGTCACCTCGGCCCCTGGGTAACGCCGGGCGAGCATGAGGCCCACAACCCCGGAGCCCGCGCCAAAGTCCGCAATGCGTCCGGGCGCACGGGCGTTCACAAAGGAGGCGAGGAATACCGCGTCCATGGAAAAGCGGTAGCCGTCCCTGCGCTGGCGGATGCAAATGTCCTTTATTGTATCAAGGGTGGTCTCCATGTCTAAATGAAGTATAACAAAGTGCAAACTATCGTTTCTCCTTGAAAAAGATTGCTTTACGCCTTGAAATGAAGTAACATTCTCTAAGCTACTTTTATTTGTATTAATCACACTCATCACTCTTATCAGGCATCCGGGAGGGGACATGGTACAGAAGAAAAAGAAGACAATAAGGATACTATCAATTGACGGTGGAGGGATACGCGGAATAATACCAGGCATGGTGCTTGCACACCTTGAAGGGATAATCCAGGCCAAAACAGGTAAGAATGACGCAAGACTGGCGGACTACTTCGACCTTATGGCCGGCACGAGCACAGGGGGGATACTGACATGCATGCTACTATGCCCTGACGGTACCAAAAAGAAGAGGCCGAGATTTTCTGCAAAAGACGCTGTAGGGATGTACATTGATAATGGCGGGGATATATTCGATCTGGATTTCTGGGAAAAACACAATCCCCTAAATGGGGTGTTCGATGAGAAGTATTCAGCAAAAAACCTTGAAAAACTTCTGAAGAAATATTTCGGAAAGTTGAGACTGAGCGAACTACTCAAGCCCTGCCTTATAACAGCCTACGATATCAAGAGGGCAAGGACGCTCTTCTTTACCTCTCACGATGCAAAGAAAAGAAAGGACGAGAACTACCTTGTGCGACGGGTCGCCAGGGCAACGTCCGCAGCACCCACTTATTTTGAGGTGGCGCGCGTAAAATCCATGGCTGGTAACATACGTCCTCTTATTGACGGTGGTGTGTTCGCAAACAACCCGACACTTTGTGCATATGCAGAGAGCAGGGAAAAAATGCCTGGCAAACCTACGGCAAAGAACATGGTCATCCTCTCGCTGGGCACTGGAATAAGGAAAACTGTGCTTTCATATAATGAAGCAAAGGACTGGGGAAAGATACAATGGGTAGCGCCACTTATAGACATTATGATGTCAGGCGTCTCGGAGACAGTTGACTACCAGCTTAAGCAGATATTCGATTCGATTGATAGCAAGGACCAGTACCAGAGGATCAACTGGCCCCTTAAAACAAAGAAGATGAGCCAGATGGACAACGCTTCAAAGCCAAATATAAGGGCACTGGTAAAGGCAGGAAAAGATTGTGCGAAGTTCTATGACAAGGAGCTTAACTCCTTTGCTGATAAACTGATATAGATATAGATCAGATAGCTATTCAGGGCTTTTTAAATACCTGCCAAATGACTTGTCCATCTCCTGTATATGCGCCAGTATCCAGTCCACCACTATCTGGTTCGTGTAGACGCTTTTGGTGTAGTTGCTGTCCTCGCCCTCAAGGTCCTTCTTGAGTTCGTTGAAGTCCGAGATAAAGTTCTCGTGGATGGCCTTGTGCGCATCGAAGTCCGGAAATCCGGCCTTGCGCATCATCTCCTCCTCGTCATGGAAGTGCTCGACGATGTACTCCTCAAGAAAGGCCGTGGTTGGCCCTATCTCGTACTTGCAGGTCTTGCTCTTTATGGCCTCGACAAGCTTCGTGATGCGCTTGAAGAGTTCCCTGTGCTGCTCGTCTATCTTTCCATTGTCAACTGTAAGGTCAGGCGTCCATTCCATATGAGTTTCCTCTCCATTAATTGGTTATCTGAATATATCACATGGCAATAATGCATTTAAACCTTCATATGGCAGCAGAGGGTTAGATGCAAAATCCCTTGCTTAAAAACCACAAAGCATCTTTATGATAGAATATCCCTCATGTTCCCACGGAACCCGAATATGAGGGATATAGCCCTTATCATCCTGATGGCCGCACTTGTATTGCCCCTGTCAGCCGGGGCCATCTCGCTTGATGACCTGAAGGAGTACCAAAAGGAATATCTGCCAGGAGGCGGCGAGGGGCTCTCGGAGGAGACCATTGTCTCCGGTCTTAAGGAGGCCCTGAGGGTGGGGACAAAAAGGGCTGTCAAGAAGGTTTCAAAGGTTGACGGGTATCTTAAAAATCCTAAAATAACCATCCCCTTCCCTGAAAAGATAGAGAAGGTGGCCAGCACTCTCAGAAAGGTGGGGTTAGAGAGTCAGGTGGAGGAGTTCGTGGGGAGCATGAACCAGGCGGCTGAGAAGGCCGCGCCAAAATCAGTGGACATATTCGTGGGCGCTGTAAAGCGCATGTCCTTCTCGGACGCAAAGAGGATACTCGCTGGCAGCAATACCGAGGCCACGGACTTCTTTAAAAAAGAGACATCAAAGGGACTCTACAAGCTTTTTAAGCCCGTGGTCTCCTCCGTGATGGACGATGTGGGGGTCACGCGCAGCTACAAGAAAATCATGGACGATTACTCCAACGTGCCATTTGTGGAGAGCCAGAACGTTGACCTGGACGACTATGTGACCCGGAAGGCGCTAGAGGGGCTCTTCTACATGGTAGGCGTGGAGGAGAAAAAGATACGCAAGGACCCGGCCGCCAGAACCACCGAGCTTCTGAAGAAGGTTTTCTCAGAATAGTAACTGAACAGGCGTACTTCGGGGCTGGATGCGCCTATATGATAATCATTGCTTAAATATTGGCCACTGAAAAACCAAGCTATTTCAAAGCGTTCATAAACTCCTCAACTGTTATTCCAGCGCGCGAGATAAGGCTTCTTAGAGTTCCCCTTGCGACTTCCGCATGGTTAGGAACGGAAAGAGTAGCTATATGTCCATCTTTTACGAGAATTATATGGCTTCCTCGCTGGCGAGCGATTCTCCACCCAAGACGCTCAAATGCCTTGATAACATCGCGTGGAGGCAGAACCGGGACAGGGGGCGTTAGACCTTCATACAGGGACTTCTATCTCGCGGGTGTCAACGGACAGGGGCATGCCAAGCTCTGAACGCACTGCAAGACACTCGGAGATGGCGTCACGTATATTGGCCATGGCCTCGTCCTCTGTCTTGCCCTGGCTAACGCAGCCGGGGATGGAGGGGCACTCGGCAATATATACGCCGTCTTCGTCCCTGAATATGGTAATCGTGAATTTCATGTCATCTCCTGAAAGTATTATATCATGTCCTGCTTAGAGTTCCATGCACGGGGAGATGGACCCAAGGGATTTTGGAGTGCTCGTTCCCAAGCTCACCTGGTAGAAGGTGGGCAAATGCATCGTAGCAACAGCCATAGCCGCATTCGGCGCGCTCTACGCCTACATGATCATCTATTCAGGAATGTAATTTATAAATAGACGGCCTTCGGGCACGACTGCACCTCATCTGCTTTGTTAGCACTTTAAGTGCGCTGATGGTCGTGTCTTGGTGCTTTAGTGGTCCAGGGTATTGAGATAATTTGTGGCCTCTTTTTGTTGCGTTGCCTGATTTAGGTTTTAGTGTAAATAGAAATCAATTTGTCAGTGTAGTTATCTATATTGCTATAGGTAGGGAATCCTGTCATATAGTGGCATGATTTACAGGCTTCTACTTCGTTTTTTTCTCCCCGTAAATGCATTAAGCGAAAATCTCTTAATTCTTTGCCATCCCATATATTAAGAACACTACTTTTATTTAAATTTCCAATAACTGTGTCGTGAGCCCAGTCTACGCAGCAAATACTAACAGTACCATCATGATTTATGCTGAGTTTAGTAAAAACTTCGGGACATACATTTTTGGGGGTGATTTCTGTAACACCATCCATTGCTACATTTGGGTTTTGCCCTAAAGTAAAGTCTTTAAGATGAGAATTACTCCATCCTGTAAGCGCATCAATGTTAATAGAGTCTGAAATAGGTGTGAATTCAGAAAGAAATTTATTTTTCTCATCACTACTTAAGCTGACATCGTTTGTTTTAATGTGAATATGTGTCCTGGCACCTGATTTATTTTTTTCATAAAACAAATTCTTTACATTATTTAATATTTTATCGTAATCATTAAATGTTTGAGTTATACTCTTATATGCCTCATCGGATATTCCCTCAATTGATATTCTAATGACATCCAAACCAAGGGAAATAAGTTCCTTCACTTTTTTCCTGTTTAATAAAGAAGCGTTTGTAGTTGTTTCAACTGATTCAGCTATACCACTGTTTAAAGCAATTTCAGCCATGTTAACGAAGTTTTTATTTATTAATGGTTCACCATCCTTGTATAGTTGAAGTCTTTTTATTTTTGTTTTTTCTCTGTCAGTAAGTTCTATAAACTGGTTGATTATTTTTTTAAACAAATTTATGTCCATAACGCCAGAAGGACGCTTAACCTTATTCAGGAGGTTGTTGTCGCCGGTTGGACAAAATACGCATTTGAAATTACATTTATTTGAAGGGTCGATATGTACAGCCAGAGGGACTGGAACAGGAAGCATTTCATGTAACGAGAAAACATTCTTGTCAGATTTACCGTATGGCTGAAATTTACTCATGGATATAGAATACTTATTAAATAGTATTATTGCAATTCAACTCTTTTATCGTCATATTTTGTGTATAAGTGAGAGATGGCTGTAGAGAAGGGTCATTGACGACAGTCCGTTTGGATCTTGAATATGTAAAAATTAAGCTTTCATGTACTGCCCAGGTTGATTAAATATAAAAGGGGAGCCTCTTTCGAGACTCCCCTTTGTGGTTCGATATGTAAAACGTTTTCGGGGTGCCGTAGCTGCTAGGCGCGGACCGCGAAGGCGTACAAAGGTACGTCGAGCGGGCCGCAACAACGCAAATGCGGTGCAGCCGGAACGTTTTAGTACATGCCGGGCATTCCGCCGCCCATACCGCCGCCGGGCATACCGCCCATGCCAGCGTCTTTGTCCTCGGGTGCGTCAGTGACCATGACTGCCGTGGTGAGCATCAGGGCCGCGACAGAAGAAGCGTTCTGAAGCGCGCTCCTTGCGACCTTGGTCGGGTCGATGATGCCTGCCTCGATCATGTTCACGTACTCTTCCTTCTGCGCGTCAAAGCCGAAGTTGACGTCGTCGCTGGCAGATACCTTCTCAAGGATGAGGGAGCCCTCAAGGCCGGCGTTTCCGACGATCTGCCTAATGGGCTCGGTGAGCGCGCTCTTTACGATGCTTACGCCAACCTTCTCATCAGCGTTCTCAGTCTTTACGCTGTCAAGCGCGCCAATGGTCCTGATGAATGCAACACCGCCGCCTGGGACTATACCCTCTTCAACCGCGGCGCGGGTGGCGTGCAGGGCGTCCTCCACGCGTGC
>DAOWET010000065.1 GCA_030638335.1 Nitrospirota bacterium
ATTAATAAAATCGATTATGGAGGAATTAAAGAACAAAGCGGAAAATGACTTTGAGAAAATGAAAAAGGAAGTCATAGCGCAGGTTATACGCGACGGATTACCCAGCACCTTTAAGGATAAAAAGAAAGAATCTCTAAAGGGAATGGTCGAAAGCATCGAGACTAAGAAAGAAGATGAGTATAGCTATAATGATTGGTTCCTAAAGGGAGTAAAGGAATACGGAGACAAAGAGTTTGGTAAAGCAGCCACATCTTTCATAAATGCATCAAAGTTGAAGTCTACATCAGATGTTCTTGGTAATGCTGCCTTAAGCTTAAGAAAAGAAGGAGATAATGATCGGGCAGAGGAATATTACATAAAGGCACTGAAAATAAATCCTAATCATGCCAATACTCTTGGCAACTATGCAAATTTCCTGCAAAGCATCCGCAAGGACTATGGCAAGGCTGAGGAGTATTACAAGAGGGCTGTTGCAGCCGATCCAAATCATGCCAACCACCTTGGCAACTATGCTAGTTTACTACATATCATCCGCGAGGACTATAGCAAGGCTGAGGAGTTCTACAAGAGGGCTGTTGCAGCCGATCCAAATCATGCCAACCACCTTGGCAACTATGCTAATCTCCTTCTTAAAATCCGCAAAGATTATGATAAGGCTGAGGAGTATTACAAGAGGGCGCTTGATGTTGACCCTGAACATGCCAATAACCTTGGCAATTATGCTATTTTACTTGAAGACATCCGCAAAGATTATGATAAGGCTGAGGAGTATTACAAGAGGGCGCTTGATGTTGACCCTGAACATGCCAATAACCTTGGGAACTATGCTGAATTTCTTGAAAGCATCCGCAAGGAATATGACAGGGCAGAGGAGCTTTACAAGAAGGCCTTAGAGGCCGACCCAAAACATGCCAACCATCTTGGCAACTATGCTAGTTTCCTTAAAAACATCCGCAAGGACTATGACAAGGCTGAGGAGCTTTACAAGAAGGCCTTAGAGGCCGACCCAAAACATGCCAACATTCTTGGCAACTATGCTAGTTTCCTTAAAAACATCCGCAAAGATTATGATAAGGCTGAGGAGTATTACAAGAGGGCGCTTGATGTTGACCCTGAACATGCCAATAACCTTGGGAACTATGCTGGTTTCCTGAAAAACATCCGCAAGGACTATGACAAGGCTGAGGAGCTTTACACGAGGGTGTTAAAAGACAACCCTAATAATGCCAGCCAACTTGGCAACTACGCAGGAATGTTGCTTTCGATAGAGCGAAAAAAGGAAGGTTTTGAGAAGCTTGATAAATCCTTTAAGTTAGCAAGTGGGTTAGCAGTAAAGCAGGTATTGATCCTGGAGCTATGGTTCTACCGTTATGCGCATAAGGATAATGAGGCGGATAGAAACAATGCTTTAAAGGAAATAAAGAAGCTTATTGGTAAAGGCGTTCGTTCCGAATACTTTGACATGACAGCCAACGTTGAGCGGGCAATCGAGGACGGGCATCATAACCCAGAACTCCTGACTGACCTTGAGCGGGTTATATGCCATGGCCAGGATGCGAAGGATTTGGAAAAAAACGAGGAATGGAAGCAGGCGTAAGTTCCATTCCTCGTTAATTGAATTTATTTATACTCCTAAATAAGCATTTTTAACATGCTCATTATTACTTAACTCCTGCCCCGTGCCCTGCATGATAACCCTGCCGTTCTCCAGCACATATGCGCGGCCAGCTATCTGCAGGGTCTGCTTCACGTTCTGCTCCACTATCAAAACCGTGGCCCCCTGGCTTGTGATGCGCTCTATGATCTTGAAGATCTCCATGACAAGTATGGGCGCAAGCCCCAGCGAGGGCTCGTCGAACATCAGGAGCCTTGGCAGGCTCATGAGCCCGCGCGCGATCGCCACCATCTGCTGCTCTCCGCCGGAGAGAGTTCCGGCGTGCTGCTTGCGGCGCTCCCTGAGGCGCGGGAAGATATCGAAGACCTCTTCCCTGGTCTGCTCGCGCTTGGCCTTTGCATCGCCCTTGAGCGCGCCCATGATGAGGTTCTCCTCTACGCTCATGCCGGCAAATAGCCTTCGGCCCTCGGGCACGTGCGCGATGCCTAGCTCTATCAGGTTATGAGGGGCCACGTCGCATATGGAGCGTCCCTCGAACAGGATGTCTCCCTTGGCCGGGCGCAGCAGGCCGGATATGGTCTTTAGCGTTGTTGACTTGCCCGCGCCGTTTGCGCCGATTAGGGCCACCACCTCGCCCTGGGCCACCTTGAATGAGACGTCGTGGAGCACTTCCACATCGCCGTAGGAGGCGTCTATGCCCTTGACCTCAAGCATGGGCGCCTCCTTCGTGGGCCACTCCCAGATACGCCTCGATAACGGTCGAGTCTGTGCCTATCTCCGTGGGCGTGCCGTGGGCGATCTTCTCTCCATAGCTCAGTACCACCACCCGGTCGGAGATGCTCATGATGATCTTCATGTGGTGCTCGATTATGAGTATGGTGATGCCATCTTCCTTTATCTTGCGGACGATCTCTATGGACTCGTTGAGCTCAGAGGGGTTCAGGCCCGCAAAGCTCTCGTCCAGAAGCAGGAGGTCCGGCTTTGTGGCAAGGGCGCGCGCTATTTCCAGGCGCTTGCGCTTGCCAAGCGGCAGGCCCTTTGAGATCACATGGGCGTCGCCTGCGAGGTTCGTGAACTCCAGCACTTCCATGGCCACCTTTTGTGCCTTTTTATGCGTATTCTCGCGGACATAGGCGCTGGCTATGACGTTGTCCAGCACCGAGAGCCTCTGGAGCGGCTTGACCACCTGGAAGGTGCGCGCCATGCCGCGTTTGCAGAGCTTGTGTGTCTTCTTGCCCGAGACGTTCTCGTTTTTGAAGATAATGCTCCCCCGGGTGGGCTTGTAGAAACCATTGATCACGTTAAAGAGCGTGGTCTTGCCAGCGCCGTTTGGGCCGATGAGGCCCACTATCTCGCCCTTTTCCACCTCAAAGCTCACGTTGCTCACGGCGGTGAGGCCCCCGAAGCTCTTTGTGACGTTATCGATCCTCAGAAGGCTCATGGCTTTGCCTCCCCTATATTATCAATATCGTTGTTGTCCATGTTGTTAGGGCGCTTGAGCCTCAGGAACCTGAGTATCTTGTCCCAGTCCCCCACGAATCCATTAGGCAGGTAGAGGATGGAGAGCACTACCAGAATGCCAAAGCCCATTACGTGGGCCTTGGTGATGACCTGGGCCATATCTATTATGAACTCCGACTCCGAGGCCTTTGCGAGCTTCATGACAATGCCGAAGCCGCCGGTGCGGAAAAGCTCCTGCACCGCCACCATCACGAATGCCCCCACAGCCGGGCCGTAGTGCGTGCCCACGCCGCCCACGATGCCAACGAGTATGGCCATGATGGAGATGTCGTGCAGGGAGAAGACCACGTGCGGGTCAATGAAGCCCATGTAGTTCATGTACAGCGCGCCCGCGACCCCTGTGAGCCAGGCCGCTATGGCCAGAGACCACATCTTGTAATGGTGCGTGTCAATGCCCAGGCTCTCGGCCGCGTCCTGGTCCTCGCGTATGCTAAGGAAGTAATAGCCCCACTTGGAGCCCATCACTATCTTGATCACCACTATGGTGGTCACCGCAAGCGCCAGGGCTATGTAGTAGTAGGGGAGCTTTGAGACGAAGTCCTGCATGATGAGTATGCCCACCATGCCGTCGGTGAGGCTCTCCCAGATGGTGGCTATGTGGCGCATGATCTCGTTAAGGGCCAGTGTGGCAAGCGCGAAGTACGCCCCCCTGAGCCTGAAGCATATCCATCCAAATGGCATGGCGATGAGCACTGCCATGAAGCCTCCGAAAAGGAGCCCCCACCAGGGCGACCACCCGAGCTTGGTGACCATCAGGCCCGCGGTGTACGCGCCTGTGCCGAAGAATGCCGCGTCCCCAAAGGAGACCTGTCCGGTGTAGCCCGCTATCAGGTTCCACGCGGAGCCGATGACCACCCACATGAGCACCAGTATCATGAGGTGTGTATAATAGTCGTTCTTCACCACGATGGGGAAGAGGACCAGCACTGCAAGCGTTATATAGGGTAGATATTTCTTGATGTCCATTATATTTTAAATATCCTCTTAAACCCCCCCGGTACAAATAAAAGCACCAGGATGAATATAATGAGGCCCACCATGTCCTCGAATTCCATGGCAATGTAAGTGGCACCGAAGGCCTCGGCCAGGCCGAGGGTGATGCCCCCGAATATCGCCCCCACCGTGGAGCCCAGGCCGCCAAGGATGCAGATGACAAAGGCGCGTCTTGTGAAATCCCCCCCCATGTCCGGGAAGAGGTAGTAGATGGGCATCAGGAGCGCGCCTGCCGCGGCAACCAGCGAGGAGCCAAGGCCGAAGGTGATGTAGGTGATCCTCTCGGAGTTTACGCCCATGAGGGTGGCCGCCTCCTTGTCCTGGGCCGTGGCGCGTATCGAGCGGCCGATGTCGGTCCTGTTCATGAACCAGAACAGCATGAAGGTGAGCAGTATGACGAAGAAGAAGTCTATGACAAGCGGCACGCTGAACGAGATCTCGC
>DAOWET010000126.1 GCA_030638335.1 Nitrospirota bacterium
AAGAGCCTGAGCAGCAGAAACGCGGTGGTATTGGAGCCGGGAATGGCTATCCTCTTTCCTTTAAGAGAGTCCATATCCATGGGCCCCCTCGCCACAACCAGGGGTCCGCATCCGCGGCCCATGGCACCACCGCTCTTAAGCAGGCAGTAATCCTCCAATACCTGGGTGATTACCCCGAAGGATACCTTTGTCACGTCCAGCTTGCCTGAGCGCGCCATTGAATTAAGCGCTTCCACGTCCTCAAGCCGCTCCCGAAACTCCAAGCTTGAGTCCCCCGCAAGCCCCTTTACAAGGGCGTGAAATATGAACGTATCGTTGGGGCAGGGCGAATATCCAAGCGTTAAAGTGCGCATCTGAGGATTATAACCCGGCCAACCCCTTGCCGCAACAATTGCGCAACCTTTCGGCAAGCCCAAAACGCCTTGATTTCGTTATAAACCCTTGAAAATGCAAGCTCTAAGCCATTTTTTTCTTGACAACCTATAACATTCGTGTTATCTTAACAGATGCCCTGGATGTGGCAGAATCTTTTACGGGCTGAGTATGGGGGACACTACGCCGGAGGGCGAATCCGGGTAAGACCGGAGTTAAACCCGGCAAGTTATGGAGTATTCAGTGGCCGAAGAACCAGACGGAAGTTAAAACCGTCATAAGGTGAACAAAAGAGCGCCAAGGCCCATAGAGGCTCGAGGTGCCCTGAAAAAAGCGGCATATGTGCCGCGCAACGGCTATCGCATCCAAGGTATTGAAAGGATGCGATTTTTATTTCCCTGGACCATGGTGGCAATGAAGATAAGGGTAAACGGAGAAGATAAGGACACCCGGCAGCAGACAGTGGCAGGGCTCCTGGAGGAGATGGGAGTGGCCTCGGGCGGGGTGGCCGTGGAACTTAACATGAAAGTGCTCAAGAAGGCTGACTTAGGGGCTACTCCGCTTGGCGAAGACGACGTCTTGGAGATCATAAACTTCGTGGGCGGGGGCTAGACCGGGAACCAGAGCCGGAACTATAAAAGGAACAATGGAAGACAAACTGGTCATAAAGGGTATAGAGTTCGCTTCCCGCCTCTGGGTGGGCACGGGCAAGTACAAGGACTTCGAGGAGACCGCCCGCGTCATCGAGGCCTCGGGCACGGACATGGTCACGGTGAGCGTGCGCCGCGTGAACATCACGGACTCAAAGAGCGAGAACCTGCTGGACTATATAGACCCGAAGAAATACAAGATACTTCCCAACACGGCAGGTTGCTACAACGTGGAGGACGCCCTCAGGTATTCGCGCCTGGCGCGCGAGGCAGGGGTCTCGGACATGGTGAAGCTTGAGGTCATAGGAGATGAGAAGACCCTCTTCCCGGACGTGGTCGGGCTTCTGGAGGCCACCGAGATACTTGCAAAGGAGGGATTCATTGTCCTTCCTTATACGAACGACGACCCCATAATGGCCAGAAGGCTGGTGGACGCCGGGGCGGCGGCGGTGATGCCCCTTGGCGCTCCCATAGGCTCAGGTCTGGGAATACGCAATCCTTACAACATAAAGATAATACTTGAGACCCTGGACATTCCGGTTATCGTGGACGCCGGGGTCGGCACCGCATCTGATGCTGCAATAGCTATGGAACTCGGCTGCGACGCCGTGTTGATAAATACCGGCATAGCCGGCGCTAAAGAGCCCGTGATGATGGCAGAGGCCATGAAGGACGCTGTAACAGCGGGCAGGCTCGCCCACAGGGCGGGCAGGATACAGAAAAAATTATACGCGACTGCGAGCAGTCCGATCGAGGGGATGTTACTATGATTGCGCTAGAGTCAGAAATGAAAACAGCAACCGCATACCAACCGATAGACCTGGACTTCCACGTCTATCTTGTGACCAACAGAAAGATCCACCCGGGCATGAACCTCCTGGAGGCCACTGAACAGGCCGTCAAAGGAGGGGTGCGGGCGATACAGCTGAGGGAGAAGGACCTCAAGACCCGTGACCTTCTGCGCGTGGCCTACGAGCTGCGCTCGCTCACGCTCAAAGCCGACGCGCGCCTCTTCATAAACGACCGCGTGGACATTGCCATCGCCATCGAGGCGGACGGCGTACAACTCGGCCAGAAGAGCATACCGCCCTATGCCGTAAGGCGCATAGCCTCCAGGCTGATAATAGGCGTGTCTTGCCACTCAATGGAAGAGGCCATGCGCGCGCAGAGCCAGGGAGCTGATTTCATCACGCTGGGTCCGGTATACCCCACCATATCAAAGCCGGGCATGAAGCCCCTTGGGATGGACACCCTGGAGACGGTTGCCAGGAAGCTGAGCATACCGGTCTTCGGCATCGGCGGGATCACCAACGAGAACATCAAAGAAGTTATCGACCGCGGGGCCTTCGGCGGAGCCCTGATCAGCGGTATATTCGGGGCCAAGGACATCAAGCAGGCCGCACTGAAGACGCTGAAAGTATTGAAATGACCCGCATAGAAACCGCCAGAAATGGGGCGGTCTCTGAGGAGGTCCGCCAGTGTGCAGCCGGAGAGGGGATAGACCCCGAACGCCTGAGCCAGCACCTGGCCGAGGGCCTTGCCGTCATCACCCGCAACAACAGGCGCGAGATACCCCCCCTTGGCATAGGCCGTGACCTCTCCACCAAGGTCAACGCCAATATAGGCACCAGCAAAGACCGCATCTCCATTGACGAGGAGAAGGCAAAGCTCGCCATGCTGGTTCGCCTCGGTTGTGACGCGGTGATGGAGCTCTCCACAGGCGGGCCCATCCGCGACCTCCGCGAATACATTATAAAGAACACCACCATCCCCCTGGGCACGGTCCCAATATACGAGGGAGCCATCAAGGCCGCCGAGGCCCACGGCAACATTACGAAAATGACCCCGGACGACATGTTCGGCGCCATAGAGGCCCACGGCGAGCAGGGAGTGGACTTCGTCACCGTGCACTCCGGCCTGACCCTAAGGGCCATTGAGCGCCTGAAGAGCCAGGGCCGGACGATGGACATAGTCAGCCGCGGGGGCTCATTCCTCTTAGAGTGGATGGTCATCAACGAGAAGGAGAACCCCCTGTTCGAGGATTACGACCGGCTGCTTGAGATCGCGAAAAAATACGACATGACCCTGAGCCTCGGGGACGCCCTTCGCCCGGGCTGCCTCACCGACGCCACGGACAGGGCACAGATAGAGGAACTGCTCACACTTGGCGAGCTCCGCGACCGCGCCCTTGAACAGGGCGTGCAGGTGATAATCGAGGGACCGGGCCACGTGCCCCTGGACCAGGTGGCGCTTAACATCAAGCTCCAGAAAGAGGTCTGCAAGGGCGCGCCCTTCTACGTGCTGGGGCCCCTTGTGACCGACATAGCCATGGGATACGACCATATATCCGGCGCCATAGGCGGGGCCATCGCGGCCGCCGCAGGGGCTGATTTCCTCTGCTACGTGACACCGGCCGAGCACATAAGGCTCCCAAACGTGGATGACGTGCGCGAAGGTGTCATAGCCTCAAAGATCGCGGCCCACGCCGGTGACATAGCAAAGGGCCACCCCCTGGCCCTTGAGAAGGACAGGAAGATGGCCGCATGCCGCAAGGCCCTGGACTGGAACGGGCAGATAAGCCACAGCCTCGACCCTGAGCGCGTGCGCGCGTGGCGCGCGGAGGTGCCACCCACTGACAGCGAGGTATGCAGCATGTGCGGTGAGTTCTGCGCCATACGCACCGTGGAGCGAGCCCTTAAGAAACAATGAAGGTATCCCTTCTTTTCACCCTTTTCATGCTTGCCGCAGCAACCCTGATACTCTCATGCTCCAAAACCCCCTCAGGCAAAGAGGTATTCAACTCCGAGTTCTGCCCGGCGTGCCACTACTTCCGCGGCATGGGCAAACCAGAAGGCATTGACTTGAGCCGTGTGGGCGAGCGAAGAAGTCCGGAATGGATCAGGGAGCATATAATCAACCCAAAGAGGCACGACCCCAATATCGGCATGCCAGGCCATGCCCACCTCTCGGGCGCGGAAGTTGACGCACTTGTGCGTATGCTTACCTCTGCCATGCCCTCTGCCTCTGAAAGAGAAACAAGATAGCCCTGCGATGAATATTGCTGACATCCTGCTGAGACACTACGGCCCGGGCTCTGCCGGACATGAGGCGGCCGAGGCGTTCATGCGCCACTCGGAACTTGTGGCTTCAAGGGCGGAGGAGATAGCCCTCGGACTTGCCCTGGGCTATGAAGCGGTGGCGTTCGTGCGCGAGGGGGCCATGCTCCACGACATAGGCATTTACCTGACTGATGCCCCGAAGCTCGGCTGCACAGGTGGTGAGCCCTACATCCGCCACGGGGTGCTTGGAAGGGAGATACTTGAGTCCCACGGCCTTATGCGACACGCTTTGGTCTGCGAGACACACGTGGGCGCGGGGCTTACCGCAGAGGAGATAAGGGCCTCCGGGCTTCCGCTTCCAGAGCGGGACATGCTGCCTGGAAGCATCGAGGAGAAGATCATATGCGTGGCGGACAAATTTTACAGAAAAAGCGGTGCAAACGGACATCTGGAGCTTACCGTTGAGGAAGCACGCATGGGGATTGCCCGTTATGGCGAGGGCCCTGCCACGCGTTTTGACGCATGGCTTGACGAACTTGGCATAACCGGCTGACCAGCCACGGTCCGGTCACGGACCGGTTTTAATAGGTCGAGTCGACCCGAACCGCATCCTCCTAAAGCAAATAGTATTAATACAGGAGGGGTCACGGACCCCGTTTTATCGCTCACTGCTTGAGCCGAACCGCATCCCCCTAATGAAAAACCTTCAATACAAGAAAAGTTTTTACGTTGCGTACACTTGTTAGCAGTTGAGGCTGACGGCCACCAGTTGAAACGAGCCCATGGCTCGCTCCAGTTCAAATGGGGTCCGTGACCCCCCCACTTGCTCAAAGATGTGGACTGTGAGATAATTCGTTTATGAAACGACAGCCAGCAGTAGCGGGAAGGTTCTATGATGCAAGCCCCGAGCGCCTGAGCTCTCAGGTGGAGGAGTTCTCCACTTCAGCCGAGAAGGTCAAGGCCATTGGGATAATGGCCCCGCACGCCGGGCTGATATATTCCGGGCCAGTGGCAGGCCAAGTCTACTCCGCTATTGAGCCGCCCGGTAGCTTCGTGCTGCTGGGGCCAAACCATACCGGGCTTGGGGCAAGGCTCGCCATAATGGAGGCCGGGGAGTGGGAGATACCCACGGGTTCGGTGGATATAGACTCAAAGCTCGCAAAGAGGATCATGGCGGACGCGCCGGAGCTGTCCCCGGACTCTGAGGCACACATGATGGAGCATTCCCTTGAGGTACAGCTGCCATTTATAGTGCATAACGCGCCAGGGGCAAAAATAGTCCCCATCACGATAATGGGCGCCCCTCTGGAGGACCTCCTGGAGCTTGGCAGGTCCCTTGCAAAGACCATAAAAGATACCCTGTATCCCATAACGATTTCCGCAAGCTCGGACATGAGCCACTTTCTCCCGGACAAGGAAGCCAGGAAGAAGGACCAGATGGCGATTGAGAAGGTATTGGCCCTGGACCCGGAGGGGCTCTACGAGATTGTCCGCTCCGAGGACATCTCCATGTGCGGGGTACTCCCCACCGTGGTCATGCTACAGGCGGCCATCGAGCTTGGCGCTTGTGAGGCGCGCCTAATACACTACACGACATCGGGCGAGGTAAGCGGAGACTTCGGCAGTGTGGTGGGCTACGCCGGTGTGGTGGTTACGTAAGCGGTTTACCGGAATGGACCTCCCTGCGGCAAAGGGTCATGGCCCCCAAGTCGGTCGGGTCTTAAAGTTCAACCATCGTCCTCAAGTGTAAAAGGGGCCCATGGCCCCGTTGAGAATTAAAAAACATCCTCGCCCTCAACCGATTCCTCTTCTCCGTAGTAGCGCTCGTCAGCCAGGTCAGCAAACCTGGTGCAGTAGTCAAGGAAGCTCACGCGAACCGTTCCGGTCGGGCCGTTACGCTGCTTGGCAACAATAAGTTCGGCCTTGCCCTTCTTTTCAGGGTTGTTCGGGTGGTAGACCTCGTCCCTGTAAAGAAAGATGATTATGTCCGCGTCCTGCTCTATGGCGCCGGACTCGCGGAGGTCGGCCAGCGAGGGGCGCTTGTCCGTGCGCAGCTCCACCCCGCGGTTTAGCTGGCTAAGGGCTATGACCGGCACCCTGAGCTCCTTTGCAAGGGCTTTCAGCGAACGTGTTATGTCCGAGATCTCCTGCTCCCTGCGCTCCATGTTGCTCCTGCCGAGCATGAGCTGGAGGTAGTCCACGATGATCAGGCTCAGGCCGTGCTCCATCTTGAGCCTCCGGGCCTTGGCTCGCATCTCGAGCACGTTGATGTTCGAGGAGTCGTCTATAAAGAGCGGCGCGTCAAAGAGACGCCCGGCGCTTGTGGTGAGCTTGTTCCAGTCCTCTTTCTTTACAAATCCGCGCCTCACGTCGTTTGAGTTCACGCGCGCGTCAGAACACAGGAGCCTCATCACAAGCTGCTCGGTGGCCATCTCAAGGCTGAACACCGCAACCGGCTCCTTATTATCCACTGCCACGCTCTCGGCAACGTTTAAGGCCAATGCGGTCTTGCCCATGGAGGGCCTGCCGCCTATGATCACAAGGTCGCCGGGCTGAAACCCGGTGGTCATGTTGTCCATGTCCCTGAGGCCCGTGGCCACTCCGGTTACCGTCTCCTTCTTGGCGTAGAGCTTCTCTATCATCTCGAAGGAGTCCTTTACAAGGTCCTTCACATGGATGAGCTTGCCAGAGGTGCGCTTGTCCG
>DAOWET010000101.1 GCA_030638335.1 Nitrospirota bacterium
ACCGTGGCCGAGAGCATAATCAGGAACATGGAAGAGAAAGACAGTAAAAAAATAAAAGAATACTTGTTAACTGAACGCAAGTAATTCAGGAAAAGGAGAAGATCATGTTAAAGGACTTGAAAGTGGCAGCCAAGCTGTCAATCGGTTTTGGGATATTGATAGTAATGATGCTGGCAGTAGTAACCATCTCGTACTTTATGCTGAAGGGTGCAGAGGACAAGGCCTTGTTCGTTGAAAAGGAAAGCCTGCCTTTTGCCATGCTGGCTGAAGACATCAAGTTCAATACCGTTCAGGTACAGCAATGGCTGACCGATGTGTCCGCCACACACGACGAAGGCGGCTATGCAGAGGCAGAGAAGGCAGCATTAAAAGTAAAGAGCGGTATAGAGGAATTCAGTGCCATGTTCAGGGAGGAGAAAGACGCTGCCAATGTCCAGAAGATGGATGACCTTGAACGCGGCTTTGATGAGTTTTATTCCCAGGGCAAGGAAATGGCCGGTATATATGTTACCCAGGGCATAGAGGCGGGTAATGAATATATGGCGAGGTTTGACAAGGTTGCGGAAGAGCTTTCCGAGAAAATAAGCGCACTAAGCTATTCGCAACAGGCTGAAGCAAATGAAATGACAGCAGGCACTGTGAAGGCTATTTCAGACCTGATCAGGCTCATGGTCATTTTATGTGTAATTGCAGTTATCCTGGCGATTGTGCTTTCTCTGTTGATAACACGTTCCATTACCGAACCGCTGGCCAAGGGGGTAAGTGTAATGAAAAGCGTTGCCTCCGGTGACCTCACCATAGAAGTTGAGAGTGACAGAAAAGACGAGATAGGCCAGATGCTTGCTTCCATAGGAGAAACCGTCCAAAAGCTCAGAAGCATACTATCGGATATAATTGCGGCTTCGTCTAACGTGGCCTCCGGAAGCGAGGAGCTGAGTTCCACGAGCGAGGAGTTGTCTCAGGGCTCATCTGAGCAGGCCTCTGCCGCAGAGGAAGCCTCCTCAAGCATGGAGCAGATGTCATCGAACATCAGGCAGAACGCGGACAATGCCCAGCAGACGGAGAAGATATCCAGGCAGGCCTCGGAGGACGCAAGTGATGGTGGCGCGGCAGTGAACGAGGCCGTGGTCGCGATGAAGCAGATAGCAGACAAGATAAACATCATCGAGGAGATAGCGCGCCAGACGAACCTGCTGGCCCTGAACGCGGCCATCGAGGCCGCCCGCGCAGGGGAGCACGGCAAGGGGTTTGCCGTTGTTGCCGCAGAGGTCAGAAAGCTTGCCGAGAGGAGCCAGGAAGCAGCCGGTGAGATAACGGTACTGTCCGCATCAAGCGTCGAGGTGTCTGAGCGAGCCGGCAAGATGCTTGAGAAGCTGGTGCCCGATATACAGAAGACCGCTGAGCTTGTAGGAGAGATAAGCGCCGCCAGCGCGGAGCAGAATGCTGGTGCCGACCAGATTAACAAGGCTATCCAGCAGCTGGATTCGGTAACGCAGCAAAACGCATCAGCAAGCGAGGAGATGGCTTCAACAAGCGAGGAGCTGTCAAGCCAGGCCCAGTACCTGCAGGATGTGATCTCATTCTTCAAGATCGACGCCAGTTCTCAGGTATCGGCAAGGGCTGACAACAGGATTCGCGCCCGATCCAAAGAGCATGTAGCTCATTTGGCACATGAGCCCGTAGGCGTAGCATCACACAAAGGAGTGAACATCAAACTCAAAGACTCTGGAGACTCACGGGACGACGAGTTTGAGCAGTTCTAGATAGTTAGTGTTGCTTGCGTATGGGTTTATAAGCATTTAACGCCAAGGAGATGGTTATGGATACAGTGACCGAAGCAAGACAGTACCTGAGCTTTAACCTCGGAGAAGAGGTCTTTGCCGTAGATATTGCAAAGGTCAGGGAGGTGCTGGAGTTCACAAGCGTGACAAAGGTGCCCCAGACGCCTGACTTCATGCGGGGGGTGATAAACCTCCGCGGAGGCGTTGTGCCGGTGGTGGATATGAAGCTAAAGTTCGGGATGAGCGAGACAAAGAAATCCATCAACACCTGCGTGATAATCACGGAGGTGGAGATGGAAGGCGGCGAGACCGCTGTGCTTGGGGCGCTTGCCGACAGCGTGCAGGAGGTCTTCGACCTGCACGACAGTGAGATAGAGCCCGCGCCAAAGATAGGCACGCAGCTGAACACCGAATTCCTGAAAGGCATGGGCAAGAAGGACGATGAGTTCGTGCTCCTCCTGGATATTGACAAGGTGTTCTCGGAAGATGAACTTGGGCGGATAGACGTTACAGAAGAGACCTTGACTGATGAGGGGGTGACTATAGACCTTGATTGACATGCATGCTTAATAATTCAGGCTGTGGATCTGGTTCTGCACTTGTACTCTGTTCCCTGTACTAAACAGTGGCGCTTGGTCCAATTGCCCGAACAGTACGTTCATGAATTCACAGCATGAGACCTGCTTTGATCTGAGGATAACTGAATATGATCTGCAAATATGCAGCCGGTTGCTGATACATTTTCATTGCAGTCTTCAGTGGCAGGAGTTGTCTGAAACGGCTTAATTAGGTTTTAGTGTGTCTGTTTTGGAGCTTTGTGACTATTATTTTATGTTTGAGGTCGCGCTTTAATCCTCGATGCACACGTACTAATTCCTTTAAGTAAGCAAATGACCCTTCAAGTCCATTTGTGGTGTTTGGAATGCATAGTTCAGGGCATTTCCTATAAGTAAAAAGATACGGCAAGTTGGTCTTCAAGCTTCGATGTGCTGAGCGCAAACGCTTGTGCGTATAGTGCCACTTGCCTGTCTCTGGATTTGTCGTTCTCTCTTTAAGGAACTCATGCCACTTCGTGTGCCATGCCTCCAGATTCTGTGTAAATAATTCTTCGTTTGCATCTCCTAAACCATGAACCAACTTTTTAAAGCTCATTTAGCTCCCACTGCACGACCACTGCACGAGTTTCCAAAGGCCTGTTTACTTTTAAATCAATAAGTTAAGTGGCGGAGAGGGGGGATTCGAACCCCCGTAGATATAATATAAATCAACTAGTTATATAGGGCAACAAAGAGAAAGCAAAGAGAGATATAATGTTTCTCAGTGGAGCATGAATTGGAAATAACATGATTTCAAAAAGGAAGCACACACGAGCCATCACGTGTGTTGCCATCTCATCTCTTTCAAGTCGTCAAAGCGGCTGGTCATAGCCCCTTAATGCTGTTCCCTGATCTCCTTTATGTACTCGTTGCCAGGAAACTCTCTCTCAAGCTCCGCCAGCTCGATGTCCGCCATCTCATTCAGATCGTTCTCCAACAGCATGAACAGGTAGGACAAGCGCTCCGGAAGCTCTGACTTCTCGCTTAAGGAGCCCTTAGCGGTTCTAACCAAGTCGATCACGTTCTGCTCAACGGTTGTGAACGTCCCTCCCACTATGCCGACGGAAGCTCCGCCGTCAACCAGCCAACGGTAAGTGATGCCCGGCTTCAGCGTTCCTGCGGCAACCTGAACCGAGGTGCCTTTTGTTACCGTATCAAAGACAACAGTTCTGTCTTCGAGGACTTTGACGCTGACAGATCCGAGCCCCTTGCAGGAATTCTTCCATTTAAGCGTCGGTGTATACGTTATGACGGATGTATTGAAAGGCGATACGATCTCAATGCATGATTTCCTGATCGAGTTTCTGAGCACGATAGCGCCGATAGGCCCTTTTGCTCCGCGCTGCGGGACGCTGAAACCCTCCTTGACTTGCAGGTCCCCTTTGACCGCCTTTACCGTGTCTCCCTCAATAATGATCTCAGCATCGTGAGTGATCACGTAACCGATCTTGTCCTTTATGGAGACGATCACGACTTTTCCCGTTCCATTTAGTTTTATGGTGTCGCCTTCCCTTACGGAACTCAGTATGTGCTTGCTCCTTTTAAGCGCCTTGACCTTTCCCTTACTGCTAATGAGCGTGGCGTCGCCCATTACGTCGAAAATCATTCCGAATTTCTGAGCCCCGAAAGCCAGGCCCGGAAGCACGGATATTACCGCCAGGCAAGCTATAATATGAATTATCTTTTCCCGCACATGGCCCACCTTTCCACCAGTATTATTAAGTTATACCTATGGCGTTATATAACAAAATTTATAGCATTGCAGCATAAATGTCAACCTTCTCCTTCATCCCCCGCACCTGATGAAGCCCGAGATGCTTGAAAGTATAGGATTCACCAGCCATTTCCCTGATCTGGTTGGTGGCAAGGACAGGGAAATCGAACTTCTTCGTCAACCCTTCGATACGGGAGGCCACATTGACCGCCTCACCTATAATTGTGAAGTCCATCTTCTTCTTAGAGCCTATGTTGCCCATTATAGCACTGCCGAAATGGAGGCCGACCCCGATCTTGAGCCTCCAGCTACCGAGGTTCTCGCTCAGGTCGCCCCTTTCGTTAATCAGCTGGACTTTATGCAATATTTCCCGTGAGGCTTTGAGTGCGTCGTCCACCGGGTTATCGCCTGAAGCAAAAAATGCCAGGACCGCGTCACCGATGAATTTGTCCACTATGCCGTTGTTTCTCTGTATTATCTTGGTCAGGCTGCTGAAAAAAAGGTTAAGGAAGCCTACCACGTTCTTCGCGCTACACTCTGCCGAGAGTTCCGTGAACCTTCTGATGTCGATGAACATTATGGCTATCCTCTTGCTCTCGCCCCGCATGAGCGTATCGAAGTCCTTGTCAATGAGGGAGTCGATTATTTTCCTGTCGATGAAATAACTGAATGTCCTGTATAGCTTTCTCTTGCTGCCCTCCTCCACGATATACCGGTACGGATATATTGCGCCAAAGACAAGCAGCGGGGTGAATATGTTCGGAAAAACGTTCAACATCATCCCCTTGTAGAACAGGTATTCGTTTAAGGCGAGGTACAGGGCGATGGCAAACGTGGAAATGCCCAGAGCGGTCATGGGCTTGTTCCTGATAGAGACCGCCAGCCCGATAAATGCTAAAGCTGCCACCACCATGACCTCCAACCACCTGGCAACGTGCGTTATCTCCGTGCCCCCGAGCATGGTCTCGATAGCTACCGCATGTATCATGACGCCGGACACCCTGAAGCCAAGCGGCGTGGCATGCACATCCTCGTACTCGGTTATATAGCCCAGCAGCACTATCTTGTCCTTGAACAGGCCCTCATCGTACTTGCCCTCCAGCAGGTCCGTGAAGGAATAAAACGGCACGTGCTTAAGTACCGAGTAATTAAGCAGCACATCGCTCTTGTCCAACTGATTCCCGGTCGCAAGGAGGTAGGACTTGTAGGCGAAGGAGATCATTTCTTCGTCATCTACGAGGGCCTGCCTCCTTATCCTGCCATCAGCGTCCTGCGAGAGCTTAACCGATGCCTTGTGGACATTCTCCATGAACGCCATCATCGGAAAATAGTACGGCACAGTCCCGCCTGCCATGCCCTGGACAACCGGATGCTCATTGGATATCATTATCAGCGGCCCAAGTAGTGCATTGTCCATGGTCTCTCCAAGCTCCTCAAGGAAAACCTCCGAATCTTCATCAAGGTCATCCTCCATAATGCTAGCCGCGGATTCCACAAGCTTCTCCCCCAGCGAGTGTAATGGGATGAGGTCCAGAGAGACCAGCCTGGCCTCGTAGTCCAGCATCGTGTCGAGAAATTCACCGATCTCCGGGGACCAGAAGATCAGCGGCTTACGGGTAATCATCTGGTCCTCGACCATGCCCACAACGATAACGCTGCCAGTGTATTCGTTGCGCTTGATATTCATGCGCTCAAGCACCTGGACTCTCAGGTCATAGGCTTTAAGTTCAAGGGGCTCCCATACATTGCTTGTGGCAAGCAGAACAGCGGCCACGGACACGACGATCAGCAACGGCGCTACGAGCCTAAGGCTCGTAGCCCTGTCAAGGTAGCTGCCCTTTTGCTTATTATCCTGGATCGCCGGCAAGTACGAAGGCCCCCCAGAAAAACGGGTTATACCCGTCAGCTATCATGTCGAGCTTCGCCTCTCTCAGTGATCCGGCCTTTGACCTGTCCTGGCTTATGGAATCGTAGAAATTAATCATAAGCCGCGTTGTCTCGGCGCTTGGAACGCTCCACAGGCTCATGACGAGTGTCTTTGTGCCGGCAATGATAAATGCCCTTTTCAAACCAAAAACCCCCTCGCCCCCCTGGACCTCCCCGGTTCCCGTATCACAGGCGGAGAGCACTACGAGTTCGGTGCCCAAGAGATTCAGCCCAAGGGCTTTATAGGCGCTTACAATACCAAAGTCCCTCCTGTTTTTCAGGGACTCGTTGGCCCCGGCAAGCACGATTCCGGAACGGTGCATGGGGTTCAACACCTCGACTTTCTCACCCCCTCCATCCCTGTTTGCTGCGCTGCCAGTGTCCTTCAGGAAATAGGCGTGCGTCGCCAGATGCAGGATTCTCGGCGAGTGCGCCTCGAACAAACGCTCCTCGAGCGCATTTTCCCGCTTTAATGTATTGACTTTGTAATCATACTTCTCAGTTAGTATCCTGGAGATCTCATCAGCCTCGGTAGCGGTGTCCTCGAGGCGCACGAAGTTCATAACGCTAACCTCGTCTGATATGGCGGCGCCGGTCTCTTTTGCCGCATACAGAGCGGGAGGCTTGAGGTCGTAATCAGGATCAGCAATTATCAGCGCGGTTTTGTTGGGAGTGACCTGCGATGCAAACCTCATGATATCCCTTCCCGCCGTGATGTAGCTTACCTGGAAGTCCTCTATCAGGTACTTTCCATCGGGGGAGGTGAACACCTCAAAGGGTACGAGGTTAAGGTTGCTGTCCGGGCTGATATACAGGTGCTTTCTGCCCTTGAGCATCCCCTTGAGCGGCTCTATCAGCATCGAGTAGAGCGCCATGGCATCCTCCCGCAGTATCTTCTTCCTGGGCAGTTCGCCAAAGATCAGGGGGCTTCTCATTTCCATAAGGTATGAAGCGACCAGCTTGTTGATATTTTCCGCCAGGCCCAGGTCAACCACCTTTACGTCCCCTGTCTTGCCCGGCAACAGTACAAAGGCATAGTACTTCTGATGCCCCTTCCGCCTGTTATCAAAATCGTAGGACTGTATTGCCGCGTAATCGACATACGCCGAGTCGGCCGGAAGGATCGAGGCTAAATTTGACGCCGAGGCCCTGCCGGATATTTTCTCGAGGGCGAATCGCTTGCTCAGCCGGCTCAGGTCAGCCTCGATCTTCCCTTCCTTTTTATAAAGGGACTCAAGCTTCGTCTCAAACGCCGCGGAGCTCATCTGCCCTGAACCGGAAAGTATGAGGGTGGCGATCTTTTTCCTGAGCTTCATGAGGTTGTCGAACATGGTCCTTATCCTAATGTCGTCTGACAGCGCAACGGCATCCATGTACCTTTGCTGCGTCTCCATGACCGCTCCCTTCCATCTCAACCACGTATTGAATATGTCTGACCGGGTGGCCTCGGTGGACGATTCAGACGACAGGCTGATGTAGGCGCTGACGGCATTACCAGTCCTCTTTGTGTACTCCAGGCGCTGCTTTTCCGACAGGAGGGTGAAAATGTCCTCCCTCTTAATGTACTCAGCGTCCATGACTTCCTTGAAGAGTTTGTAGCTCTTGGCAATGTTTCCCTTTGAGGCGTAAAGTATGGCCATGTTGCTTTTCCAGGATGCCACGTCGGGGTGGAGAGCTCCAAGGCTTTTACTGCCCTTGTCAATCGCTTCCAGGTACATTGCTTCGGCCTTTTCCAGTTCGCCCCTTGAGTAGTGGATAAAGGCCAGGTTGTTCAGGGTGGTGGAGATCGCGGGATTATTGTCGCTCAGCTTTATCCGGCCTATGGCCAGGGCTCTCTTGAAGAGTATCTCGGCCTCGGACAGGTTGCCCCGGTCTCTCTGAAGTTCGGCAAGGTTGTTCAGGTCGGGCAGCAGGTTTATGTGGTCCTTGCCGTAGATCTTCTCGTCAACACGAAGGGCATTTCTGAACAGGACTTCTGCATCGTTAAACCTTCCCATGGCGGAGTAGATCAGAGCAAGGTTATTCATCACGGTCGGCACGGCGGGATGCTTTATTCCGTACGCCTTTTTATATATATCAAGGGCCCTCCTGAAAAGCGGCTCGGCGTCGGCAAGCCTGCCTGACGAATACAGTAGCAGGCCCAGATTATTAAGGCCGGACGCAACGGTCGGGTGGTCTCGGCCGTGTACCTTTTCAGCACTTGCGATGGCTGTTCTGTATAAGGGTTCGGCCCTGGAAAGCCTGCCAAGCGTATCGTTCAGGATCGCAAGGTTATATGTCGTGCTTACGACTTTGGAGTTGTCCTTGCCGTAAATATTCTTGTAGATGGACAGAATCTCCATATAGATGGGCTCGGCCCTTGTCAGGTCTCCGCTCTTGGAATAGTACTGGGCAAGGTTGTCCAGCGCCTTTGCAACGGATTCATGGTTTCTTCCGTGCTTTTTCTCGTAGATTTCGACGGTCCTCTTGTAGTGGGGCACAGCCTTCTGGTGCTGCCCGGAAAGCTTGTAAAGCTCTGCGAGGAAATTCAGACTTTTTGCAATGGAAGCATGGTCCCTGCCAAGCACCTTCTCGGTAATTTCTTTGGCCTTTAGCGCATAGGGAACGGCCCGATCGGGCGCTACCGAAGTATATAGTCTGATAGCCTCCTTGTTCAGGGCCGTGGCCTTTCGCTTGAGCCATTCATACATCTCTCTCCTGGAAAAGCCGGACTCCATGCCATCGGAAGACACCTGCATAAGGGGGACAGAACCGTCAAGCTTCCTGTAAAGGAAAACAGCCGAAGGCCCAAAATTGCTTTTTATCTCCGCCTGTACATCCAGGGAGATGGAAGAGGGTTTTTCGCTTGCCCCTGCATTGGAGAAATACAGTATTGGCACCAAGCAATACAACACGGTCACCAAGACGAGGGCAAGTGATTTTTTTGTGGTTTTCATTCTCTCCGGGTCAATGCCAGTTTTCAGGAAAATCCCCACATATTTATACCCTCAGTAGTATAAACAAAATTTGCGTTTTTTGCCTTTTTTTGTCTTTTTTTGTCTTTTTCTGCCTATTATTGTGTAATATGTAGTTGATAAATATCTGTTTGTTTGCATCTTTAATGTGGGGTGAAGCAACTGGGACAGAAACCGGTTTGGGTGTTCGTTTGGCTTCTCATGATTTTTATTTTCATGGGATGTGAGGGAAAGACAAGTCCGCCAGCTGATCAAAAGTCAACCAAACCCGGAGCGCTAAGGCAAACCGACTCAACCGACGGGCAACCTGCCCTTCAGTACGACACCGAAAAACTCGCGGCAGGGGATGCGAGTGCAGAGGAGTTACTGGGCATCATCACAAATGACCTGACTCTGTTTGAAGAAAAGGAATCCATCTGGATCGCCAGGGAGCAGCACCTGAAGGCCGAGCTTGCCAATGTTCTGAGCAACCGAACAAGGCTGCAAAAGAGCAAGGCTGGGGCCATGCGGGCATTGCGCAAAACACAGGAGAAGATCAAACTGGCGGAAGCCAAAAAACGGCAGGAGGAGCAGGCGCTGACTAAACAGCGGCGGCTGGCGGCTAAAGCGGAAACGGGAAGAAGCGACGTTGCGTTGGTTGCCGAAGATCAGCAGGCCATGAAAATAGGGCCTCAAGGCAAGGCAACCGCTGAAAATGCCGAAAAACAGAAGGAGCCAGAACCCGAAACAGCTGATGCGGCAAGCGAGGTTGCTCAACAGGATGCTTCCGCCGCTGCTGTAGACGATAGCGCCCTTCCTGTAAACCCGGCCGCACAGGACTTGTCCATAAGCGCTACCGCCGACTCTATTGACCTGTCGTGGGATGACGAATCCGACATGGGTGCTACTGCCTATAGTATATACAGAGATGGCGTGTTCATGAAGTCACTTTCTGGCACCAGGTACACTGAGGACGAACTGAAATCCGAGACCACGTACTGCTACAGCGTAAAGGCCGTTGATGCAAACGGGAAGGTGCTAAGTGAGAAAAAGGATGCGTGTGCTCAGACCCTGATGGCCGACTCCACGCCCCCGGAATCCCCGCTCGAGCCACTTTTAAGAGTGCTCTCGGAGAACTCCATAGCACTTTCATGGAAACACTCCAGCGACAACATCGGCGTCGAGGGATATAATGTCTACTACGAAAGCAACATAGTAACGGCCGTAATGGGTGAGGCCGCCGTCACCATGGAGAAACTCTCGCCTGAAACCGAATACTGCTACATGATAACCGCTTTTGACGCTTCCAGGAACGAATCGCCTCCAAGCCAGGAGGCCTGCGGCAAGACACCACTCAAGGACGTCAAGAGGCCAGCATCACCAGGTTCCGTGATCATCTCTGAAAGGGAAAACAACTTCATCGACCTCTCATGGGGCGAGTCTTCCGACGACGTCGGCGTGGTGGGCTACAACATTTACCAAGACGGCGTGTTTCTCAAGGGCATTGCCAGCACAAGCATCTTTGATATTCAGGTGCAAGACGAGGAAACCCACTGCTTCTCAATATCGGCGCTGGACGCGACTGGCAATGAGTCAAGACGCAGCCGCCAAGTGTGCGTTACCAAAATGACTGTTTCCGCGGAAAGCGAAGGATCGCTTGGTGGAACCGTGTGGACCAGCGGGACAAATAAGTACGGACAGCTCGGCAACGGGAAGACCAAGGACCACTCAATTTTGATGATGATCAATAACCAGTATGGAGTCACGAGCGTTGCCAGCGGCTATGAGCACACTATCGCGCTCAAGATGGACGGCACCGTATTGGCCTGGGGCAGGAACAACTACGGCCAGCTTGGAGACGACACTAAGGTAGACAGGTTAGAACCTGTTCAGGTCAAGGGCCTCACGGAGATCATCGACATTTCTGTCGGCTGGAGCCACTCTCTTGCGCTCAAGGCCGACGGGACGGTATGGGCATGGGGCAACAGCAGCAAGGGACAGCTGGGTATAAGAAAGAGCGGAGTGTTCACAAAGCCGGTCAAAGTCATGCAGCTCAAGAACATAATCTCGATCGCTGCAGGCGGTTTCCATTCCGCCGCCGTGAGCGCCGACGGGACGGTATGGGCATGGGGGTTGAATAGCAAGGAGCAGTTAGGCGATGGCACTTTAAATACACGGTATAGTCCTGTCAAGGTAAAGGCGCTTTCAGATGTCGAGATAGTGACCATCGGCATGTACCATACTCTTGCGCTCAAGTCGGACGGAACGATATGGAGCTGGGGCTACAACAAGTCGGGCCAGTTGGGGCTAGGCCATTCATTTCAGACTTCGTTTCCAAGTCAGGTTCTCGGCCTTGAGGATATCGTGTCCATAGCTGCCGGCTTCGAACACTCTATGGCCCTAAAGAGGGACGGGACTTTATGGGCATGGGGCTCAAACAAGTACGGCCAGATAGGCATTTATGATGAAACAGGCATCGCCATAAGCCCTATGTTGATCAAAGAGATCGACAATGTGGAGATGGTTATAAGCGGCGCATACCATTCTGTAGCCCTGCGACGCGACGGGACTGTATGGGCATGGGGCATGAAGCACAGCAAAAGATACAAGAACGACTTTAACCCCACTCTTATCAGCGGGCTCAAAGGTGTTGTGGACATATCGGCTGGCTATCAGTTCTCAATCGCCGTAAAAGGAAGATGATCTCCTGAATATTATTATGGTTCAAATTATTCATGAGTGGCTTTTTGCAGTTATTCTCAAATCCCCAAATACTTCAACATGTAGCTTTCCGGATAAAGTTCTGCAATAACCTAAGTTATACTTACATCCAGACTTCAGGATGAAGTTCAACATGCGGACTTCTATGAGTACTCAACTGGGTAGGCTTCTCATAGTAATCTTCTCTTTGACTTAATATTTACACATGGAGTAGACAAGAGAAAGCAAAGAGAGTAAGTGAGCACCTGAATCTAATTAAATCAACTACTTAAGTGGCGGAGAGGGGGAATTCGAACCCCCGGTACGGTCGCCCGCACAACGGTTTTCGAGACCGAAAAACCGAAAACTACGGTAACAACAAAAGCCCCTGATTTTGTTGATTAATCCTTCAAAGTCAGGGGCTTTGCTTTTTTGGGCGAGTCATGTGGAGTCAGCTCACGACGGGCACAATTTAGGCACAATCGCATAATCGAGGGTATTTTGGACGTTAGTGATAACTAACCGGGTAAACTCTTAACGCCTTAATTCCATTGGGAATAATGGCGGAGAGGGGGGGATTCGAACCCCCGGTACGCGCAAACGCACAACGGTTTTCGAGACCGCCGCATTCAACCACTCTGCCACCTCTCCAGCCTGATACCAAAAACTACTCGTCAACCAGCCGGGCACCTCTGCGTGCCCTGAAAAAGCGCTGCAGGACTGCGGCGCATTCTTCCTCTAAAACTCCCTTTGTGACCTCCACACGGTGGTTGAGCCTGTTGTCGGTCAAAAGCCCGTAAAGCGTGAGCCCGCCGCCCTTGTCATCGGAGCATCCGTAAACAAGACGGCCAAGCCGGGCGTTTATCATGGCCCCGGAGCACATCACGCAGGGTTCCTTTGTTACATAGAGCGTTGCATCCTCGAAGTGCCAGCTGCCACGCAGTCCCGGCCTCAGAAGAAGCACCTCTGCGTGGGCAGTGGGGTCATGGCTCTGCTGTCGGGTGTTGCGGCTTGTGGCAACCACCTCCCCGCCCACAACAAGCACGGCCCCCACAGGGACATCGCCCTCGTCTGCGGCAGCCATGGCCTCAGACAGGGCCATGCGCATGAAATCATCATCTCTACGCTCCACAACGTCTACACTACATGAAGCAAAAAGGAAATATCAACTCTTGTATAAGGGCAAAAAAAGTGTTATAACTAAGTCATGAAGAGGTTGTTTTCAATATCATGCCTGCTCCTTGTGGCATGCCTTGCGCTTGGTGCCTGCACCCACGCCATGACCCGGGAACTCAGGGAGGCTGTGCAGCCTGACATCACCTTCAAGGACATCATAAACTCCCCGGAAGATCACGCCGGGGAACAGTTCATATGGGGCGGGTTCATCGCCACTGGGAAGATCAAGGATAACGGGACGTTCCTTGAGATAGTGCAGAGCCCGGTAGACTACTCCGGCATGGTCATTGACCCGGACGTGTCAGAGGGACGGTTTCTGGCCTTCTTTCCCGGCCAAAGGCTTGACCCGGCCATATACAAGCAGGGGAGAGTCATGACGCTCGGGGGCACGCTTGCCGGGGTGATAAGCGGCAAGGTGTCTGACAAGGAGTACATATACCCCGTGCTCGAGGTCGCGGAAGCACAGCTTTGGAAAACGGAGCGCGGGTTCTACTCCAGACACAGGTACTGGTACGATAACCCATTCCACTGGTCACGCAAGGGTGTTTACAAGCCGTACTAACAGACGGCCTACGGGCCTGGATGCAAGGCATCTACTGCGTCAGAAACCACTCGACGTACATTTGTACGACTTCGCGAACTCTTCCTTGTATCTACCTCACCCCAGACCCGTATGCCTCCGTCAGACAAGTTAACTCTCCTTCTTATAACATAAGGATCAAAACAACATCATTATTATGGTAAAGACCAGAAGAAAAACCGATTCCGAATGCCTCGGTCAGGCGGGAGGGCAAGTGTTTTTAGAAAATGAATTCAAAGGCATGGGATTTCAAAAGTAATGGAGAAAATTCAGAACCTGATCCACGTATTCACTTTCAGACAAGCTGTATTTTTCAATTAGTTTTCTGGGGAGGAAATAGCCTGTTGCCGTTCTGTGGGTCCGGCAGCTTTCCCAGTCAATGATTGAGTAGTACAATCCCATTTTCAGCCC
>DAOWET010000037.1 GCA_030638335.1 Nitrospirota bacterium
AAAGGGCTCCGTTTCCAGGCCCCTCATTACGTTCATCAGGTAATGGGAGTAAGCCCTGTCGGCCGGGTTTCTGTAAGTGAATATGAGTTTGACCTTATTGCCTATGCACTTGTATATCCGCTCGGGAACATTTTCGATAAACATGTATGAAGGAGTCATCTCGCCTATAGCTTTTTTGTGGTTAATGTTCTTGAAGTAGGTCTCCAAATACCATTGCATTCCTCTGTTGTATATATCATCCGAATCGAAAAAGTGAATTTCCTTGGCCGGGTGAATGTATACGTCCGGGTGTTGTTTGAGCACTTCAAATATAGTTGTGGTCGCTGCTTTTTGTGCTCCAACGCAAAGAAAGTTTGGAGGCGTTATTGACATAAGTCTCTTATAAGAACAGCTATTGACAGCATGTGCGGGGTTAGTCGGAACGGCTTTGTTTTACTTGCAATCTTTTTGCGAATGGGATAGCGCATATGTTCAATTTCGACCATACAAGGTATGAAGCTGCAAGGTTCTTAAATGCAACGCTAAAAGCTGTTGCTATTGCTGCACCTATTATGCCAAAGCTGGGTATTAATATCAAGTTCAGTAAAATGCATATTACAGTGGCCATGAACGCGTTGTTTCTTGCCAGGCGCTCGTTCCCTGTCATGATCAGTATGAAGCCTACTGAGCCTGTGGCGACGTTGACGAACAATCCAACTGTAAGTATGACCAGAACCGGGGCCCCTGATACAAAGTCGTCTCCAAAGAAATGCAATATCCACTCCGGCGCCAAAACGAAAAGAAAGAAGATGGGAGTTGCCAAGACCATCATTATCAGAACAGAGTGTCTCGCCATAGTCTCTATTGAGTAGAGATCGTTTGCTTTATGCAAAGCTGAGAATTTGGGCGCCGCAATGCTGTTAACGGACATCAGAATAAAGATAAATAGTATAGTGGTTCTGTTTGCTATGCTGAATATGCCTATGTCGCTTTCGCTGTTCCAGATGCCAAGCATAAGGATGGAGGCATTGCTTATCAAGACGTTCATGAGCGCTACAAGAAAAAGAGGCCTGCTGCTGGCAAGGAGAGTGGCCCTGTCAAAAGACCCCTTTACCGTTCTGTGCTCGGCAGTTGAAATCCTCCAGAGCAACAGGCCGGAAACGGCTGCTGTCAAAGAGGCGGCCAGGTATGACCAGACTGCCCCGTTGATGCCGTAGTCCCTGCCAATGAGCAAAAAGACAAGTAGCGCTGTAAAGGGCAGGACCGAGCCATCAACAAGGTGGGAGTCTCTGATCCTCTTGAGGCCCCTGAGCACTTCGCCGTGTAGCGCAACGAAAACCAGAGGAACTATCGCAAATGACATCAAACTCAAAGGGCGGGCAAGCGCGGATTTTGAGAAAATCCCGGTGGACATGACTGGCGAGAGAAACACGATCATCAATGCAACGGCGACTGACGAGAAGGCGGCCATTTTCATCCCTGTGCTGTAAACCCCATTGACCGCTCTCCAGTTTCCGACGGACGCGTTCGCGGAAACGTGGCGGAGCAGGGTGTGGTTGAGCCCGAGGCTCCCGATGACCACGCATACCTGGACGATGGAGAGGGAGAGAAAATATATGCCCGAACCCTGGGCACCGATGCTTCGAGCTATAAGTATGCTGAACAGGAGGCCCATTACAGCCCCTGTCACCTTGAGGACGAAAGCGACCGAGGCACCCCTGATTATCTCGTAGGTATGAAAATGGTCCTTTAGGAATCTGCCCGGGTTCATAAAGGCCGCATATCAGCCAGGTCTTTTTGGCAGGGGTGTACCCTTAAAACACGGCATGCAGAGACACAGGTTATTGAAAGCGATGAGTATGTCAAAAACCTAGTTTGTCGTCATTTCGTTGTTCTGGTTCAGGAAGAACTTCCGTCCATCAAACTGCCCGCCGGTCTTGCCTATGGCAACGGCTCTCCATGTGGCGCAGTCAACGTAAGACATTATTCGGTAACTAAAGAAAAGATCATCCACTGTGCCGGGACGGAAACCGGGGAGGGAATCTTCAAGTCCTAGCGGGGAGGAGCTCTCGACAACATCGTAGGTTCCAAGATACTCAGCCCAGGAGAATGAATCGTTAATGCAGGGAGGGTATTTAGCATGCTCAGCGTAATACTGCTCTGAGAGGGCGAATAGGGCCTGGAGGTTGGTTGTGGCCTCACTTTGTATG
Organism: Nitrospirota bacterium; assembly: GCA_030638335.1. Taxonomy (GTDB): domain Bacteria; phylum Nitrospirota; class Thermodesulfovibrionia; order Thermodesulfovibrionales; family JdFR-86; genus DAOWET01. The sequence goes on from DAOWET010000037.1 coordinate 2,190, forward strand.
GCCTTTGTGCGCTGGCCAAGGAACATGGGGATGCCGATGCCCGCGAGAAGGCCGATTATCGCGATGACTATCAATAGCTCCACGAGGGTGAAACCGAGGTTGTTTCTTCTGGTGATCCCGAACATCCTTATTATCTGGTCCATATTGCAAGCCTCCGTATTCATATGATTACATACATTTTATCATAATGACCGGTATTTGTGGGATTAATCTGTGTAATAACAGCTTGTGCTGAGGCTGCGGGCTGGTTTATGATAAGTACTTAAATATAAAGGAGCTTTGGTATGAAAATAGTCGTTATAGGGACAGGATACGTGGGGCTTGTGCATGCTGCCGTGTGCTCGGAGTTCGGCTACGAGGTGCACGGCTATGACACGGACGCCGGGAAGGTCGCTGATTTTTCCTCCGGCAGGGCCGAGCTTATAGAGAAGCACGTGAACGAGCCGGGGCTCTCAAGCATAATCCGCGAGACCCTCGGGAAATACCTCTTCTTCACCTCTGACCTTGAGCCGGTGGTGGAGGGCGCGGACGCCATATTCCTCTGCCTCCCCACCCCCCCGAAGCTCGACGGGTCCACTGACCTGGGCATTTACAAGAAGTCCGCGCGCCATCTTGCCGAGCTCCTTTCAGGCAGGAAGGACAAGCGCCGCGTTACGGTCATAAACAAGTCCACCGTGCCCATAGGCACCGCGAGGATGCTTGAGGGCATCCTCACGCAAGATGGAGCGGAAAACCTGGGGGTGTGCTCGAACCCCGAGTTCCTTGCCGAGGGCACTGCCGTGGCCCAGGCCAGGGTGCCTGACAGGGTGGTGGTGGGGTGCGACCATCCGGAGGACTTCAATATCCTCGGGCGTGTGTACGCGCAGTTCAGGAACCACGTCAGGATAAAGTACATCGAGACCACGCCCGAGACCGCGGAGGGCATCAAGTACATCGCAAATACTATGCTGCTTACGTACATCTCCTTCTGGAACGGCGTGGGGGCCAAGCTCGGGGAGAAGATACCCAACCTTGACATAGACGCCCTGAGGGTCGGGGTCACCGCGGACGACCGCATAAGCACGTGGGGGTCCATGGTCAGCAACGGCGCGGGCGGGAGCTGCTTTGGCAAGGACATACGCTCGCTCATATACCAGATGAGGGGACTGGGCCTGGACACCAAGATGCTCGAGAGCTCCTACGAGGTCAACGAGCACCAGAAGGTCTACCTCATCGACCGGGCGATAAACGAGGCCGGGTTCAATTTCAACAACTCAAGCGTGGCAGTGCTCGGCCTTGCATTCAAGCAAAACACCAGCGACATGCGTGACGCTTCCTCCATAGAGGTGATAGAGGCCCTGCTCTCAAAGGGCGTCAAGAAGGTCAAGGCCTACGACCCCCTGGCAAACGAGGCGGCAAAGGCCGTTTTCACCCCGGCCAACAACGTCCTTTTTGAGAAGATAGAGTTCCTGGATTCTCCTAAAGCCGCCATAGAAGACACGGACGCCCTCTTCATATCTTCTGACTGTGACGAGTTCAGGGGCATATCCGCGACCATAGAGGCCAAGGCCAGGCCCCCATACCTTGTCATTGACGGCAGGCGCATGATCCCTGACTACCGGGAACTGCTGGAGAAGGGTTACTCATATCTTGCGGTGGGCTCCACCGCGCTGCTTCCCTGACGGCCCGGGGGACCCTGGGGGTCAGGGGGCCTGCCAAAGGCCCCTTGAATCAGGTACAATAGTTACATGAAAAAGCTATCTTCCTTAATCTTCCTATTTGTCTTTTTGTTCCTCGCCAGCGTTGCTTTTGCCGGAGATCTGGAGGATATCAAGCTTCTGCAGAAGGGGATGCGCTCTGTAAAGGCGTCCTTTACGCAGACAAAGACCACCGAGCTTCTGGGAAGGCCGATAAGGAGCAGCGGGACGTTCTCGATGAAGGCCGGGGCAGGGGTCCGCTGGGACTACAAGGACTCCATGGTGGTCATCTATGACGGCAGGGACCTGTACCTGCATTACCTGGAGCTTGAGGAGGCCGAGAGGATCAGGGGGGCCTCGGGTTTCGTGGGGCCGCTGGTCTTTGACGTCCAGAGGCTCTCCGAGAACTACAGGGTCACGGCCATGCGCACAGGGGAGGGTATCCGGTTGACGCTCGTGCCTCAGATGGACATGCCATTTGAGCGGATGGAGATGAACTTTCCCGCCGGAAGCCCGTTCCCTGATGAGGTTGCTGTGATCGAGTCCACGGGCGACAAGACAGTGATAAGGTTTAGTGAGGTGGAGGTCGGAGCGGTCCTTCACAGCGACCTGTTTGTCTTTACCCCGCCGCCGGGCGTGATAGTGCGGCAGCGGAGTTTCCAGTAACATTCTCTGGAGGGATTTTTTGATAATGGATATCTTTGAGGCGATCAGCAGGAGAAGGAGCATCCGCAGATATTCTGGCCTTCCTGTTGAGGACGAACAGGTAAACGCGGTCTTCGAGGCAGTGCGCCAGTCGCCATCATGGGCGAACATGCAGTGCTGGCGCTTCGTTGCTGTCAGAGACAGAGATGTCCGGGAAAAACTTGCCGAGTATTCCTACATGAAGAGCTTTATGGAGGCAAAGGGATACAAGGCGAATCCTTCCAAGAAGGCCCTGGTTGAGGCCCCTGTTGTTATCGTGGCCTGCGCTGACCCGGCAGATAGCGGGGAGGTCAGGGGGCAGGACTATTACCTTGTTGACATGGGCATTGCATGCCAGACGCTTATGCTTGCGGCAAGGGGCCTGGGGCTCGGTACTGTGTTCGTGGGTATATATGAGGAGGACAAAGTAAGGGAGCTTCTGGGAATCCCTGAGGGCGTGCGTGTTGCCGGCCTTATCCCAATGGGCTATCCGCTTGAGGAGAAGGACAAGGGGCCTTCACGCAAGGAGGTCTCGGAGATCCTTTATAACGAAAAGTGGGGCTGAACTACGCTTCCTGATTCACCGCATCTGCTCCCACGTTCTGATTCACCACATCTACATCGCAATAAGCCGCTCGAAGTAGCTCTGCTACGACTTCGCGACTTCTTACTTGTATCTGCGGCAAATCAGAGCGTGGGCTACAAGTAGTGTTTCGTGGTAAGCCATTCAAAGTACGACAAGGCACAAAAACTAATTTCTTCTAAAAAGGGTCTGTGGCCCCTTCGCGACTTCTTCTTTGTATCTACAGTAAATCAGAAAGCGTTCAGGCTGGCAGCCACAAATTTGCAATTAAAGCGTTTGAAATAAAAAAGGGTTACGGTGCTCCGTAACCCTTTTTTCCTGCATTCAGTTTTAATTATGCTTTGTTTAAAAGCCTTATGACCTTTTTGTCGTTTGCGGTCTTCATCACACAGGTGGCGGTCCTGCCGGTGCTGGTGGTTGCGTAGTAGTAGAGGATGTTTATGTCTGCCTTTGCGATGATGCCTGCCGCCTTCTCAAGCGCGCCGACCTTATTTGCCATGTCCACGAGGATGACGGAGAGTTCCTCTATATCGCTTGCGCCTATGCTATCAAGGGCACGCTCCGCCTTCTCGAAATCGTCCACTATCAGGGAGAAGGTTGCCTGGCGATACATGGCGCTTGCTGAGAAGCCCGTGCCTGCAAGTATGTTCACGTTCTCGGCGGCAACGGCTGCCGCGACTTTTGCGGTCAGGCCCACGGTGTCCCTGAAGGTGGCTGTGATCTCTGTGACCGCTCTGGCTTTGAAGGTTATTTCAGAGGCCTTTGCTGCGGCTTTCCCTGTCTTCTTCAAGGTCTTCTTCGGGGCGGCCTTCTTTGCTTTCTTCTTTGCAGCTTTTGCCTTTGCTTTGGCCATGGTATCGTTGTCTCCTTTGTCAGGGATTATCCCGGCACGGTCAGGATGCCATGCAGGATAAATATATCATAGCAGAAAATATTCTGTTCTCAATCCCCGGGGAAAGGGATATGCCCTCCGGGAATGAATGAGGGGAACCTTCTGGGGTCCTGCCTTCTGTCAGCGCCCAAGCGCCGCATCTCGACCCGCCTTGCCTCAAGCCTTCTTTCTGCCTGGCGCCTGCCCTCGAAGCCCCTTTTCTCCATCTCTACCGCTACCAGAGCAATACGCCTGACGCCTGTCCTGCGTGTGATGGTCCTGCGGATCTCGCTACGCTGCTCGATCAGGCTTCTCCTGTCACCGTTTCGCTTGCTGACAAATTCCATATGCTCTCCTCCCCTGTGAATTTAATGCTTAGTGCATATTAACAATAATCAAAGAGAAATGCAAGAAAATAATGCAATCAATACAGGATGTTTATAACTATTACTTAATATTCTACTTTAGATGTGAGGTTTCGCGTTTCTCTATAACTTCAGTAGAAATGACCTCAGCGTGAAGTGGATGTGACGTTTCTGGGCGTTGTCAGACGTTCCATCTAAGGCTGAAGCAGAAGACCAATGACCACAAGCTCGGAGACCGCAACGATCCAGAGGAAGCCCTTCAGTTTTTTGTGAAGAAGGGGCGTGCCTGTCCAATTACTGCAGGACAGGACTGCTGATCTCAGTGAGGTTATAGATCAAGAA
>DAOWET010000015.1 GCA_030638335.1 Nitrospirota bacterium
ATAGTTGCCGGCCTTTTACTGGTGGCAGTGGCGCTGGTGCCCGCAAAGATGGTTACTGTTAAGATGCTCCCCTTTGATAACAAGAGCGAGCTTCAGATAATCGTTGACATGCCTGAGGGAACTACGCTTGATGAGACTGCCGCAGTGGTGCGCGATATTGGAGATTACCTGAAGAGCGTGCCCGAGGTAGTGCACTATCAGTCATATACAGGGACCGCATCGCCATTTAACTTCAACGGCCTGGTGCGTCACTACTTCCTCAGGCAGGGCAGCACAGTGGCTGATATACAGGTAAACTTTCTGCCCAAGCATCATCGAGAGCTTCAGAGCCACGATATAGCCAAACGCATGCGTCCTGAGATAGCACGTATCGCGGACACATATGGGGCACGCATCAAGATAGCGGAGATCCCGCCTGGCCCTCCGGTGCTGAGCACTCTTGTTGCGGAAATATATGGGCCGGACTCTGGCAGGCAGATCGAGATCGCACGCCAGGTAAAAGATATCTTCGAGACAACAGATGGCGTTGTGGACATTGACTGGTACGTGGAGGACGACCAGCGCAAGATAACCTTTGAGGTGGACAAGGAAAAGGCCGCGCAGAACGGTATCAGCACGGATGTGGTGGCCAAGAGCCTCAGGATGGCCCTTGCAGGCATGGGCGTGGGCCTTGTGCACACGACAGAAGACAAGGAGCCGGTGGAAATATTCCTCCGCCTGCCGCTCAAGGAGCGCTCGGACATTGCCTCGTTAAAGGAGATCCAGGTGCCCTCGCGTACAGGGAGCCTTGTTCCCCTGAGCGAGCTGGTCAATATAAAGGAGGGCATTGAAGACAAGACCATATATCATAAGAACCTCAAGCGTGTTACATATGTAACGGGCGATGTGGCGGGCACTGAGGAGAGCCCTGTATACGCGATACAGAAAATGAAGGAACGCATAGAGCAGCTGGATATTGGAGAGGACTACGGGCTCAAGCAGTATTTTTCCAGCCCGCCCGTGCTTGAGGACAAGTACTCCATGAAATGGGACGGGGAATGGCATATCACTTACGAGGTGTTCCGCGATCTCGGCATTGCCTTTGCCGTGGTGCTGATCATAATCTACATCCTCGTTGTGGCATGGTTTAAAAGCTTCACCATACCCATTGTCATTATGTCGCCCATTCCCCTCACGCTTGTTGGTATTCTGCCGGGACACTGGGCCATGGGGGCGTTCTTTACAGCCACCAGCATGATAGGGTTCATAGCGCTCTCGGGTATCATCGTGCGAAACTCCATCCTTCTGGTGGACTTCATCCAGATGCAGTGGCGCGAGACGGGCGATATCAAAAGCGCGCTCATAAAAGCGGGGGCCGTGCGCTTCAGGCCCATAGTGCTTACAGCTGCGGCTGTTGTGGTCGGGTCCTTTGTAATGCTCTTCGATCCCATCTTCGAAGGACTGGCCATCGCAATGATGAGCGGGGCAGTGGCGGCAACTGCCCTGACACTTGTGGCAGTGCCGCTTCTGTATTATGAAATATTCAAGGGACGCACCGAGCCAGAGGGCTGTGAGCTTCCGGCAAACAATAGCAAATAACCCTACCACAAATAAAGGGGACAAAACATACAACTTGTTTTGTCCCCTTTATTAAACTCCAAAGTGAATATCATATCTTCTGATTAGTTTCCCTTCTGGCCAGCTAACGGACGCAGTCCCTGCCGCCTCAAACGGCGTATCCTACTCCTACGACACCGCAGGCAACCTCCGCCACACAGAGGGCGACTACGTGGACCTGGACACGGACCCCATAGCCTACGACTACGGAACCCTCTACATAGACAACACCGCCGACAACTGCACGGACGAGACCCTTAATTATTCCTCCTGCACAGTGGACGTGGAGTTCAGCTGAAATAGGAAATAAACCTCAGCACCATTTTCATTATCCGATCCATTTGTCAGCCTTGCTAATAACAAATCGTTAATATAAAATATTAGGGTTTAGTAGATATGACCATTTCTTCATTTGCGTTATATTCAGTACCAGGAGGACTGTGTATGCCCTACGGGCTTACAAAAAAACAGGCGGATAGGGTCATCAGCAACATTCGCAAGCTGATCGGGGAATATTTCAGGTCCCATGGCCTCAAATACGCTGTCTTCGGCAAGTCAGAGGGGCTTGACAGCTCGGTTATCGCTGGAATCTTGAGCAAAATTCCCGGCGTCAGACCCATAGGGGTGATACTGCCTTGCGAGAGCGACACCGAGGCCGAACGCATAGCCCGTATAGTGCTGGACCACTACAAGATACCCCACATCAAGGTCGACCTCACACGCGAATACCATGATGTGATGGGACAATTCTATGCCTCAGACGGTGTTCACGGCCAGATCTCGGAAGTCTTGAGAAAATACCGTGACAAAAAGCGCCTGGCCTCGCTGGCACATATAAAAGGCAAGGCTTCCGGAAACATAAAGGCCCGCCTGAGAATGATAACCCTCTACCATATTGCTCAGCTTACCGGGGGCGCGGTATTTTCCACTGACAACATCTCTGAGCTCTGGATGGGTTTCTGGACCCTTAATGGTGATGTGGGAGACATTGCTCCCATTCAGCATGTGTTCAAGGGGCTGGAGGAATATGATATGGCCAAGGCGCTTGGAGTGCCGAAGGAGTCCCTGGAGTGTGTCCCTACTGACGGGCTTGACGTGGTCCCGGGCGGCTGCGACGAGGACCAGCTGGGCATGCCTTACGAGGAACTGGACAAGGTTATCATCAAGTTGCTGCAAAGCAAATTCGACGGCACGGGAGACTGGAGCGATAAAAAGATATCAAACCTGTCACGCACCGTTGCAAAGGAACTGGGCAAAACTCCGGAATCAGTGGAACATGTGGCAAGACAGCTCTACAATACAAGGTTCAAACGCGATTGGCCGCTTATCTTTACCAGGCAGGAGATAGGTCTTCCTCCTGTTGAAGACATCAAACTCTGAGGAGCGCCTTTATATGAAAAACCTCTCAGTCATAGGTCTTGGGAAGCTTGGGGCATGCATTGCCGCCTGTCTTTCTGCCCGGGGTTTTAAAACTCTGGGTGTTGATATAAACCAGAAGGTGGTGGACCTCGTCAACGATGGCAAGTCGCCTCACGTTGAACCCCGCCTCCAGGAGATGATAAGCGCCGGAAGGGACAACCTCTCTGCGACAAAAGAGATCGAGCGGGCCATAAGCGATTCAGACGTATCCTTCCTCATTACACCGACACCTAGCAGGAGGAGCGGACACTTCTCCGACAAGTACATGCGCACCGCATTGGCACCCATGGCCACCGCGCTTGGAAAAAGCGATAAGGATTACCACCTCTTCGTTATAACCTCGACCCTTTCTCCCGGGAATACCGAAGATGAGCTTGTCCCCCTGATAGAAAAGCTTTCAGGAAGAAAGCTGAACAAGGGCTTCGGGGTCTGCTACAGCCCGGAGTTCATCGCCCTGGGGAGCGTTATAACTGATTTCCTGAACCCTGACACGCTCCTTGTGGGCGAAAGCGACAAGAGGGCGGGTGACATGCTAAGCGGGATCTATGAGAAAACATGCGAGAACGAACCTTATACCGCCCGCATGTCCATAATCAGCGCGGAGATAACCAAGATCAGCCTTAACTCCTACATCACACTGAAGATCAGCTTCGCAAACACCCTGGCCAACATCTGCCAGAACGTGCCGGGGGCCGAACTGGACCTCATAAGCAAGGCCCTTGGCTCTGACCGGCGTATCTCGCCTTATTATCTCAAGGGCGGTCCGAGTTTTGGAGGACCGTGCTTCCCTCGCGACAACAGGGCCTTCATCGCATTCGCCAAGAAATACTCAGCGGACGCGCCTCTGGCAATGACAACCGATATCGTCAACCAGCATCAGGTTGAGCATATACACAGGTTGATCATGGACAACCTTGGAGAAGAGAACAGGAGCGTCTCCGTTCTCGGGCTTGCATACAAACCGGACACACCCGTGATAGAGGAATCTTTTGCGATAAAACTCATAGAGATGCTCAGTGACGAGGATGTGGAGGTCACGGCATACGACCCCATAGCCATGGACAACACCCAGGCCCTCTTTGGAGAGCAGATCTACTACGCCTCAAGCGCAAAAGACTGTGTGGCACAGTCAGCCATAAGCGTAGTGACCCTGCCACTTGAGGAGTTCAAGGATATAGACTCCGGTTATTTCAGGATCAGGCCATCCGTTATCATCGACTGCTGGCGTTTCCTTGATGAGGGCAACTTCGGGGACGAGGTAAGCTACATTGCCCTGGGAAAAGCAAAATAAGGATTTGAAGCCACATAAAAAGGAACTATAATGAGCGGGACCCTTGAAGATGTAAGAAAATACTGGAACGACAGGCCGTGTAATATCCGCCACTCCCAGAAACCTGTTGGCACTCGTGAGTATTTCGACGACGTGGAAAAGAGAAAGTACTTTGTGGAACCCCACATCCCGGGATTTGCCGAGTTCGATAAGTGGAAAGGGAAGAAGGTGCTTGAAATCGGATGCGGCATAGGCACGGATTCGATCAACTTCGCCCGTGCCGGGGCGGACCTCACTGCTGTGGAGCTTTCGTCGAGCAGCCAGGAGGTCGCCAGAAAGCGCTTTGATGGTTTCGGCCTCAATGCACGTTTCTATAACGGGAACGCTGAAGAACTCAGCACCCTCATCCCCGAGGGCGAGAAGTTCGACCTTATTTACTCTCTCGGCGTAATACACCATACTCCGCATCCTGAACGGGTTTTTGAGGAGATCAGGAAATTCTGCAAACCAGAGACCGAGATACGCGTGATGCTGTATTCAAAATGGTGCTGGAAGGCCCTGTGGGTGATCCTCACATACGGGAAGGGGGCGTTCTGGCGCGTTGAGGAACTAGTGCGAGAGTATTCCGAGGCCCAGACCGGCTGCCCCGTGACCTTTACATATTCTTTCAACGAGGTCCGCGAGGTCATGAAGGGCTACGATGTATTTGAGATAAAAAAGGACCATATCTTCCCATTTGTCATTCCTAAATACGTGAAGTACGAGTACGAGTGGGTGTGGTACTTCCGCTGGATGCCAAAACCTCTTTTCCGCTGGCTCGAACACAATTTCGGATGGCATACCCTTATCAAGGCACGCCTCGCAAAATGACCGAAAAACCGCTTGTAACCATCATTACAGTAACGCTCAATGCTGAGAAATACCTTCGAGAGACCCTGGAGAGCGTGGCCTGCCAGGACTACCCCAATATCGAGTACCTGATAGTGGACGGAGGGTCCACTGATTCCACCTTCGAGATCCTGGGCGA
>DAOWET010000074.1 GCA_030638335.1 Nitrospirota bacterium
ACGCTCTTCCGGAGCGTGTCCCATGGGCAACCCCCCCTCACGCCCGGTGGAGGCTCGTGGCAGGGTGGAGCATGCCTCTGAATGCATCAGATGCAATATATGCGCAAGTAAAGATACTAATAAACATATGGACAAATGTTAGAAAATAAGGTATAAATATAAAAGGCATAATCACGCCTATAAATCATTTGAGTATAATTCAAGGAGGTCTTGGTATGAGGAGAAGAATAGCATTACTTTTACTGGTCATCGCGTCTGTCTGGTTGCTTGCCGCATGTGGGGGAATCAAAGCGGACACCCCGATACAGGAAATGAAGAAAGCCCCTGACTGGGTAGTGCATGGAGGAGGGGCCATTGATACAGACAACACAAAGACATTCTACGGTGTCGGTTCTGCCACAGGCATAAGGAACATGTCTCTTCTGCGCACCACCGCTGACAACCGCGCCAGAAACGACCTGGCAAAGGTCATCCAGTTCTATTCAGCCTCACTCATGAAGGACTACATGTCCTCGACCATTGCCGATGATCCCAACGTTACGAGCGAGGAGCAGCACGTTGAGCAGGCGATAAAGACGGTTACAAGCCAGACGCTCTCCGGCGTGCAGATAGTGGACCACTGGCAGAACCCCGCCACGATGGAAATGTTCGCACTTGCGAAGATAGACCTTGATGCGTTCAAGGATAATCTTGAAAAGGTAAAACAGCTCGACGGCAGGGTAAAGGATTATATCAAGCAGAACGCGGACCGGCTCCACGACGATCTTGAGCGCCAGAGCAAGTAGTTTACAGCAAATAAACGAAGAACAGGGGCCGGGCTGCCAAAGTCCCGGCCCCTGTGTTTTCCAGTATGAGTGAGAGATGAGCACATGAGAAGAACTGTTTTCTGCATGCTTGCTTTTATTGTCCTTGGTGTCGCTTCAATCGCGGCTGCTGAGGATCCATACGAAAAATATTATGAGCAATACCCTCGGGACGAATACATGATCGGCATTGGCGAGGCGCCCAATACCGGCAGCAAGTACGCTGCAAAATGCATAGCCGAGGTGCTTGCCAGAAGGGACATAGCCTCACAGATCAATGTGAGAACCACTGAGGTCAGCGTTGACATGATGTGCTCAAGCAGCGAGGCCTCTGAGTGCAGGGACGAGGTCATCTCAATAATCGAGACCACGGTAGATGAATTTCTCAGAGGCTCCAGGGTCGTAGTCTCTGCTGAGAGTGGGGCTGAGTTCATTGTGGTGATAGTAATGCCAAAGGAAGGCGTTACGAGAACCCTTGATGCCCGCATTGATGGAGCGGTGAGCGGGGCGAGAGAGAACCTTGGCGCAGCCCGTGGCGGTGACAAGGAGGCCCTTGAGAGGGCTCGCATGCAATACATGATGGCTCGAACTTATGAAATAGAGAGACAGGTACTCGAGGGTGTGAAGGTAAACGCCTCCAAGGCCTTGATAGAATTACAGAAAGAGCTAGATAAACTCAGAAATTAACTATATAAGAGGTTCAATGAGGAGGCTCAGGGAGGTAGTATGAAAAGGATAGTGACTATAGTAATCATACTTGGAATGGCGCTTGCCGCTCCACTGGTCCATGGGTTCCCTGCTGTTCAGGTCTATCAGGAGACAGTTGGCAGCGTGGTGCTCATCGTGGCCTCAAGCGGTGGGAGCGGCGGGAGCATGATGGGTACAGGCTCGATCATCACGGATAATGGCCTGGTGATAACAAATGCCCATGTGATCGTTGACACTGGCACGGGCAAGCCCCTCTCCAAGATACGTGTCTACACAAAGCCCGCCGAGGTAACCGGCGACCTGAGGCGTGACCTGGCTAACCCTCACGAGGCAACTGTGGCCGCCTATGACAGCGACATGGACCTCGCAGTGCTAAAGGTCAAGGGGCTCTCATCAGCCCAGGGAATAATAACGCTGGCAAACGCTCGTGAGATAATGGTTGGCGAGGAAGTGGTCGCGATCGGGCATCCTGAACAGGGTGGGCTCTGGACACTGACCTATGGCAGGATAAGCAGCCAGATAGCCAACCAGTCAAAGGTCAAGGGCAAGGACGTGTTCCAGACCGACACTTCCTTGAACAGGGGCAACTCCGGAGGACCTCTTCTGGATAGAAGGGGCTACATGGTCGGGGTGAACACGAACATTGCGCGCCGTGGCTCCGGGGACCTTGCGATCACGGGCGTGAACTTTGCGATAAAATCATCTGTGGTTACCGCCTGGCTCGGCAAACAGGGAGTGAAGGTGGCGTATGGGACAGAACCTCTTTATCCTGAGGCAGAGACGGTAAAGCCCACAGCCCCTGCGGCGGCTCCCCCTGCATCTCCTCCAATAGCGCAGAAGCAGGTTCAAGAGGCGCCTGTTAAAGAGATTCAAGAGTCACAGGCACCACCCGAGCAGAAAACGCAGAGCGTATCAGAGAGCACACCAGCCCAGCAGCCGGCCCAGAGCGATGTCTCCACCGGGGCCAAGACTAGGGAGCGTGCTCCCAGATATGGAAGGGCCCCGCGCACAGGCCAGGAGACCGCTGAGACAGGCAGCGCGTCCTCGTCAGGCGCATCCACAGGCAAGGGCGGGATGGACGAAGGAGACTTTGGAGATAGCCAGGACTTCAAGAGCGGTGATATGCTTACGCCCCCAAAGCCTTTTACGCAGGACGACCTGTTCAAGCAGGTCGAGGTGGAGCTTGAGAACATGATGAACGACATAAAAATGCACTTTAAATAAGTTCACCGCCCAACGCGGGACAAACATACCGGGTTTTACACTCATGAGAGAGGGGATGGATTTCCTTCCCCTCTCTTTATGCCTTCCAAATACCTATAGTGATTTATTTAGAATAATATTGTAAGATATTAATAATATGAGGATTTCACGCAAAAAATTGGTGGCTGGCACAATAGTGCTGGTCGTGGCACTGGGGTTTGCCCTTTTCCTGAGAAGCCCCTATGTGTCCAATGCGCTCAAGAAGGCGATACTGAAGGAGATGAGACTAGCCACCGGCCACCAGGTTATGGCGGCCCAGATGTACGTGAATGTATTCCCTATGTTCGTTGGGTTTAGTGATCTTAACGCCTTTGACGAAAAAGGAGAAAAGGTATTTTCCTCAGAGCGCGTGAAGGCGTATGTGAGCCTCACGCATGTATTCTCCGGCACCATAGCCGTAGACCGCATCGTGCTGGAGGGGGCCGGGTTCTGGGGTAATTCTGATAAGCTCGAAAAACTGCGTTCGCACTTGTCCGGCAAGAAAGGCAGGGAAGCTGACCGTTTCATAAAGCTCGATATAAGGACCGTGGTGTTCAGGGGCGCAAGCGCTTCATATTTCCATGTGCCTGGCAAGACCTCGGTCAGGGTGCAGGGCGCTGACCTTGAACTTGTGCTCAAGGAATCGCCGGTAGCTTCATTTGCCATAAAGGACGTTGCTGTTTCCATAAGGGACTGGCCCGTTTTAAGCGGAGGAGTCAAGGGCAAGGCAAAGCTTGAGGGCAATGCGCTTAAATTCGATTCCTTCAAGATAGAGTCCTTTGGCTCAGAGGTCACAGGCGCGGCTGAGATAAGAAGTGGCGAGCCATCCGTGTTCAGCCTTGACGCCATGGTGATCGCTGATACGGTCAAGCGGATACTTGGCCTTGATACTGACAGGGAAGGGACAGTATACGCAAAGGGAGGGGTCACTCTTGCCCCGAAGCTTATAGACACCTCCGTGGACCTGGAACTTGGAGGTTTCTTTCACCTCGATACATTGCTTGAGGCCCTGGGGGTGAAGGACCCCTTCGGCCTTGCCGGAAAGATCGATTTCAAGGGAACGCTCAATGGCCCTGTGACAGCCCTTGAGGGCGAGGCAAAGGGAACCATGGAGGATGGGGATCTCTTTGGCATCCATGCCGACAGGCTTGCCTCTACCGTCACCTTCAGCAACAACGTGCTTGGATTCCCCGACCTTGTTGGAGACGTTTATGGCGGAAGGGCCACAGGGGAGGCATATCTCAAACTTCCAAGGATCACTGACTATTCAGTGGACATATCATTTGATGATGCGGACAGCGGCCCGGTCCGCGAGCTGGTAAATATAAAATGGCTGCCATTGCCCCATGGCAAGGTGGAGGGCAGGTTCAGGACATCAGGCAGTGATTTCGCTCCTTACGGACGCTTCTCCTACAGGGTTGCCAAGGGCAGAGAGGATCCCTTGGGCCGGGTGCAGACCGTTCGAGGCTCCTATTCAATGAAGGACAAGGTCCTGAGGCTTGATGACATAAACGCGCGGACCATGGATGCGCATCTGGTCTTTTCCGGCTCTGCGGACTTGAGGACAGAGGGGCTGGATTTCAGCGGATACGTTTTAAGCACAAACCTTACGCCCCTGCTGACACCGTACTTCGGGCTCTTAAGCGGTGGGGGCAGGGTGGACGCCAGCGTTTCGGGCACTGTCAGGGACCCTGTTATCAGGGGAAGCGTTACCCTCTGGGACGCCATGCTTGGAGCTTACACGTTAGGCGGGGTGCGTGCAAGCGCCGAGGTGGGCAGGGACGCGCTCCATGTGTATGACTTCCTGTCCAGAAGCGGGAACATCGAACACAGGATTGAGGGCAATGTCGGGTTCAGCAGTGACTCTCTGATCCCTCCTCTGGACGCTCTGGAGTACGACCTGTACATAAGGGCTGAAAACGGAGACCTCGGGGCACTGATAAGTCTCCTCGGGCTCGGTTCGGGCTTAAAGGGCTCGCTGGACACGGACGTGACCTTCAAGGGCAGGGGGCGGGAGCCCGTGATAAATGGAGACGCTGTTGTACGCGACGCAACGGTATATGGCCGGCACCTGGACCTTGGAAGATTCGGATACCAGTATTCAGGCAGGACCTTCAGCATGTACAAGGGTGCCTTTAGCGAAGCAGGACATGCACTGAGCCTTGAGGGGGATGTCTCTCTGGACAGGACTTTTAACTTTAATGCCTCATCGCCAGGGGTACGACTCGGGCATTTGATAGGCAGGGAGCCGGGCGTTGACTACCTGGTCCGGTTCAGCGCCTCTGGCAGCGGGACGTTTGAAGACCCGAGAATAACCCTTGAGGGAGATCTGAGAGACGGCGCCTTGCGCAAATATCCTCTATGGGACGCAGCATTGAAGGCCACTCTCATAGGAAGGCACTATGACCTCAGCGCGCGAAGCATAAACGGCAAGGCGAACATGAAGCTGAACGGGAGCCTGTCCGGGGATATGCCCTGGTCAGCTGACGTGAGAATGAGCTATGGAAGGTATGACTTCCTGCTCGGCCCGTTCATGAAGGACCCTCCTGACGACCTTGTGCTCGGCCTTGAGGGCAATGTTTCCTTATGGGGGACCAGGAAGACGGTCAATGCTGACGCCAATATCAGAAAGGCCCTTGTAAGTATCTACGGACAGGGCTTCAACACCCTCTCGGACGTGAAGCTCACGCTAAGGGACAGGGTCCTCAGTATCCCGTCCCTCTCAGTCAGGAGCGGGACATCCAGGTTCTCGGTTTCATGCAGGGCGGAGATCGGAAAGAGCATGGACATTGCCGTCAAGGGGCGCGCATCGCTCGTCCCGGTGCCCGTGTTCGTGCCGGCACTTGAAGCTGTGAAGGGTAGCGTCGCGATAGACATGAGGGTCAAAGGAGACTGGGGAGCGCCGGTGTTCATTGGGGCAATAGACCTTGTTGATGTGGACTTCTCGTTCAAGGACAAGCCGCAGAGGGTCACTGGCCTCAGCGGCAAGATACTCCTTGAGGAGGGCCGGGCCTTTACAGAGGCAGTTAAGGCCCGCATCGGCGGAGGCTCGGTGAAGGCTGCCGGCTCTGTGATGCTTGAGGGTCTTAACGTATCGCGGCTAAGGCTGGACCTGGCGCTTTCGGACATCTCCTACTATATATCCAGGAACTTCATCACTCACATAGGCGGGAACATCCTCGTCACCGGTGACGCGTCCAGACAGAAGATAACCGGTGAGCTCTGGATCGAGAAGGCCGTTTATGGCGAGCGCATTGATTGGAAGAGCTGGCTTGTCTCAGGCGGAGTGCGGGCCCCTCGCAAGGTGGGAGGATGGATGAGGGACGTTGGCCTTAACCTGAGGGTGTTTGGCTCCAAGAACATAAGGGTCGATAACAATATCGCTGATGCTCCACTCACTGTAGACCTGGTGATGAGAGGGACGTTAGAGTTCCCGCTGCTGCTTGGCAGGATCGAGTCCCACGATGGCAAGGTCTTTTTCAGAAACACCCAGTTCAGGATCATCCGCGCCACTGCGGACTTTGCGGATACCACATCGAGCGCCCCGTTCATAAGCATCAGGGCGCAGAGTTCCGTGGGCGGCTATTTTATCTGGCTTACGCTTGAGGGAAAGTTGGAACAGATGGACCTCACGCTGACCTCGGACCCGCCGCTTGATGATGTGGAGATACTGGGGCTGCTCACCCTTGGCGGCTCTGGCGGTTCTCTTGACGGGCTTGAGGGCGGCATAGGCGCTGCCGAGGCCACATCGCTTCTGACCGGACAGGTGCAGGACGAGGTGGAGGAGAGGTTCACGGACATTACGGGCCTGGACAGGGTACTTATAGCGCCATCGGTCTCCAGGGTGACAGGCGACGTGGTCCCGAGGGTAACGGTATCAAAGCGCCTTCTAGGGGACAAGCTCTTTGTCACGTATTCGTCCACACTTGGCGATGAGAACGAGCAGGAGATGAACATTGAGTACGTGCTGGGGGAGAATGTCTCGCTGGTGGGAGGGCAGGAGAATACCGGAAGCGTTGGCGGAGACCTGAAATTCAGGTTCCGCTTTGAGTAAAATCATGGTCATGGCCAATAAGGACATATATGGAACACCCCTGCCGGGGCATTGGTCTCTGTTGGCCGCGGCCCTGGTGTTCGTGTTGATGCTTGTTCCCGCTCATGCTGTGGTGCATGCTGGAGAGGCCCTGGTAAGAGAGGTCCATGTGGAGGGCCACTCAAGTGTCACCACGGAGGAAATACTTTATCTCCTTGATATCAAGGAGGGGATGCCCCTTGACGAGCCCAATGTGACAATAGGCGTAAAGAGGCTTTTCAGGAAGGGGATATTCGAGAGCATCTCCGTTGAGCGGGATGAAGCGGATGAGGGCAGGATAGTGGTGCGCGTAAAAGAAAAGCCCACGATAGAAGATGTTGATTTCAGTGGACACAGAAGGCTTTCCACCTCTTTTCTCAGGAGATGGCTTCCTTTAAAAGAGGGCATGGTCCTTGTGTCCGGAGGCATTGAGCGCGCCCGGGACGATCTGGAAGACGCAATAAGCAGGCGAGGGTTCCCGGACACGGTCGTGGAGATAACCGTGTCCGAGCTCGATGACCCCTACATGGTGAAGCTCGATGTGGAGGTAATGGAGTCCGAGCCCCGCTATGTGGGCGTGATCGAGATAATAGGTCGAACGGACTACCCTGACCACAAGCTCAAGGGCATGATGCGCCTGAATGAGGGCGACATATTCGATGAGTTCAAGCTCGAGCGCGACATGGCCCGCATGGAGGGCTTTTTAAGTAAAAAGGGACATTTAAAACCTGATGTAGGCCCGTATACTTTTGTTGACGCACAGCTTCTGCTTGGCGTCAGGCCCGGGGTCCGCCTTGAGGTGGAGGTGGAGGGAAACAGCGCGGTCTCGGACCGGTCAATAATAGGTGTCATGCCCTTTAAAGAGGCTGGTGAGGTTACGGACGCGCTTGTTGCCGAGGCTGTGGCTCGCATAAGGGAGATGTACCTGAGACACAGCTTTTCGGAGACGGGGATAGTGCCGGTTGTCATGGGCGAGCGCGATGACCTGTTGCTGCGTTTTTATATCCACGAAGGCGAGTCCTCATGGATCGGCAAGATAAAGGTGAACAGCGAGGCAGTGCCTCCTGAGAAACTTCTTCAGATAATGAAGCTCAAGGAACATAACCCCTTTGTGGCCCATGAGTTGAAAAGGGACGTAGGCAGGATAACCGAGTTCTACCTGGCCCTTGGCTACCGTGACGTGGAAGTGGCTGAGCCTGTTGTTGTTCGTGACGGGAACCGTGTCAATATCATACTGGACATTGTTGAAGGCCCCAAGGTCACGTACTCCGATGTGAACGTAACAACAGAGGGCAAGGTCAGGGGTGAGGAACTTGCCGAAGGGATCGCCATTACCCCGGGCGACCCCTATAACGAGGTGGATATAGTCGACGCAAGGCGCGGGCTCCAGGGGGCGTGCAGGAGCCTTGGGTTTTACTTCTGTGACGTGGATGTGGAGAGGGAGTTCTCTCCCCCTGACAAGGTGGCCCTGACATTCAGGGTCAACGAGGGTGATATCTTTTTTTTTGGCAAGACCATTATCAAGGGCAATACCAGAACCCGCAGGCCGGTGTTCACCAGACAACTGCAATACCGGGAAGGAGACGTTCTGGACCCTTCTCTGTTACTCAAGACCCGACAGAGGCTTTTCAGGCTGGGCCTTTTTAAGTCCATTGAGCTAAAGCCCTTACAGGAAGCCGGAAGCACGGCGGACCTTGAGCTGGAAGTGGAGGAGTCGGAGCCCGGGGCGGTCTCATTCGGCATTGGCTATGGCGAGTACGAGCTTTACCGGGGCTTTATGGACATCAGCTATTCCAACCTTTTTGGCATGGACCGCAGGGGGTCGGTGAGGACCGAACAGAGCACCCTGTGGAACCGTTACATTATTAATTACCAGGAGCCATATCTCTTCGGGCATGAGCTGCTCAGTACGACGACCTTCCTGTACGAAAAGCGCAAGGAGAAGAACATCGACAGCGGAGAGATAAGCTACAGGGTAGAGAAGGTCTCCGTCAGCACCGGCGTGGAAAAGGACTTCACCCAGCGGGTAAAGGGCACGTTCAGCTATTCCTATTCCATTACGGAGACAACGGACGTCCAGCCTGACGTCGTTCTTACAAGGGACGACACCGGCACGCTGGCAATAAGCAGTATCACCCCGGGCATAATCTACGACTCAAGGGACAACCCCTTTGACCCCAGCCGGGGGTTTATATCAAGCCTTAACGTCAAGTACGCCTCGGGCGCGCTTGGTTCAGAATCCAGTTTTGTGAAGACCACCGCCCGCATGGGGGTCTATTATCCGATCATCAGGAGGGTGGTGTTCGCCACCTCGGTGCGTGGAGGTGCTGCCAGGGCCTTTGAAGAGACAGAAGACCTGCCCCTGGTGGAGAGGTTTTTCCTCGGCGGCAGGAACACTGTGCGCGGCTACGGGCAGGACAGCCTGGGACCAAAGGGTGAGGACGGCAACCCCATCGGCGGTAATGCCTTTGCCCAGTGGAATGTGGAGCTGCGCATCCGTGTTGCGGGCAACTGGAGGTTCGTGCCCTTCATGGACGCGGGTAACGTATGGATAGACCCGGACGATGCTGACTCAGATGACCTTAAATACACAGCGGGCGCCGGGATACAGTACAACACACCTGTGGGGCCAGTTCGGCTGGACTACGGGCAAAAGCTTGACCCGGAAGAGGGGGAGAGCGAGGAGGAGATACACTTCAGCATAGGCCATGCCTTTTAGCCCCGCATATTTCATGAAGGGCTAGGGGGGGGTCACGGACCCCTTTTAAACTGATGGCCGTCAGCCTCAAACGTTTTAATGACAACATGCTACTGTTGGCACCAGCCTCAAACGTTATTGCTAAGAGAGATAAGGGGTCAATATTCTGCCTGCCTGATAAATCCCCTCCGTGAGGGGCGGGGTCACGGACCCCCTTTAAACTGGAGGCCGTCAGCCTCAAACGTTTTAATGACAATATGCTACTGGTGGCACCAGCCTCAAACGTTATTGCTAAGAGAGATAAGGGGTCAATATGCTGATTGCCCAGAGAAGACCCCTCCGTGAGGGGCTGAATGCCGGATGCGCGCTCCTGTTTCGTATTAAACTTTACTGGTACGATAAACCCGCGCTTCGCGTCTATCCCTGCAAGAAGTTGTCTGGCTTTGCGTTCACAAGGGGGCGTGCAAAACTGCAAGGCTAAACGGTGTCCGTGGCACCCCGGCACAGATACCCTGACCTTCATAAGGGCATAGGGGCGGAACGTTAAAAGCTCAAGGAATGAAACCAAGTGAAATAAGCGGGCTAGTTTTCTTGCTCCAGCATGATGCGTATGTCCGCCGTCTCTCTGAGCTTCTCCAGGTGGCGCCTGAGGCTTATGTTCACCTCTCTTTCCTCAAGAAGTTTCCTGATGTCATCTTTCAGTGACTCATACGGCACGCCCTTGTACTTCCATCTGTTCTCTGTGTAGTATTGCCTGACGTCCGAATCCTTGAGGGTGATGAAGGCCCTGACCTTGAGGTCAATGTACTCATGTACCAGCTCATCCTCGTTGTCGCCCTCCACGCGGAGCTTAATGGCCTCGTTAATGAGGAGTATCCTGTTTATCAGTTTCTCCAGGGTCGCGGCCTTTGATGGGCGGAGCCCTGAGGCGAGCGCCCTTTGATGCACCGTGTCCAGCTCTCGAAGGGTGATGGCGCGGTCATCCACATACGCCACGACACGGTCAATGACCTCGGCCTGTGATACTAAGGGAGCAAGAGCAAAGGCGGCCATGAGCGCCAGTGAGTATATTGCATTTATCTGTTTTGCGTATCTCATATGTGAGTATAGATTAGCACAGAGGCTGAAAACCGGAAAACCGCGCGGTTATAATGGAGTATGAGCAGAACGAACCTCAAGGCCCTGAGTGATGAGGCCCTTGTAGATCTCATGGCCGAACTGGGTGAGCCCGCATTTCGCGCGCGCCAGCTTGTCCACTGGATGTATGAGCGCGCGGCCGTCTCTGTAGAGGAGATCACTGAATTTTCAAAGGAACTGCGAAAGAAACTCTCCCGGCGCGCCTACATCGGCGCCATCGAACTCTCCGGCAGGGTCTCGAGCGAGGACGGCACTGAGAAGTTCCTTTACACGCTCAAGGACGGCCTCTCTGTGGAGTGTGTGCTGATCCCTGACAATGACCGTATGACGCTGTGTGTATCGAGCCAGGTGGGCTGTGCCATGGGATGCAGGTTCTGCAAGACCGGCTCCATGGGGTTTTTAAGAAACCTTGAGGCCTATGAGATGGTCGATCAGCTCCTTGCGGTCTCCGGCCTCATGGCCCCACGGCAGATAACCAACATCGTATTTATGGGAATGGGAGAGCCGCTAAAGAACCTTGAGGAGCTCAGCGAGGCCCTGCGGAAGATAACCGGCCTCATCGGCATGTCCCCAAGGCGCATAACGGTCTCCACATGCGGCATCGCCCCGGAGATACACAGGCTGTCCCAAAAGGCCCCGGGCGTGAACCTCGCTGTCTCTCTAAACGCATCAAGCGACAGGGTGCGTGATTCCATCATGCCCGTAAACAGGCGATATCCCCTTGAGGAACTGATGCAGGCCTGCCGCAGCTTTCCGCTTCAAAAGGGCAGGCGCATTACGTTCGAGTACGTGCTGCTTGAGGGCGTCAATGATTCCATCGCGGACGCGCACAAGCTTGTGGGCCTTCTTTCAGGGCTTAGCGCGAAGGTAAACCTTATACCCTTTAACCCGTATGAGGGTGCTGAGTTTGACCCCCCCTCCGAAGAAACAGTGCTTGCCTTCCAGGACTATCTTGTTGAGGCGGGCATCAAAACCTTCATAAGAAAGAGCAAGGGTGGCGACGCAATGGCAGCGTGCGGGCAGTTGTGGTGCAGGGAGCCGGCCAGAGACAAGGATTAGCCCGCACATTGCATGAAGAGCGAGGGACCATCGGGACGGTTGCAAAACGTTATGATCCCATAGCAAAACATCATCTATCCGAAGCGGGGTGGG
>DAOWET010000130.1 GCA_030638335.1 Nitrospirota bacterium
CCTCGGCCCTGGGCTACGGGCTTGAGTACACCTACTCCGTTATGGAGAGGATCAAGCTCGCGGGCCTGGCCCAGAACGACAGCACCATGCAGCCTCCCCTCATGGGAGACGTTGGCATATATGTATGGAAAGTAAAAGAGACCCATGCCCCTGCGGAAGACCTCCCCGAGTGGGGAGCGCTCTCCGAACGCGGTATTGCCTGGGAAGCGGTAAGCGCGACTGCGCTGCTCATAGCCGGTGCCAATCTGATAATACTCAGGCACCCCAAGGCCCTTGAGGCCGTTAACAAGTTCATCGCGGAAATGGAGGGTTAAGCAATGGCTATGACCGGTGTTCAGATATTCAAGCTCCTGCCGAAGACCAACTGCAAGAAGTGCGGTCATCCCACCTGTCTCGCATTTGCGATGAAGCTCGCACAGCGTGCGGTTACGATCGATGACTGTCCGGACATCTCCGAAGAGGCAAAGGCAGTGCTCGGAGAGGCCTCGGCCCCGCCCATCAGGCCCATCACGATGGGAGATGGCGAGAAGGCCGTCAAAATTGGCGAAGAGACAGTGCTTTTCAGGCATGAAAAGAAGTTCGTGCACCCCTGCGCCCTGGCCCTTGAGATAAAGGACACGGACGCTGACGCAGAAGCAAAACTTGCCGAGGTGACCGGCTCTGAGCTGGACCGCGTTGGTCAGCTTCTGAGAATAGACGCCATATACCTTTCAAACGATTCCGGTGACGCCGGAAAGCTCGAAGCCCTTGCCAAGCTCGTGGCCGAGAAGGCCCCTGATGCGGCAGCCATAATCGGCACCACTGACCCTGCCGCGGCCGAGGCTGCTCTAAAGGCGTTCAGCGGCAAGAAGCCTGTCATCTGCGGCGCTACCGCTGACAACTTCGAGGCCATGGCAAAAGTGGCCAAGGACGCGGGCGGCGCGCTGGTTGTCTCGGCTGATGGCCTTGAAGCGGTCTCCGAGCTTACCGAGAAGGTAAAGGGTGCTGGTGTCGAGGATCTGATAATCGACTCAGGCGCAAAGACCGTAAAGCAGATTATTGAGGATAATGTACTAGTTAGGCGCGCAGCCTTAAATAAAAGCTTTAAGCCTCTTGGCCATCCTGTCATCACCTTTGCACAGCGGGATGACGTGATGCTTGAGACCCTGGTGGCGTCCCTGGGTGTATGCAAGTTCTCCTCCATAATCGTGCTCTCAAGCGTCGAGAAGTGGAAGAACCTCGCGCTCTACACCCTCAGGCAGAACATCTACACAGACCCCCAGGTCCCCATGCAGGTGAAGCAGGAGATCTACGAGATAGGCGAACCTGGAGAGGACGCCCCGCTGATGATCACCACAAACTTCTCCCTCACCTACTTCATCGTCTCCGGCGAGATCGAGAACAGCAAGGTCCCCTCAAGGCTTGCAGTAATGGACAGCGAGGGGCTTTCGGTACTGACCGGCTGGGCAGCAGGCAAGTTCACAGCCACCAAGATCGCCCAGGTCATCACCGAAAGCGGCGTGGGCGACAAGTTGAAGGAAAAGGAGCTGATCCTTCCCGGCTATGTCGCCATTTTAAGCGGAGCGCTTGAGGACAAGCTGGAGGGTTGGAAAATAACAGTGGGTCCGCGAGAGGCCAATGCGCTTCCCGCGTTCCTGAAAGCCAGGTAATAACGATTTCCGTATGACCGATTAAACATCCCGAAGGGCTCCGGCCCGCCGGGGGTAACGCAAAACAAGGCGCTTTCATTACGAGAAAGCAGCCATCGTAAAAGGAGGCAGGGATGTCAAAGATCATTGCGACAGCAGCTATCAGGGGTGCCCAAGCGCTCGTGAAAGAGGCTGACGAAATCCTGGAGAAAACAATTACCGAAAAGGGCAAGGACTTCAAGTTCGAGTTCCCGGACACGGCATATTTTCTTCCCATGATCTACGCTATGACAGCCTTCAAGGTAGAGACCCTTGAGGACATGCGCGTAGGGCTTGGTTATGCAAAAGAGACGCTCCACGAGATTCCTGATGAGAAGCTCTGGAGGCCATATCTTGGAGAGACCCTTGACAGCGGCATGGCAAGCCTCTTTGCAGAGGAGATCATTCTCGCATGCAGGTACGTCCAGGGCCTTGAGCCGATCAAAGACGAAGAATACGGGTTCGAGTACAACGGGTTCATCTCTGACACCATCCAGAGGAACCTGGGCATCCAGCTCGTGGACGGCTCCATGCCTGGCTTTGCGGCCATCATCGGCGCAGCCCCTGACGACGACACTGCGGTCAAGATCGTGCGTGAGATACAGGAGAAGAACATTCTCACATTCCTCTCAGGCAACGTGGAGGGCAACTCCGTGGCCAGACAGCTCCACAGGAAGGGTGTTGAGATGGGCTGGGACGCACGTATCGTGCCCCTTGGCCCGGATACCAGGCACACGCTTTACGCGCTTGACTGGGCCATCCGCGCCTCGCTCATCTTCGGCTCTGTTGCTCCCGGAGACTTCAAGAAGCACCTCATGTACCAGAAGGACAGGGTCTTTGCCTTTGCCATGGTGCTTGGGCCCCTGGACGACATCATATGGACCACGGGCGCCGGGGCCATCAACATGGGCTTCCCTGCCATGGGCGACACGGACATACCGGTCATCCACCCCACGGGCGTTTGCACCTACGAGCACGTGGACAAGGAACTGGACCACGACATAATCGTCCAGCGCACCATCGAGATGCGCGGACTGAAGATCACGGTAGAGAAGCCACCCATCCCCACGGCCTACGGCCCTGCATTCGAGGGCGAGCGCATCCGCAAGGACGACATGTTCATAGAGTTCGGCGGTCAGCGCACACCTGCCTTCGAGCTTGTCAACATGAAAGAGCTCGAGGAGATAGATGACGAAAAGGTTGAGATCGTTGGCGACTGGAAGGCCGCATACGAGGCAGGCGGCAAGATGCCGCTCGGGCTAGTGATCGACGTTGCGGGGCGCAAGATGCAGAAGGACTTCGAGAGCGTCATCGAGCGCAAGATCCACCACTTCATAAACGAGGCCCAGGGCCTCTGGCATATGGGCCAGCGCGACATGAACTGGGTCCGCATCAACAATAACGCCAAGAAGGATGGCATCACGCTTGAGCATATCGGCATCATCTTCACCACCATGCTCAAGCATTCCTTTAAGAGCATCATCGACAAGGTCCAGGTCACTATCTACGTCAATGAGGAAGATGTCAACAAGGAGATCGAAAATGCCAGGGCCGTCTACAAGGAACGCGACCAGCGCCTTGGCGCCATGGTAGACGAGACCGTTGACACCTTCTACTCCTGCCTGCTTTGCCAGAGCTTTGCACCCGCGCACGTCTGCGTTGTCACCCCGGAGCGCCTGGGGCTCTGCGGCGCCTTCAACTGGCTGGACTGCAAGGCAGCCTTTGAGATCGACCCCACGGGCGGGAACCAGCCTATTGAAAAAGGCGAACTCACCGACGACCGTTTTGGCCGTTACGCCGGCGTTGACAAGTACCTTATGGAGACAACGGGCGGCCAGGTGGAGACACTTAACCTGTACACGATCATGGAAAACCCCATGACCTCGTGCGGCTGCTTCGAGTGCATCATCGCACTCGTACCAGAGGCCAACGGCGTCATGATCGTCCAGCGCGGCTATACCGGAGAGACCCCGGCGGGCATGAAGTTCTCCACCCTTGCAGGAAGCGTGGGCGGCGGCACCCAGAACCCCGGGTTCATGGGCATAGGCCGCAACTTCATCACAAGCCACAAGTTCCTCAGTGGCGACGGCGGCATAAAGCGCATAGTATGGATGACCCAGAACCTCAAGGAAAGCCTTAAAGAAGAGTTTGATAAACGTGCCGGGGAAGAAGGCGTTGCCAACCTCCTTGACATGATCGCTGACGAGACCGTCTGCGAGGACTCCGAGAAGCTCATGGAGCATCTCACCAAAGTGGGCCATCCAGCCCTTGAAATGGACTCGATCCTGTAAGGAGGCGACTCATGTCTAAAGATATCAATATATACAGAGAGCGTGCAAAACACGCTGACGAGGCATCACAACAAGCTATTGAGTGGACAAGGCAGCACAATATAGAGACCTGCTTTGACAGGGCTGAGCAGATGAAGCCCTGCCCTATCGGCGACAAGGGCGCGTGCTGCAAGAACTGCCATATGGGCCCATGCAGGTTCACGGGCAGGAACGCTGAAAAGGAAGTACTGGGCATATGCGGCGCATCCCTTGAGACCGTGGCTGCCAGGAACCTCCTGAGGATGTCGGCTGCCGGCACGAGCGCGCACTCTGACCACGCCAGGGACATGGCATTCACCCTTCTGCACGTTGCAAGGGGCGATGTCAAGGACTTCAAGATCACTGACGTGAAGAAGCTCAACAAGGTCGCCGGTGACATAGGCGTGGAGTTCGGCGAAGGGATCCCCGTCGAGAAGGTGGCCGAAGAAGTGGCCACAAAGATGCTTGAGGACTTCGGCAGGATCGAAGGAGACTTCAATTACATCAAGCGCGTGCCCGAGAAGACCCTTGAGCGCTGGAAGAAGTGGGACATCGTCCCCCGCGCTGTTGACCGCGAGGTGGTTGAAGCCCTGCACAGGACCTGCATCGGCGTGGACCACGACCCGGACCATCTCCTGCTTGGCGCACTCAAGGTTGGCCTAG
>DAOWET010000090.1 GCA_030638335.1 Nitrospirota bacterium
ACGAGGGATATAGCGTGCGCGTCACACCCTTTGAGATGTAGCATGCCCTTGCCAACTGTGCGCGAGATCAGAAAGAAGGTCGAGGCCGGAGAGCGCCTATCAGGTGAAGACGCCCTGAAACTCTTCAGCTCTGACGACATATTCACCCTTGGAGAGCTCGCCTCCATAACCGCTTCCAGGCACAACAACGGCATTGCCTATTATGTCCGCAACATCCATGTAAACCCCACCAATATCTGTGTGAACAGGTGCCGGTTCTGCGCTTTCAGCCGCTCTAAGGGCGAAGAGGGCGCCTATGAACTCTCCACCCGCGAGGTGCTGGGCAGGATACGCGAGGCCATGCCCGTGGAGGAGGTTCACATAGTGGGCGGGCTGCACCCTGATTGGGATTTCCAGCACCATCTGGACATGATAATAGCCATCCGTGATGGCTTTCCCGGCCTGCACGTCAAGGCCTTTACCGCGGCTGAGGTGGACTATTTCATGCGCATCAGCGGAAAGGGGCTGGATGACGTGCTTTTCGAGCTCAAGCAAAGCGGTCTTGAGGCAATGCCCGGCGGTGGGGCGGAGATATTTGCGCCAGAGGTCAGAGAGAAGCTCTGTCCTGAAAAGCTCACCGGAGGGCGCTGGCTTGAGGTCATCGAGGCTGCGCACATGTCTGGGATAAAGACCAACGCGACCATGCTCTACGGGCACCTTGAGGGGCCTGAGCACCGGGTGGACCACCTGCTGAGGCTAAGAGAACTCCAGGACCGCACAGGCGGGTTCCAGGCCTTTATCCCGCTCTCATACCACCCCGGCAATACTGACATCGGGGGCTCGGGCGTCTCAGGACTGGACGACCTCAAGACCATTGCCATAAGCAGGCTCGTGCTTGACAACTTCCCGCATATCAAGGCCTACTGGGTCATGCTCGGGGAGAAGATATCCCAGGTGGCGCTCTGTTTTGGTGCGGACGACCTTGACGGCACTGTGATGGAGGAGCGCATAACGTATGCCACCTCAAGCGAAGGCAGGCCCACGCGCCGGGGTATCACGGAGGAGGAGCTGCGTTTGCTTATTACCAAGGCAGGGCTTGAGCCTGTGAGGCGCGATGGTTTCTACCGTGAGGTGCCTGCATGAAACGCATAGCCCGTATAACAAAAGAAGACGCCCTTGATATGCTCAATAAGGCTGACCTTCTGGAGCTGGGGCGCCGCGCCGACGGCATACGCAGGCACCGCCACGCCGACGGCGTTGTTACTTTCGTGGTGGACCGGAACATCAATTACACCAACGTCTGCGTCAACCACTGCAATTTCTGCGCCTTCTTCCGCGAGGAGGGAAGCCCGGAGGGCTATGTGCTGGATGACAACGATCTGTGCAGGAAGATAGAGGAGACCCTGGAGCTAGGGGGCACGCAGATACTCCTGCAGGGCGGGCTGAACCCGAACTTGGACGTCTGGTACTATATCGACCTCTTAAAGGGGATCAAGGATCGTTACGATATTAACGTCCACGGTTTCTCTCCCCCCGAGGTCTGCTTTATAGCGGACAACTCCGACCTCACCGTTGGCGAGACCCTCTGGGTGCTCAGGGACGCGGGGCTTGACTCCATGCCCGGCGGAGGGGCTGAGTTACTTGTGGACCGTGTGCGAAGCCGTCTGAGCCCGCGAAAGATAGACTCCACGCGCTGGCTCAAGGTCATGGAGGAGGCACACTCAATAGGCATGCGCACAACCGCCACCATGATGTTCGGGAGCGTTGAGGAGCCTCATGAGATCATAGAGCACCTTGACCGCCTGCGGGAGCTGCAGGACAGGACCGGGGGGTTCACGGCCTTTATACCCTGGCCCTTCCAGCCCGGAAACACCGCCTATGAGGGTAAGATAACGCCCGCCACCGCTGTGGAGTACCTGCGCGTGCTCGCGCTTGCAAGGATATACCTTGATAATTTCGAGAACATACAGGCCTCGTGGGTCACGCAGGGCCTCAAGCTTGCGCAGGTGGCCCTGAGGTTCGGGGCAAACGACCTTGGCTCCACGATGATAGAGGAGAACGTGGTTGCGGCCGCGGGCGTAAGCCACAGCGTATCGCTTGACGGGATGGTCAGGGCCATAAGTGACGCTGGTTTCCGTGCGGCCCAGCGCGATACGGTATACAATATAGTAAAAGAATATTGAATAGTTACCCAGTTCAATAATACTGACCCGGCTGGAGGTATTTAAAAAAAAATGAGCGAGAACATATACGACCTGGTTATAATCGGCGGTGGCCCGGCAGGGCTTTCGGCTGCGCAATATGCCTCAAGGGCAAAGCTCAAGACTGTGGTGCTGGATAAGTCACGGACAGCCGGGGCGCTTGCCTTTACAAACAGGATTGAGAACTACCCCGGCATAGTTGAGCCAATAAGCGGTAGCGAGATGCTGGACCTGTTTCGCAAGCAGGCCGTGGCCTTTGGCGCGGAGGTGCGCGAGGACGTCCAGGTCGTGGGACTCAACCTTGAGGGCGAGGTAAAGGAAGTTTTTACCATGGGCGAGTCCGTGAAGGGCAAGACCATACTCATTGCCACCGGCTCCATGGGCAGAAAGCCCACAATAAAGGGCGAGGGCGAGTTCCTTGGCCGCGGGGTGAGCTATTGCGCCATCTGTGATGCCAACTTCTTCAAGGGTAAGGAGGTCTGCGTCCTTGGGGACTCCGAAGAGGCTGTAAAAGAGGCAATACTGCTTACCAAGTTCGCCTCAACTGTCTATCTCCTGGCTCCGGGCAAGAAGCTTAAGGTGCCTGATGATTATCCTGGATTGGATACGGAGAATCTGAAAATAATGTTTGGATGCCGTGTTGGTGAGATAAAGGGTTCTGACGGTGTTGAGGCCGTGGACTACACAGATGCTGACAAGAATGAGCAGACGTTAGAGCTTACCGGCGTGTTCGTCTATATCCAGGGTAGCCAGCCTGTGGTGGATTACCTCATGGGTGCTTTAGATCATGGCGAGAACGGCTGCATCAAGGTCAACCGCGAGATGGAGACCTCGATCCCTGGCGTGTTTGCGGCAGGGGACGTGATATGCACCGAGGTGCGGCAGGTGGTGCTTGCCGCGGCTGACGGGTGCATGGCCGCGTTGTCGGCTGAGAAGCATGTGCAGGGCAGGGGCAGGCTCAAGAGCGACTGGGCCAAGAGTTGAAGATTTGCGCGACCTTGGTGCTTGCGGCTTATAAGCCTAAACTACTCATTCTTGTCGGCCTTATCTTTAGAATTATAAAGTGCAAGCTGATACCAGAAGTCAGTTGGTGAGGCTTAAATTCCACTGTCCGTGTTAAAAAGAACGCCAAAGTTTACATACAGGGCTTTCTTAAATTAATCTAACCAATATTGGAAATGAATACGCTACAAACAATACTCCAAAAATAATGATGAGAATATAGTGCATCTTTAGTAGTTGTTTGTTTTTCCTGTCTGGATTAAAGAATAGAATTTGCCATATAGTTCTCCATAACCAAAGCAGGGAAAACATAATCATAAGTCCCAATCCAAGACCTGTACATTTTGCAAGATCATCATAAAATATTAAGGATAGAAAACCGACACCAAATAATAGCAGAAGCAGAGCTAGATGAATAGTGTAAAGGATTTTCGCATTTACTGGACTGATCTTTTCGAAGTCTTTTTGCCACTCGAATAGGGAATAGAATTTAGTATGGAAAACAGCTATTAATAATGACAAAAAACCACCGATTACGACTGAAATTTCAGTAAGTAACATTTTGTTTCTCCTTTATTGAATACTATATATTAGAATTTCTTCACGAATATGTCGTACATGGCGTGTTCCATCTCGTGGCCCTCGCCATCAGCGTGGAGCACTTCCTTAAGGAGTTCGAGCACGGCATCTTTTTGTGCCTGGTCCAGTGAACCCGAGAGGCCCCCGGCAATGCCTCCGATGGATTCGGTCAATGAAGATGATTTAAGGAGTTCTCCCGCGCCTTTTTGGGCGCTTCCCATCATCTGGTTGATGTCCCCGTAATCGCCCTGCCACCTGCCCTCTATAAATTTCACGACAGGCTGGAGTTCGTCTATATGTATCTCCCCGTCCAGCGTGGACATTGCGATGCATGAGGACAGTATCTTCTCAAGGTCTTCCTTTTTGTACGCTCCATCATCAGACATATGCGCCTCCCCCTTGTCGAAAGTTGAAAGGATGAACAGTGTTTTCGATTTTCCATTATATCACAGGATATTGCTTTAAGAACGCAGGGACATAAAAAACCCTGCGGCCTGGCGCCGCAGGGTCAAGTTTCAGAGTTGGTGTGCAGCTACTTATGCTTTTTTGCGCTTGTTGTTGTACTTTACGGTTATCTCATATTCCACGCAGGCGTGTTTGGGTTTGACGCCTTCTCCCTTGCCTGAGCAGGAAATTTTTCCGCTAACCTTCTTTTTCTTGTCCTTCACCATCACGCCTATGGTGCGCTTCAGGTTATAGGTGCTCTCGCATTCCTTTTTCATGCACTGCATGTGGAAGTAGGCATGGCTTTCAGGGGAGACCTTGACAGTCCTGAGCATGAGCAGCTTGTCGGAGTTCGAGTACATGGTGCGCTGGAAGTAGATCATCTTTATCTCCATGCTCGAGACATTTGGATAGCGCTCCGAGACAAGACCGGCATCGATCTTCTTCTGAAGGAGTTCCTGCTTCCTCTGCATATTGTTGTGGTTCATTGTTCTTCCTCTATTCCCTGGCTTTGCTTTACGTGCGATCATTGTAGCCCCCTTGTGTCCGATTAGGGGCCCTTAGTGCCTGTTTGCATAAAAAACCCTTTAAAATTCGAGCTTTTAAACCAACTGGAATAGGTAAGATAGAGGTAATATAAAGCTCGATAATAGTATTCCTGTCTGCAATGAGGGTTTTTTTTGCCCCTGACCCCATTGCTTATTTTCTATATGATAACATTTTTGGCTGGTTCTCCGCCATTGCGGGAGAAACCAATTGCAGGTTGTGCAAGCAGGGCATTGTGCAAGCAGGGCGGGGCGGGGGTTGGCTAATAGATGCTTTTGGTGTTCAGGAACGTTCCCAGTTTCCTGTCCTCTGTGATGATGTGGTCGGTTATCCAGGCCTGAAGGAAGTTCACGAACTCCACGTCCATATCTATCCCATCCGAGTCAAAGCAGCTTTTTATGGACAAAACCTCTTCTTGCAGTTTTCTGTGCTTTTTGGCGTGCTCCTCAACATCGGGATAGGAGTAGAAGGACATAAGCTCTTCTTCCCGCTTGAAATGCTCACTTGTGTACTTGATGAGGAAATCAAGGATGTCTATCAGCACCACATTCGTCTCCTCGAGGCCAATGGCCCTGTAAAGGCTTTCCGCGGCCTCGAACATCCTCTTGTGGTCGGTGTCTATCTCCTGAACGCCGACACTGTATTTCTCCTGCCACTGGAAAATCGGGATGGTGGCGTGCGCCGGTGTCACTATCTTTCTCATCCTCTTTCCGTGCACCTCGAAGAGCTTCCACTGTACTATGGGGATGTTCTCGATGGCCGGGCTCTTGATAAAATAGGCATGGGTGTCCTCTATTGCCTTGACCTGGTAGAGGTCCGGGCTATTCAGGATGACCGTGCTCTCGCCGAAGAAGTCTCCGGTGTCTATGGACTCGATCCTCTCGTCGTTGAGGTATATCTCGCACTTGCCCTCCTTGATAACGAATATGCCCGGTTCCGTGCTCTTGGGTATCCTGAGGCCTGCGGGGAATGTGTTCAGCTCCATCTCCGCGATGATCCGGCTAAGAACGGAATACGAGAGCGATTCGTTGAAAAGCCAGATATGCTGGAGGAAGTCCTGGCTCTCGATGCGGATCATGATGTCGTCATACACCTCGTTGAGCATTACGAAATCCGCGTACAGGCTTGCCGAGACCTTCAGGGCGTTCACGAAGTTCATGGTCCTGTAGGTCTCCTTGAGCATGGTCCTGGTAAGGCCGGCGTACTCTCCGGCGATGCCTCCGGAGGACAGAATGCTGTTGATCTGGGTGACTTCGCTGATCACCTCGACATTTCCTGTAAGGATGATGTATATCTCGTCGATGATCTCTCCGGATTTCATTATTATCGTCTCCGGGTTGAAGGCCACCAGTGGGTTGTTCAGCAGTATGCCGAGGCGGTCCTTTGGTATGGAGGGGAAGTAGGAGCTAAGGAGGTTGAAGGAGTATCGCCTGATGAACTCCTGGTGCGCGGTGATCAGCACGTCGCTCATGCCAAAGGGCGCGCCGGAGCCGATCTTCTTCTCTTCGTTTCCGAGTTCCCTGGATGTGTGGGACAGGATGATCTTCTTTGATTTGTCATGGACGAAGTCTTTGGCCTCGCCGTGGATCATCCCCCCGCCGATGTCCAGCTTCTTGATGTCGGCCTCGCTCATGTATTCGTTCCAGACAGTATCATGGTACTGCTGTGTTATGCCCTTTTCCGTGGCGTCACCGTTCACCATCTTCTCAAGCGTTGCCCTGCTTACGATATCCGCAAGGTGTGCGTAGGACGAGTAACCCTTGTCTCCCATGGTCCTGAAGAAGAATATTGTCGTCTCCACGGGGTGGGGGGATATTATGGGCTTGACCTCAAGCGCGTCGATCTCGTTCCAGGCGTCGGCCCACAGGTCGTGTATGTCAAAGAAGTCCTCAAAATGGTCCTCGTCAAGTGAGGTCAGGGCGGAGAGTTTTTTCGTGACAGAGGACCTGACAAGAGGGGTGGCAAAGTACTTAATCCTGTGGTCAGAGCGCATGAGGGTCATGAGGCCCGCGAAATGGTCGTCATGGGCATGGGTGTGGAAGATGCCGTCTATCTCGTTTATGCCGATGCCAAGGGATTTGAGGCTATGGGAGATGTTCGGCCCCGCGTCTATAAGATACACCTTGCCCTGAAAGAGCAGTATGCTGGACATGCTTGGGCGGTTCACGTCCCACCCGTTGCCCTCTCCGGTATGGACAACCGAGAAATACTCCCTCTCGATATTATGGTAGCCGAGCTGGTAGGGGACCTCGTAGTTCTCGTCCGTTGTCAGGTTAAGGTCAACGGTCACGGATTCCTTCTTGTACACGATCTCGAACTTGTTGATGGCGATCCGTTTGATATGGACGTTGTTTCGTATCTCAACAGTGTTGCTGGTGACTATCTTGTAGTCCAGGAGATCGCCCGAGGGCTTTATCCGACCAAAGGCGAATTCGAGTTTCAGCTGCATAAGGTCGTCCGCGGTCCCGGCGGAAACCCCCGCCTCCATTAACTCTTCCCTGGAGATAAGGCCGTAGTTGCCCCTGTATATGTACTGCATTTGTGACTTGACCTGGTCCTCGCCGCCAAGGAGCATGGGTTTGACGCCCGTGTTCCGCGGATGGCCCGGGATGATCATGCCCTGGCGGTAAAGCATCTGCAACACAGGGAACTCGGCCAGGTTGGAAAAGGCCCCGTTCTGGATCAGGACGTCCGAGAGCAGGATGACATTGGGGCCGGTCTCGAACTTCGTTCCGCTTTCCTCCTTCTGAGCGATCTGTCCCTTCTTCATCAGGTGCTTTACGCTGTCAGCGGGGCATCCGCACAGGATGTGGACCTCCGCATCAGGCACCTCGACCCAGTATATTCCGGTGGCGACCTTGCTCTTGATGATCTTATTCATTTTATAGGTCGTTCAGATTTCGGTTAAAAGTTATATTGGCTGCCCGTCTGATCCAGCTTGAAAGTAACATATTTCCACTGCTTCGTCAAACATATATTACGCTCCAAAACGTTCCGGAATTGCGCGACAATGACTTTTTGCGGGCTGGCCCGTTTATTGCACGAGTTCTGATTTGCCGCAGATACAAGCCAGAAGACGCGCAGTCGTATAAGCATACTTCAAGCGGCTTATGGCGAAGTAGATATGGTGAATCAGGCTCGCCCGAAGGGTGAAGGGCGGTGAAGCAAAAGGTACAAAGCGTGACATTGCAATATTTGCACAATTATGCTTTATTGCAATGGCAACAAAACGTTTTGTACCTTTACCTCCGCGCTTCATGAAATATGCGGGCTGAGGTTCTACAGGACGCGGTGTAGTTGTTGCGGGTTATCTCAATGAAAGGGTATTGATCCTGTGCGCAAGGCAGCCTGCGCCAAAACCGTTGTCTATGTTCATGACCGCGATTCCCGGCACGCATGAGTTGAGCATCGCAAAAAGAGCGGTGAGCCCGCCAAGGCTTGTGCCGTAGCCCACTGAGGTTGGAACGCCTATGATCGGCTTGTCCACAAGCCCCCCCACCACGGAGGGCAGGGCGCCCTCCATGCCGGCCACGACCACCACCGCGTTTGCTGACTCAAGCAGTTTCCTGCTGGACATTATCCTGTGTATGCCCGCAACACCCGCGTCATGCACAGAGTCCACCGTGCTTCCAAGAAAGGCCGCGGTGAGGGCGGCCTCTTCGGCCACCGGCAGGTCCGAGGTCCCGGCGGATACCACAAGCACGCTGCCTTTTCCTTTCTTTGCGCCGCCTGCCTCGATGATGCCCGAGCGCTCATGGAACTTCGCCCCCTTTATGCGGAGCTTCTTGTGGATGTCCTTGGTTGCGCGCGTTATGAGCAGCCGCCTGCTGTTTTTGTATATGGCCTTTGCTATTGAGACGACTTCCTCGGGGGTCTTGCCCTCGGCATATATGACCTCGGGCACCATGTTCCTTATGGCGCGGTGGTGGTCCACCTTTGCAAAGCCCATGTCCTCATAAGGCATGTGCCTGAGCTTTTCAAGGGCCTTGTCAGGGCCAAGCCGCCCGGCCTGTACGCGCTCAAGAAGTTTTCTGATAGCCTCAGCGTCCATGTTGTCCCTCTGGTCAGTCCGAAGCGCCCTCAGGCGACTGGAACTCGGGCTTGGGGGCTCGTGTCATGAGGTCGCTTGCCGCATCTTCCGCCGGCTTGTCCTCGTATATCACGCGGTAGACCTGCTCCACGATCGGCATGACGATATTCTGCATCTGTGCGAGCTCGAAGGCCGCCTTTGCGGTATGCACGCCCTCGGCAACGCTCTTTCTGCCCTCCATGATGTCCTTGAGCGTCTCTCCCTGACCGAGCCGGTATCCCACCGTGTAGTTTCTGGAAAGCGGAGAGCTGCATGTGAGCACCAGGTCCCCGATACCGCTGAGGCCCATGAAGGTTTTTTCGTTTGCGCCCATGGAGACTCCAAGGCGGCTCATCTCGGCCAGGCTCCTGGTTATGAGCGCACTTCTTGCGCTGTTTCCAAGGCCCAGGCCCTCGCTTATGCCCGATGCCACGGCCATCACGTTCTTCAAAGCCCCGCCCAGCTCCACCCCCAGCGTGTCGTGGTGCGTGTAGACCCTGAAGTGGTCCGTATTGAATATCTCCTGGAGCATGAGTCCCGTGGTGTAGTCCTCGGCCGCAAGGGTCACGGCGGTGGGCAGGTTCTTTGTGACCTCCGCGGCAAAGCTCGGCCCGGAGAGCACGGCCACGTTCTTTCCGGTAACCTTCCGGATGATGGCGGATACCGTGAGGTATGAACTGTTCTCGATTCCCTTGGAGGCGCTTATGATTATTGTGTCGCTTTCCATATGCCCGGCTGCCTGCTCCATTACTGCGCGTGTGTGTTGTGTGGGAACCACGTTCAATATGAAACGCGCCTTTGAGACGGCCTCGGCAATGTCGCTTGTGGCGCGCAGGGCTCTTGGCAGATCAACATCAGGAAGGTATGTGGAGTTTTTGCCTGATGCGTTTATCTCGTTTGCAACGTCTTCCTCCAATGCCCATATGACCGTATCGTAACCCTTTTTGGCCAGCAGCGCGGCTAAAGTGGTGCCCCATGCCCCTGCGCCTATGACGGATATATAGCTCATAGCCCCTCCGTTTCGCCTTTTATTTTGCCTGCTTCTTTTTTATCTTGGCCCATGCGTCTCTGAGTGTCACTGTACGGTTGAATACCGGCCTCTCCGGTGCGGAATCCTTTGAGTCAACGCAGAAATATCCGAGCCTCATAAATTGAAAGCGCTCACCGGCTTTTGCCTTTAAAAGCGATGGCTCCAGTTTACATCCTTTAAGGGTCTCAAGTGAGCCGGGATTCAGGAGTTCAATGAAGTCTTTCTTCTGCCCGGACTCTGGATCGTTATCAGGATCGTCTTCCATGAACAGATGGTCATAGAGCCTTATTTCCGCATCAAAGGCGTGTGCTGCCGAGACCCAGTGCAGGGTTCCCTTGACCTTGCGGTCTGCGGTGGGGCCGCCGCTTTTGCTTCCCGCGTCGTGTGAGCATCGAAGCTCTATAACTTCCCCATTGCTATCTTTGATGACCTCATCGCACTTTATGATGTAGGCGTGCTTGAGGCGCACCTCGCGCCCCGGAGCAAGGCGGAAGAATTTCTTGGGGGCGTCTTCCATGAAATCATCGCGTTCGATATATATCTCTCGGCTAAATGGCATTATCCTTGAACCAGCCCCTGGGTCTTCGGGGTTGTTCTCTGCCTCAAGTTCTTCTATCTGGTTCTCAGGATAATCTGTTATGACGACCTTTAATGGCCTGAGCACTCCCATCACGCGCGGGGCTGTTTTGTTAAGTTCCTCTCTGACGCAGAACTCCAGAAGCCCCACCTCAACGGTTGAAAAGGCCTTTGCCACGCCGATGCGCTCGCAGAAGGCGCGTATGGCCCCGGGCGGAAACCCTCTGCGCCTGAGCCCTGAGAGCGTGGGCATCCGGGGGTCGTCCCACCCTGACACATGCCCATCCTGCACAAGCTGTATGAGTTTGCGTTTACTGAGCACGGTGTGCGTGAGGTTCAGGCGCGCGAACTCTATCTGCCTTGGCTGGTGCACGCCCAGGTTCTCAAGGAACCAGTCGTAGAGCGGGCGATGGTCCTCGAACTCCGTAGTGCAGAGCGAATGCGTGACACCCTCTATGGAGTCGCTCTGTCCGTGGGCCCAGTCATACATGGGGTATATGCACCATTTGTCTCCGGTCCTGTGGTGCGGGCTGTGCAGGATGCGGTACATGACAGGGTCGCGCATGTTCAGGTTGCCGCTTTTCATGTCTATCTTTGCCCTGAGGGTCTTTGCCCCGTCTGGAAACTCCCCCATGGTCATCTTATCAAATAAGTTCAGGTTTTCATCTGGGGAGCGGTCTCTGTGAGGGCTATCTTTTCCCGGCTCTGTAAGGGTTCCGCGCATCTCGCGAATCTCGTCAGCAGTTAGATCATCAACATAGGCCAGGCCCTTATTTATAAGTTTTAACGCGTACTCGTGGAGTGTGTCAAAGTAATCAGATGTGTAGTAGATCTTTTCTTCAACATCATAGCCCAGCCAGCGAACGTCCTTGGTTATCGCATCAACGTACTCCTGCTCTTCCTTTATGGGGTTGGTGTCGTCAAACCGCAGGCTGCACGTGCCGCCGTAATCCTCTGCAATGGAAAAATTCAGCACTATGCTCTTGGCGTGGCCAATATGGAGGTATCCGTTTGGCTCGGGCGGAAAGCGTGTCTGCACCTTACCCCCGAATATCCCGCTTTCAATGTCCTGGGCGATAATCTCGCGGATGAAGTTCGATGCGGGTTTGTCTTCACTCATCTGCTATTCACTGCTCCCACAGGCCTCAATGGCTTTATTAAGTCTAAGTAAAACGCGCTCCCTGCCCACTATCTCGATCACATCGAATATGCCGGGGCTTGCAGTGCCTCCGGTCAAGGCAACGCGCACAGGCTGTGCCAGTTTGCCAAGCCCGATCTCCCTGCGTTCGCATATGCCTTTAAAACTCTCTTCAATATTGGCTGCTGTAAAGTCCTCAATGCCCTCAAGTTCTTTTACAGCTTCTTCAAAGAGTTCCTTTGTCTCAGGCTTGAGGAACTTCGCTTTAGCCTTCTGATCAAACTCAACGGTCTCCAATATGTAGTACCTCATGGACGAAGCAAGCTCGTTCAGGTCCTTTGCCCTCTCAACAAGGGTGGCAAGCGCACTGGCGAACCATTCAGCATCAGGCGCCCATCCCTCATCCACTGTGCCCTCGCTTGCGAGGTAGGGGGTCAGGTGCCTGAGCATCACCTCTGGCGGGGTCATCTTGATGTGCTCGGCATTAAGCCACTGAAGCTTGTCCTTGTCATATATTGAAGGCGACGTGCCCACATTCTCCATGGAAAAGTATTTTATAAGCTCCTCGGTTGTGAAGACCTCCTGGTCCCCGTGCGACCAGCCAAGGCGTATGAGGTAGTTGACGAGCGCTGAGGGCAGGTATCCCTGATCGCGGTAATCCAGCACCGAGGTGGCTCCGTGCCTCTTGCTCATCTTGCCCTTGTCCGGGCCGAGAATCAGCGACTGGTGCGCAAAGCGCGGTGGCTCGCTCGCGATGGCCTTGTATATATGCGCCTGCTTGGGCGTGTTGTTCAGATGGTCCTCGCCGCGTATGACGTGCGTGATGCCCATGTCCACGTCGTCGGCCACCACCACAAGGTTATAGGTTGGAGTGCCGTCCGAGCGGGCAATTATCAGGTCGTCAAGCTCCTCGTTGTTGAATGTTACCTTGCCCTTTATCATGTCGTCTATGACAATATGTCCCGCAAGGGGCATCGCAAAGCGCACCACCGGAGCAACTCCCTCAACTGGTTCTGCCGGCTCCGCCAGATTAGAGAGCTCGCGGCACTTGCGGTTGTAGCGCATGGGCTTGCCATCCTTCATGGCCTGCTTCCTGTGGGCATCAAGCTCCTCGGGGCTGCAGTAGCAGTAGTACGCATCGCCCGCCTTGATGAGGTCTTCAATATGCTTTTTGTGCAGATCAATGCGTTCTGTTTGGCGGAAAGGGCCTTCGTCCCAGTCAAGCCCCATCCAGCGCATGCCCTCTAATATGCCGTCTATGTACTGGTCGGTCGAGCGCTCCCTGTCCGTGTCCTCGATCCTGAGGATGAACTTGCCTCCCTGGCTACGCGCAAAAAGCCAGTTAAATAGCGCGGTCCTGGCGCTCCCTATATGCAGATGCCCGGTGGGGCTTGGGGCAAAGCGTACTCTTATATCGCTCACTATTGCTAACTCCTTCTTATTGCAGGCATTTATAGAAGACTTAAGTATATCAGCGAATATATATAAGGCGCAAGGCTGTATAGGCTATTCAGAGGGACAATACAGGACTATGGACCGGGCCGGCTCAAGAGTAAGCGCCAGCGGCCCTGATGCGTCAACAGGAGCATATTTACCAGGGGTCACGTCCGTGATCTTTGCGCCTGTGCCCATCAGCGTGCCGGGGTTTTCAGCCACAAGCTCAACAGGGTTGTCCATGTCCCTGTTCATGATGATGAGCATGCGCGAGCCGTCTGTGTCCGAGCGCTTGAGCATCATCAGCACATCGTTCTCATCTGTCTCCAGCACCTCTGTATGCGGGTCTTCGTTCAGGATGTGGAGGCGCGCCTTCAGGGCATTTACGTCCTTGATGTATCCTGAAAGGTCCGTGCCTGTCTCCTCCCAGTCCGTTGGGCGCGTCTTTACCACGTGCGGGCGCTTGCGCAGGCCGAACTCAAAGCCCATGGGCGCCATCACCCCGGTGGAAAAGCATGCGGCAAAAAGGTAACGCTGGCAGATGGCGTCAAGGTTGCCGTTTAGTTCCTCAGCGAGCCTGAGCGTGTCGTGGGACTCAGGGAAACTTATGGATGGGCAGGCCAGCCTGCTCTCATTGTGTTGCTCAAGCAGCCATTCGCCCTTGAAATCCCACCATTTGGAGCTGTTGAAGATGAAGTCGAACCCCGCGCGCGCGGTCTCCATTGTCTGCTCGTGCGAGCATCCAAGGGTTTCGGCCACAAAGACCACCTCCCCGTGACGTGCCTTTACATCCATTATCAACCTCTCCCAGAGCGCTGCTGGTAGCTGGTATGCAGCGTCGCACCTGAAGCCTCTGAACCCAAGCCCCACGAGGTGGTCCAGCATGAGCAGGATGAATGCATACAGCCCTTCCGGGTCCGATGATCTCTTGTGGTCGAATCGGGCAAGGTCTCCCCATACGACCTTCCTTTTGCCGTCCATGCACCAGGGGTGCGCCACCTTGCCCTTTTTGCTCCACTTGAACCACTCAGGGTGCTCTTTGATGAGCGGAGAGTCCACGGCGCAATGGTTTATCACCAGGTCGGTCATCATGGAAAGCCCAAGGCCCTGCGCGTGTTCCACAGCCTCCCTCAACTGAGAGGCAGGCTCTGCACTGGAACTCTCGTCAACAAAAAGAGGGTTATAGCCAAAGTAGTCACGGATGGAGTAGAGGCTTCCTGAAAACCCCGGTTCCTGCACGGGGTTTACGAATATCCAGTCAAACCCCATCGAGGAGGCACGGTCAATGTGGGTGTCCCATTCATTAAACCTGCCCGCAAGCAGGGGGAAGAGGTTATATATCCTCATACTTGGCGCATGACGGGCTGGTATCAGCCCCATAGCCTGAATTTTTCGGTAATGAACTCTATGGTGGCCTCGTGCTGGTCGCGGCCGTTTCCGGTTATCTCCATGGGCTTGCCAAAGGCAAAGCGCACGGTGCGCGATGGGCGAATTATGCCCAGGTCCTTTAGAGGCCAGCCGATTCCCCACGCGTCGGTCTTCAGGGCAAAGGGTATGACAGGCACTCCGGCCCTTTTGGCAAGCTTGATGCCGATAGTGTTGAAATGCTCGCGGGCAAAGGTAGAACTGCGCGTGGTCTGCGGGAAGACCACGATGGAGATGCCTTCCTCTGTGAGCTTCCGGGTGCCCTTCTCAAGCACGTCTTTCAGGTCGCGCCTGGGGTTCTTTCTGGTCACGGTGATGGGGTCGCATGCGCGCATTATACGGCCGAACACGGGGTAGTCAACAAGGGACTGCTTGACTATGAAGGTCACTGGCATTATGGGTAGTATGAACGCGGGCAACACGAAGGTCTCGAGCGAACTCATATGGTTGCCGATGAACACACACGGCCTGCCGAGGTCCTGAATATGCTCAAGCCCCGTGACCTCGATACTGCATCCAACGTTCTCGAGGTTCTCAACTACCTGATTGCCCCTTCTTATCCACTGCCCTTCAAACCATGAGCCGTCGCCTGCTGTTTTACTTGCTTCCAGGATCAGGGGCAGAATACGGCGGTAAAATGAGAAGGTCGGAAACAGTGGAGGGTTTTTTGGCTCAGCGGTCCTGTATACGCCTCCGGATATGGATATGTTGGTCTCAGGATTCATTGTATACGGATTTTATTGCCTGGCCCCCGGTGTTGTCAACACGGCAACGCGAGGGCAAGATGATTGCTTCAACCCCTGAAGAACCAGCGGGTGGCCTTGTCCAGCTCTTTGTCGCTTGATAGCGCATCGAGCATCAGGAGGTCCTCGGGCCTCTGGTCATATCCTATGCGGCTGAGTTTGCGCCGGAGGTTGTAGATGGAGAGCTTTCTTGTGCCTCCGCCCCTGGTGGGCACGGTGGAGGCGAGCTTTCTTAAGTGGTCCCACGAGCTGCCCACGCTTGCAAGCAGCAGTATGAGCCACTTGTCGCTTACGCTGAAGGCCGCCTCGCGCTTGATGTGTCCTCCCTGGAAACTTGCGTGCGCGGTGAGCCAGTGCGCGGCCCCGGTATAGGGGAGCAGCTCGATGAGCCTCACCTCTTCCCTGCCGCATATGTAGTCATAGGCGCGGGAGATCTCCCTGAGGTTCGAAAGGTGTGCCTTGTCCACAAGGAACTCGAAAAACCCCTTGAGGTTCTCCATCAGCCTGCGTACGTGCTCAAGCCTTAGCGTGTAGCCGGGCTCGTCGATGTGGTCGGCTGTCCACTCCACAAAGGCGCTGTACTGCCAGTGGGGGATGGTCGAGAGGTCGGTGTATTCCATGTCCTCTATGAACAGCGAGAAGGCGTTGATGTCGTCCCATACAGCTCCGAGGGCTTCCCTTCCCCTGCCTTTTGAGGACAGGTGCAGCATATGCCCTTCGACCCAGGCCCGCATGATCTCGGGCTCGCGGTCCTCCTGCGCTGCGTAGTAACCCTCAATAGCCTCGAATACATCTATGATCTCATGTTCTGACATTGCTTTACATTATAACCCTAAACTTGTGGAAAATGCTGGATTATTCCTTCTCCCCGCTCTGCCTGACGGCTGCTGAGCCCTTCTCGCGCAGGTAGAAGAATATTCCCGGAAGCCCTCCCGCGGCAAAGGCCAGGAACCACGCAAATGAGATGGCGGTTGCCTTTTCAGGGCTTATGCCCTGTGTGCCAAGCAGGAGCACGAAGGCGGCCTCACGTATACCGAGGCCGGATATGGATATGGGAAGCGCTGCAAGGGTCGCGATCACCGGGACAAAGACAAAGAGGGTTGTCAGAGGCACATGAGCCCCAAGCCCCGTGGATATGAGCCATACGCTGATGCTGCTCAGGATATGCACACAGAGCGATACCCCCAGGGCCTTAAGCAGCACGGGCCTGTCCTTCCAGTAGGAATCGAAGTAGTCATGGAGTCTTGAGATAAATGCGAAGCGCCCGCCCGGGCGTGCCAGAAACAGGACAAGGCTGGTGATGATGAAAAGGGCCACGATGCCCGGCAGCACGGGGGTTAT
This sequence comes from Nitrospirota bacterium, assembly GCA_030638335.1. Classification (GTDB taxonomy): domain Bacteria; phylum Nitrospirota; class Thermodesulfovibrionia; order Thermodesulfovibrionales; family JdFR-86; genus DAOWET01. The sequence continues at coordinate 16,508 of DAOWET010000090.1, forward strand.
CCAGCTGCCCTGGAATGACCTGAAGCCAAAGGGGTAGGCCAGAAGCCCCAGGGCCATGAGCCCGGCATAGCCTATGTACCTGTCCATGAAGACCGAGGCAAGGGCATGGGCCCCCCGCTGTGTCTCCCTGTAGAGGTAATAGACCTTCACAACGTCTCCTCCCACAAGGCCCGGCAGGAATATGTTGAAGAAGGACCCTATCATGTAGAGGGGAAAGAGCCTCCTCTGTGAGAAATGATCGGGAAGCAGCAGCCCCCACCTGAGGGAGCACAGGAGCACCATGAGTATGAAAATGCCTATGGCGCCGGCGAACCTTACGGGGTCGATCTCGGCCATTATGCCTATGACCTCCGAGATCCCGGTCCTTGACAGTACAAAATAAAGAAGTGAACCGCTTACAAGCAGCTTCAGCGCAAAGGCCGCTATCTGCTTTGGCCTGGTGCTCTTTTTGGGCGAGCCTCCGGCGTTCTGCATCTAGTCTCCGGACTTGCCAGGGGTGGCAATGCCGTCCAGGACGTTGCGGATGAGCTTTCTCAGGTCTTCTATGGTGAATGGCTTTTCCAGAAAATATATGTCATCCCTCACAGGGATTAGCCCGCTCATGAATATGACCTTGGCCTCCGGCGCCATCTCGGCAATGCGTCCCATCAGGGCGTCGGAGCGGCCGCCTTCGAGGTTTATGTCCATGAGCAGCAGGTCAGAGGACTCTTCATCAAGCAGGCGCATGAACTCCTCGGCCTCACCGGCTACCCTTACGGCATAGCCTGTTTTCACCAGGGCCCGCTCGATGGTTTTAAGTATCAGGGGCTCGTCGTCGAGTACGAGAATTTTCTCATTCATATCGTTATAATGTAGCATGTCAGACACCTCCTGGAAAAGAGCCCCCCGGAGCAAAGCCCGAAAAAGATGAGACTTGCCCCCCTTGATATAGCCATAATCGTGGTTTTCATGGTCGTGAATCTTGCCATCGGGGTGTACCTTACCCGCCGCGCATCGGGGAGCATGAGCGACTTCTTCCTTTCCGGCAGGAACCTCCCGTGGTGGCTTGCCGGCACCTCCATGGTTGCCACGACCTTCTCCTCGGACACGCCCCTCTACATCACCGGGCTGATCAGGAAGCACGGCATATACGAGAACTGGCAGTGGTGGTGTTTTGTGCTCTCTGGCATGCTTGCGGTGAGTTTTTTTACGCGCCTGTGGAGGAGGGCGGGAGTGCTCACGGACGTGGAGCTGATAGATCTCCGGTATTCAGGGCGCGCGGCATCGGTTCTGCGCGGGTTCAAGGCCCTGTATCTCTCATGCATAATACACACGATAATCAAGGCCCAGGTCATCTTTGCGATGGCAAAGATACTTGATGTCACATTGGGCTGGGGCAAGTGGGAGAGCATTGTAATATCAAGCCTTGTCACCCTTGCATATTCCGTCATGAGCGGCTTCTGGGGTGTTGTGGTCACGGACTTCCTTCAGTTCATCATAGCGATGGTGGGCGCGGTCATACTTGCCGTGATAGCCGTTGACAAGGCAGGGGGCATCGAGGCCATCAAGGCCGCTGTGCCGCCTGACACGCTGGCTTTTTTCCCGCCCCTTGGGGACGGAGGGTTCCTGGGCGCCACCTTCCTGACCTTCCTGGGTTATATCGGCCTGAGCTGGTGGAGCAAGTACTCCTCCGACGGAGGGGGCGTCATAGTCCAGCGCGTGTCCTCGTGCCGGAGCGAGGCGGATGGCTATGCCGGGGCCTTTTTCTTTAACGTTGCCAACTACGGGCTTCGCACCTGGCCATGGATAATAGCCGCTCTTGCCTCAATGGTGCTCTATCCCAACATAGCGGACCACGAGGCCGTATACCCCATGATGGTGGTGGACCTGA
>DAOWET010000189.1 GCA_030638335.1 Nitrospirota bacterium
GCTTATCTCGGAAACATATGCTTTCAGCTTCTTGCTTATTGAAGACTTGATTTCAGCCATCTTACAACCCCTCTTGTCTTGGCAAGCATCTCGTCAGCCTTGCCCTTGCTTACGGTCCCCGAAACCTTCCTCTTATAATCGGGATAACGACCTTCTATATAATAACTCGTCAGTTCAGTCAATAGTTCCAATTTCTCGTCGGTCAATTCAAGTTCGACGAGTCCGGCAAGGTATACCAGGTTATGCGTACGTGGGGCTTCTTTTGAGGTCCGCTTGAGGCACACAGCCTTTAAATACTTTTCCAACGCCTGCTGACAGAGAAATGCGGTATAGACATAGCGGCCTGCTTTCTGCATGGCCTTTGCGCTCTTGAGGTCGTAATCGCCAGCGTCCGTCCAGAACGATATCTTGTCCGAGAGCTTCATCCGAGCAGCCTCTCCATGATCGTCTTTGTATCCACTATTTTATTATATGCCTCATCGCTTGTTATTGGTTTCAGACTTTTACCGTTTCATAAGAGTTGCCGGTTTATTACGCATAGTTGTACTCCATTGCGCAAAGACCTGCTCCTTCGAAGCCTGTTTATCCGGCCTGTTTGGCGGCAAGCTTGTTTATGGCCGTTATGTAGGCCATGGCAGCTGCCACGAGTATGTCCGTATGCGCCCCGTGCCCGCGCACAACACGGTCGTCCTCTTCCAGCGTCACGGTGACCTCGCCAAGGGCGTCCGTGCCGCCTGTTATTCCCTTTATGTCGAACTTCTGAAGCTTGCTCTTTGTGCCGGTGATCTCCGCTATGGCCCTGTAGATCGCGTCCACCGGACCGTCTCCGCCCATCTCGCGCTCGATGACCTCATCAGTCTCCGTAACGCGAATGCGCACAGTAGCCCGGGGCGCCTTGTCAGTGCCGGCGTTCACCGTGAGGCCATCGAGGCTGAAAACCTCCTGTGTCTTCATGAGCTCGGTGGAGACTATGGTCTCTATGTCCTCGTCAAAGATGTCCTTTTTCTGGTCAGCCAGGTCCTTGAACCTCTTAAACGCCACCTCGATATCGTCGTCTGCCAGATCATGGCCCAGCTCCACGAGCCTGCTCTTGAAGGCATGCCTGCCCGAGTGCTTCCCCAACACGAGCTTCGTGCCGTGGTGCAGGCCCACGGACTCAGGGCTTATTATCTCGTAGGTGGTCTTTTCCTTTAACAGCCCGTCCTGGTGTATGCCGGCCTCGTGCGAGAATGCGTTTGCTCCCACGATAGCCTTGTTGGGCTGGACCTCCATGCCCGTGATCTTTGTCACCAGGCGGCTTGAGCGCGTTATCTCCTCGGAGACTATGTTGGTGTCGGCCCTGAAGAAATCCCGGCGCGTGCGCAGCGCCATGGCAACTTCTTCCATGGAGCAGTTGCCCGCGCGCTCGCCTATGCCGTTTATGGTGCATTCCACCTGGCCCGCGCCGTTATAGACAGCGGCCAGGGAGTTGGCAACAGCAAGGCCCAGGTCGTTGTGGCAATGGACCGAGATCACAGCGTCGTCGATGTTCGAGACGCGCTTTCGTAACTCGCGTATCATAGCACCGAACTCCTCGGGCGTGGTGTAGCCCACCGTGTCGGGGATGTTCACCGTGGATGCGCCGGCTCCAATGACCGCCTCCACCATCTCGCTCAGGTAGCCTATCTCTGTCCTGGTGGCGTCCATGGGGGAGAACTCAACGTCCTCCACCAGGGAGCGGGCAAGCTCCACCATCTCCACAGAGCGTTTTAATGCCTCATCGCGCCCTATGCGGTACTGGTACTTCAGGTGTATGTCCGAGCTGGAGTGGAAGGTATGTATCCTGTGCCTCGGGGCGTCCTTGATGGCCTCGTAGGCGCGCTTCACGTCGCCTTCCTTTGCGCGCGCGAGGCTGCATATCACAGGGCCCTCAACCTCGCCCCCTATGAGCCTGATGGCGTTGAAGTCACCGTCCGAGGCTATGGCAAACCCCGCCTCTATTATGTCCACTCCCAACCGCGCCAGCTGGCGCGCCAGCTGGAGCTTCTCCTCTGTGGTCATGGTGGCCCCGGGGCTCTGCTCTCCGTCCCTCAGGGTGGTATCGAATATCCTTATGTTCCTTATGTCGTTATCCATATCTGGCTTTTCAGGCATAACGCCCTCCGTTATTTGCACTAGTATATTACCAAAAACACTGCCAAAAACATTGCCAAAAACACCTTGGCACAAAAAAGCCACGACCGCTCTAAGTGCAGGCCGTGGCTACCCGGGTAATTATGTATTGGCGCGTTTCTAGACCTTTAGACAGGCACCACCCAAGCCGCGGCACGGCCCCCCCTGTCAAGGGGAAGCAGAGCGGCCTTCATAAGTCGTCCGTATCTCACAAAATCAATGTCCATATCAAGATTATATCCGCTTGCCCGAAATTCTGTCAAGGAAGGGGCCAAAGACATAAAAGGCTTACACGCGGCTCTAGACGTCCAGCTTCGTCCGCCTCTTTCTGGTCATGAAGAGGTAGATGTTCTCCGCTATGCCGCCCCACATGTAGATGGCGCCAATGGTAAAGAGCGCTATCTCCGGGTGCATGACTATCACGGAGACGATCAGGACAAAGAGCACCAGGGCCAGAAAGGGCTTCCGCCTCTTGAGGTTGAACTCCTTATGGCTGTGGAAGCGGAGGGTGGTGACCATGAGGAAAGACAGTATTGTCGTTAGAAACAGTATGTAGATGCTGCGCTCGGCTGACCATCCCATGTGGTCGAAGAAAAGCACGTTTGTGAGTATCACGCCCGCTGCCGCGGGGATGGGCATGCCGGAGAAGTATTTCTTCTCAGTGGAGTCCATCTGGATATTGAAACGCGCAAGCCTCATGGCCCCGCACGCGGTGAACAGAAAGGCCACGGCCCAGCCCACGCGTCCAAAGGGGGTCAGGGCCCAGGTGTAGACCAGGACCGAAGGGGCAACGCCAAAGGCGATCACGTCGGAGAGGCTGTCAAGCTCAATGCCGAACTTGGTGGTGGTGTGGGTCAGGCGCGCCACCGTGCCGTCAAGGCCGTCGAGAATGGCCCCGACGAAGATCGCCCATGAGGCTAGTACATAACTGCCCTGCATCGCGGACACAATGGCGAAAAAACCCGCGAACATCCCGCACAGCGTTATGCTGTTTGGCAGAAGATAGATCCCCTTCTTCATATTATTTTCACCTGCCTCACTCGGCCCGCACGGCAAGCACCGTCTCGCCCGCGTACACCCTGTCGCCGGGAGCTACCTTGAGGGCCACGTCCTCAGGCAGGTACACGTCAAGGCGGGAGCTGAACTTTATGAGCCCGTAGCGCTCGCCCCTTTTGAGCCTGTCTCCGGGCCCCACGCGGCATACGGTGCGGCGGGCCACAAAACCCGCCACCTGGCGCACGACTATGTCAGGGCCCTCATCGCACTTCAAGTGCAAGGCGGTGTTCTCGTTCTTCCAGGAGGCCTCCTTGCGATAGGCCGCCATGAAGCTTCCGGGCTTGTGCTTCACGTCCACCACCTCGCCGTCACACGGCACCCGGTTTACGTGCACATTCATGGGTGACATGAAGATGCTTACCTTCATCACCCGCCTGCCATCAAGGAACTGCGGCTCCTCCTCGTGCTCTGTAAAGAGAACTTTTCCGTCAGCCGGGCTGATGTAGCCGGGCTCGGCAGGCACTACGCGCTCCGGGTCGCGGAAGAAGTAGACCATAAAGAGGGTCAGTATCAGAGGTATCACCGTCCAGTAGATGGAGTGCTTCGTGCCCAAGGCAAAGAACACCACTGCCGTCAGCACAAAAAAGAATCCTATGAACGGTACGCCCTCTGGCGCTATTTTCATTTACAAGGTCTCCCTTAGGCCTTGGACTTGTCCACGAGCTTGCCCTTGTTGAGCCAGGGCATCATTGCGCGGAGCTTTCCGCCCACGTCCTCGATGGGGTGGTCCTCGCCCTGCTTTGTAAGGGCGTTGAAGGAGGGCTTGCCCACCTTGCACTCAAGCAGCCAGTCGCGGGCAAATGAGCCGTCCTGTATCTCGCCAAGGATGCGCTTCATCTCGCGCTTGGTCTTCTTGGTGATTATCCTCGGGCCGCGCGTGATGTCGCCGTACTGGGCGGTGTTGCTGATGGAGTAGCGCATGTTGGCTATGCCGCCTTCGTGGATCAGGTCGGTGATGAGCTTTACTTCATGCAGGCACTCGAAATACGCCATCTCGGGCGCATAGCCCGCCTCTACCAAAGTCTCGTACCCTGCCTGTATAAGCGCTGTGAGCCCGCCGCAGAGCACCACCTGCTCGCCAAAGAGGTCGGTCTCGGTCTCCTCGCGGAAGGAGGTCTCTATGATGCCGGCCCTGCCGCCGCCGATGGCTGAGGCATATGCGAGCGCCACGTCCTTGGTGTCGCCCGAGGCGTCCTGGTGTATTGCGATAAGGCATGGCACGCCGCTGCCTGCAACGTACTGAGAACGCACGAGATGTCCCGGCCCCTTGGGGGCAGACATCAGCACGTTCACGCTTGCCGGGGGGATGATCTGCCCGTAGTGGATATTGAACCCGTGGGCAAAGGCGAGGTATGTGCCGTCCTTGATGTTGGGGCCAATTTCGGCGCGGTACACATCGCCCATGGTCTCGTCCGGCATGAGCATCATTATCAGGTCTGCCGCCTTTGTGGCGTCCGCGGGGGTCATTACCGTGAAACCCGCGGCCTCGGCCTTGTCCCAGCTTCCGCCCTTCCTGACACCCACGATGACGTCCATGCCGCTGTCCTTGAGGTTGTTGGCGTGGGCATGGCCCTGGGAACCGTAACCCATTACAGCGAGCTTCTTGCCCTTAAGGTTATCTGGATTCGCGTCCTTGTCGTAATAAACTTTGATCATCTCTAAAACCTCCTCCGGCCCGCCGGGGCGGATACAACCATGCCTCCGGCAAACCCGTTTCTTTCGGAATTGAACGTATATTATATTACAAACACCGTGGGGATTGCAGGAAACGGGGCCACTGATCCGGATTTTCTGATGTTATACTAGTGTCACTTGTCATGGGTAGGAAAAAACACAAAAAACAGGCCAAAGCAGCAAAAAAGACAAGGCCAGAGCCCAAGGTACAGCCCGGGGTGCAGCCCGTGGTTCAAAACGAAGAGTTGCCTTCGGCCCCGGCAATAGAGCGAAAACCTGGGGATTTCCAGTTCCTGAAGCTCCTGGCCCTTGCCGTACTTGTGATAGTGGTCTACGCCAATACCATAAACGCGCCCTTCCAGTGGGACGAAGAGCCACTCATAGAGCAAAACCCCATCATCAGGGACATCGGGTATTTCCTGGAGCCCTCAAGGGCCTCTGACCTGCTCGGTTATGACAACTTCGTAAAGCGCTATTTCAGCTACATGACATTCGCACTGAACCACGCGCTGCACGGCACCTCTGTCCCCGGCTACCACATCGTGAACATCTCCCTTCATATCGCAAGCACACTGACCGTGTTCTGGCTGGGGCTGCTGTTATTAAAGACCCCCGCGCTCCGCGAGACACACTTGGCGGGCAGGGCGGGCGTTTTCGCGTTCTTCGTCTCTGCCATCTACGCGGCACACCCTGTGCAGACAGAGGCGGTGACATACATATTCCAGCGCCACGCGTTGCTTGCGGCCCTGCTCTACATGCTGAGCATCGCCCTCTATATGCACTGGCGCATAAGCGGCAAGTGGCTCTGGTATGCCCTTTGCCTGGCAGCCGCAGTGCTCGCGATGAAGAGCAAGGCAAACGCCTTCACGCTTCCGGCAATGGCCGTGGCCGTGGAGTTCATGTTCTTCAGTGGCCCAAAGGCAAGGCGCGCGGCATGGCTTGTGCCCCTTGTGCTTACGATGCTCATCGTCCCTCTGACACTGGCCTCACTGAGCCCGGGGGAGGTGCCCGGGCAGACAGCCTCCATAACCGAGACCATCGGGCATTATGCCGCCCCAACAGAGGACAAGGCCTCCTACCTCTTCACACAATTCCGGGTGATACCCACCTACCTGAGGCTCCTGATGTTTCCCGTGGGGCAGAACCTGGACTATGATTACCCGGAGTACTCCTCAATTGCGGCCGCACCCGTCTTGATGTCACTGGCCCTGCTGGTGGCGCTCGCACTTGCAGGCGCGTATTGCCTGAGGCTTGGGCTCAAAAGACGCAGGGAATTCCTTCTGGTCTCTTTGGGAGTGCTCTGGTTCTTTGTGGCCCTTTCCATAGAATCCAGTTTCATCCGCCTCTCCATGGTGATTAACGAGTACAGGCTGTATCTCCCAAGCTTCGGAATGATACTTGCGGCAGTGGCCCTTGCCTTCATGGGATTCGAGAGGGCGACTGCCATAAGGAACCGCCGCCCGGAGGCCGTCGTCCTTGGCGTGCTTGTTATCGTCTTCGCCCTTGCCTCCGTGCACAGGAACGCGCAGTGGCAAAGCCAGATATCGCTCTGGGGGGACGTAGTGGAGAAAAGCCCCATGAAGACCCGTGGCATGCTCCACCTTGGAGTGGCCCTGGAGGAGAACGGCCAGTTCCAGGAGTCCATGTCCGTATACGACCGCGCGCTTGAGATCGAACCTGATAACGACGAGATCTACTATGACATGGGGGTGGTGTACGGCAAGCTGAAGCAGAACAACAAGGCCTTCGGCGCTTATAGAAAGGCCCTTGAGCTTAATCCGGCAAACTACAACGCCCACAATAACATTGGGGCCCTTTACGCTGACAAGCGCATGGACGAACTGGCCATAAAGGAGTTCCTTGCCGCGGTACGGCTCGCCCCTGACAACTCAAAGGCCCATAATAACCTGAGCATCATGTACCTCAGGGCGAAGGACTACGACAAGGCCCTCACGGAACTGCTGAGCGTGTTGCGCACCGCACCGCAAAACCCCTTTGTCCACAACAAGCTCGGAGTTGTTTACTACAACCTCGGCCAGAACGACAAGGCCATCGAACACTATAGAAAGGCGCTTGTCATGCTTCCAACGGAAAAGAACGCCAACTACAACCTCGCAAAACTGCTTTATGAACAGGGCAAGTACTTCGAGGCCGAAGGTCACGTTGCCCAGGCCGTTACCTCAGACCCGGACAACAGGGCATTCCGCTCTCTTGCCAATACGATCGGAAAGGCCATGGCACAGCCCGCGCGTTGACCATATGGCAATTGAAAGGTAAAATGTTCCATATGAGGACCATCCGTACAAAGAAAGAGCGAGAGGCCTTCCTTGGCAAGCTCAGGAAGCGAAGCAAGGGGGTCTCCACGGAAATATCCCGCTCCACGGAAAAGATCCTCTCATCCGTGCGCTCTCGTGGCGACTCAGCGCTGAAGAGCCTCACAAAACGCTTTGACGGTCACGGCTCCATCAGGCTCACCCCTCTTAAGGTCGCCTCGATGGCGCGCAGGGCTGACCCTGCCATGGTAAGCGCCCTTCGGAGGGCCGCAAAGCGCATAAAGAGGTTCCATGCACGCCAGATCGACCGCTCATGGTACATGACTGAGCCGGGCATCCGCCTTGGACAGATAGTCCGCCCCCTTGAGCGCGTGGGAGTCTACGTGCCCGGAGGAAAGGCCGCGTACCCTTCCACAGTCCTGATGAACGTGATCCCGGCCCAGGTGGCCGGTGTCCGGGAGATAGCGCTTGCCGTGCCCACCCCGGGCGGCAAGGCCGACCCCAACGTCATGGCCGCCATAGAGCTTATGGGTGTGACGGAGGTGTATTGCATTGGAGGGGCACAGGCAATTGGGGCCTTTGCCTACGGAACAAAGAGCATCTCGAAGGTGGACAAGATCGTGGGGCCCGGAAACATCTACGTTGCCACGGCCAAGCGCATGGTATTCGGGGAAGTGGACATAGACATGATCGCGGGCCCAAGCGAGATACTGATAATCGCCGACAGCTCCGCCGATCCGGCCTTCATAGCCGCGGACCTTTTGAGCCAGGCAGAGCACGACGAGCTTGCAAGCCCTGTGCTTGTGACAGATTCTAAAGAGCTTGCAGAGCAAGTGAACGTGGAGCTTGATAAACAGATCAATAAACTCCCAAAAAGTAAGATCGCCCGCGCCTCATTAAGAAAATACGGCGCTGCCATACTGGTCAGGGACATGGCCGAGGCCGCGGAGGTATCAAACGCAATTGCTCCCGAACACCTTGAGGTAATGACCTCAAAGCCAAAGGCCATGCTCCCAATGCTCAGAAACGCCGGGGCCATATTCCTTGGCCCCTGGACACCCGAGCCCCTCGGGGATTACGCCGCGGGCCCGAACCACACCCTTCCCACCGGGGCCACTGCGCGCTGGGCCTCACCGCTTGGGGTGTATGATTTCCTGAAACGCACAAGCGTGCTGGAGTTCACCAGAAAAGGGTTCGCCTCTCTTGCGGACACGGTGGAGCTGATAGCCAGGGAAGAAGGCCTTGATGCCCATGCCCGATCTATAGTAATTAGACTCAGCAAATGACGATCTTCAGGCACGAATGCACCTCATCTGCTGTGGCGTTCGACATTCGCGGTAGCATAAGTACAGCTTCATGCCGCGCGCCTTGCATCTAAGGCACATCGTACCCGAATCTCTACGTCAGACAAGCGAACTTTCCTTTTAAAAGAAAAAACAACAATAAAATTGAAGATGGGTAAGGCATGAAAACATTTTCTTTTAACTTATAAGAGATCTTTTAATTGTCTTTAATCATTTTCTAACGTTCTGGGTATAGTAGCTAGCTTGAGGATTTGCTGGGGCCACGGGCCCCATTTACTTGTCGCACCTATCTTACTTTTCTTATTTGTTTTTTCGTTTTTTCTGACGCAACAGATACATTAAAACGTTCTAGCAGGCTGATTTGCCGTAGTTGCAAGGAAGAAAGCATGAAGGCGTATAAGAATACGTCGAATGCTTTATGACGCAGCAAATGCAGTGAATCAGCCAGCTAGGGGGCGTACTTTTCGAGGCGTTTAAGTACCTCGGCATGCAGCCTCTCAGAGGGCATTATATGGAAAGTGACCCATTCTTCGGAGGATTGCTTTGGCGGGGCCGAGACCACCGCGCTTGTGAACAAGGGGGCATATTTCATCCTGAGCTTTGGCGAGGTGTTCAGGATCGTTACAAGTATGAGTTCCGCCTCCTTGGCAGTGGCCTCGCGGACCTTTCTGTTCTCTTCTTCGTTCAGGGAAAAGGGTGCCTCGAGGCTGACCATAATGAAATCCGTGTTCAAACGCATCCATGTGTCATCGAAAAGGTTCTGGAACACGCGGCCCAGGCGTTCGTAGTTCTCAAAGCCCTCGCGATGGCTCCCATCATCAGTCAGGAAGGAACGCCTCACGCGAAGTATGTTGCCTATCAGTTTGATCTCGGACAGGCTGTTGTCACTGAACTCCTTCATTATCATGTTCCCGAAGCGCCCGGAAAACTCGCTCCTTGGCTGGAGTACGGCAAGCATGGGCTCGATAAAGCGCTGGAACCTTATGGCATTGGAATACAACACGGCCCCTATCAGTATCGTACCAATGAGTATTGCGCCCACCACAAGTTCGATGGGCACCAGACGCCATACGCCGTTTCTGTCGCCCATCAGATATTGGCCTCCAGCAACCTGAGGTTCTCCATCGAGGATTCGAATTCCTTCTCGCCCATGGTGCCCGGGTGGTGCACTGCCTTGTTCCGGGTATTAATGAGCTTTCTAAACAGTGTCTTCTTGAACGCGCTGAACTTCCTGGCCCGTTCGAGCTCTTTAAGGCAATCGTGCAGCGAAGGCTGGTATCTCCCGAGCATCCTCCTGGAGTAGGCCTTCAGACGGTTCTCTATGAAATGCCCCAGCAGCAGACCGGCCACCACATTCTCTCCCCTGCGGAGGTAGTCAAGGGCCTCTTCATATCCTCCACCCTTGAGTACCTTTATGTTCTCTTTGGACTCGCGTTCACCAGGGACCGCTTCCTGGATCTTCCTGTACACGTCCATGCACTTGTCCACCTCGCCCTTTTCAAGGTGGCTCTCCGCAAGAGAGAAAAGCTCCTTTACGGTATCCACCGAGTCAGCCTGTTTGAGCGCGAAACCGTATGCAACACCGATGGCCTCGCTCTTGTCGTCCTTCTTGTCCAGCACGTCGAAGTGCCGGGCCCACCGCTTGCCTTTAAGAACGTTGTCCCTTGTAAAACGGAAAAGCCGTGAGGTGACCTCCTCCTTGTCGAGCTTTCCGCTTATGACGATTATGTTCAGGACCGGGTAATCGTCGAATATCTCGGGCAGGACCTCCAGGCCCTCGTTGAGCCGGTCGAACTCTATATCAAGGGTAAGCAGGTCAAAGGGCCGTTCCTTGAGAAACGAGAGGGCCTGCTTGACGCTCACAGCCTCCACGAACTTCAGGTTGTCCTCCCTGCCCTTGAGCGCGCGTGTTATCTCGAGCTTCAGAAGTTCGCGGTCCTCATAGTCGTCGTCAGCTATGAGTACCCTATACATCCAGGGCCTCCTCAACGTACGGGAGGTTGATTATTATCTCGGTCCCTTCGCCGGGCGAGGTGTTCTGCATCCCGACCTTTACCTTTCCCGCGTGTAGGCCAACCACGTACTTTGTGAAATACAGGCCCTCGCCCCACCCCTCCCCGCTACCCATTCCCTTATAGAAACAGGCCTCGGCCTGCTGCTCGTCCATCCCTATGCCTTCGTCCCTGATCGAAAGCGCCACGTACCTGCGCACGCCATCGATGTCCATTGAGCACGATACCTTGACCCTGGCCTTTTCCTGGTCAGGCTTCTTGTACTTCACGGCATTGTCGAAAAGGTTCTCGATCACGGTTTTCAGCAGCGTTCTTGATGCGAATATGGCAGGGTTGGCAAGGCCGACATTATAAGAGACCTCTGCAAGGTCTGAGTGCTGGTCAGCGACAGCGGCTATCATGTCCCTGAGGTCAATGCGTTCGAAACTTATGAGGCCCGCTTCACGTTCATCCGATATCTTCTTGAAGATGTTAATGTCCGCAAAGAGCTTCTCAAGGTTGCCCTCTATGTGTTTTCTTGGTGAGGGGGGCAGATCAAGAAGGGCAAGCCGCCGCTTGATACGGCCAAGGTTGTTCTTGAACTCGTGGCCTATGGTTGCCGAGATGTAGCGGATGAACTCGTTGCGGCGGGCTATCTCCCGGTTCTTCAGAAGTAGAAGCTCGTTCTCCCTGGCCCTGCGCTGCTTCTGCTGCAACACTGTAGTGGAGTACACCACCAGGGCGACGAAGGACCCAACCATCAGGAGCAGGCCCAGGTTTCCCACCAGCACGGAACGCTGGAAAAGGCCCTCCATGTACACCATTCGCGCCTGGAGGGAAGATCCTGCATCAGGGGAAAAAAGCTGCCTCCAGGGGATGATCCAGTCACCTACCCGCTCAAAGGGAGGCGGGAACACCTCGAAATAGAACATGGCAAGCACCAGCCATACCAGTGTGAGCGCCATCAGCGGCAGAACTGTGAAGGCAAGCTTTCGGGCCTCATGTACCATGTATGATTCTAACCTATCGGGGGCAGGGATTTCCGGTCTCTCCACCACGGCGCAAACACTGCACCATGGCGCTGATTATGATACAATCAATACCGGAATGAAAAAATACCGCCCCATATCACTGAGGTCTGTGAAGACCTACCCGCTCTCAAAGAGAAAGAGCAAGGTCCAGGAGCGCCTGAGCGCCAAAGTGCATACCAAGGGTGCCGGTTTTGGGGAATTCATCTCAGGCCTGCCGGATGTCCTTGCCGCCTCCGACTTGAGAGCGGTCGCAAAGGCCATTTTAAAAGCGCATAAGAATGGCCGGCCAGTGGTGTTGGGTATGGGGGCGCATCCGATCAAATTAGGCCTCAGCGCATTGATCATCGACCTTATGGAGCGAGGTGTCATAACCGCCATAGCAACAAACGGCGCGGCCATCGTGCACGACTTCGAACTCTTCTGGGCGGGCCACACCTCTGAGGATGTGGCCCGGGCGCTCAAGGACGGCTCCTTCGGCATGGCGCAGGATACGGGAAAGCACTTGAACTCCGCGATAAAAAAAGGCGTTCTAAAAGGCCTGGGTCTTGGCAAGAGCGTGGGGGCTCACCTGAACTCGATGAAGGGCAAGCCCTATGGACCAAGCCTGTTCGCAGCCGCTGACAGGCTGAACCTGCCCGCCACTGTCCACGTCGCGATGGGCACTGACATCATCCATATGCATCCCAGCGCTGACGGAGCGGCCATAGGCGAGGCCAGCCACAGGGATTTCAAGCTGTTCTCGTCAGTCCTTGCGGACCTTGAGGGAGGGGTATACATAAACCTGGGCTCCGCAGTGATGCTGCCCGAGGTGTTCTTGAAGGCCCTCACGGTTGCGCGCAACCTGGGCCACAAAGCGGACAGGATAACCACAGTGAACATGGACTTCATCCAGCACTACCGTGTGCGCGAGAACGTACTTGCAAGGCCTACGCAGTGGGGGGGCACGTCTTACGCCCTGACCGGGCACCATGAGATCATGCTTCCTCTGCTTGCGGCCATGCTTATTGAGGACCTTTAGAGAGACATGGAAGTCATAATAGACGAAGACCTATGCGTAGGCTGTGGCAACTGTGCCGAGGTATGCCCGGCCGTATTCCACCTGAACGAGGACGAGGGCAAGGCAGAGGTCATTGACCCGGACGCATGCGACTACGCCGGCTGCTGCGAGGCGGCCCAGGAGAACTGTCCCGAGAAAGCGATAACGCTCAAATGACCCGGACACTTAACATGCCCTCGATTATTCGCTTTGCTATAGGAACCGTGCGCAGCAACACCGTGCTCATGGTCCCCACTATCATCTCCATCGTCCTTTCGGTCGCGATCTCGGCCATGGCACTGAGGTCGCTTGATGACCTGCAGTCGATCTTCCTCCAGCTTGTACTCGCGGTGGTACTTAACGTCTATGCGCACGGGGTGACCGTGGCCATGGCGTGGGAGGCACACCAGCGCGGCTCCACCTCCATCAGCACAGGTGCCCTTGTGGCATGGCGCGCGCTCTCAAGGCTTCTTCCCCTCTCCCTTCTTATCGGCCTGTCCTTTTCCATTGGGCTTTCCATGTTACTTTTCCCCGGGATGGTGGTAGCCCTGTCCTTCATGTTCACAATGCCCGCCATGGTCGTAAAGAACATGAGCGCCTTCAACGCCATCGCCGAGAGCGTGCGGGTCGTCAGGAGCGACTTCCGGTACTCACTTGGGCTGCTAGGCATGCTTGGCGTCACAAGCCTCGCTCTTGGCATCATGAGCTTTACCCTCCTTGTGATCCCGGTGGTGGGCGTGATCGCCAACCTGGCCATCTCCACCGCCTTCACAGCGGTGGCCTCGGTCATCGTGCTGCATGCCTACATTACTCTCACCACAAGTGAAAGCAAGGATACCGAAGACTCCCCGCCTCCTCCCGCCAACGACACTACGCATTAATACGGCCCCTCACCCATCAAGGGAGAGAGGCCGTATATTGATAGCTATTTTCCTTATACTAGCTTGTAATCGCCCAACACCTTCCTGAGCTTTTTGCGATTGGCCTCGGCCATTTTACAGAGCGGGAGCCTGAACTCCTCCTGGACCTTGCCCATCAGGGCCAGCGCCGTCTTCACGGGAATGGGGTTGGTCTCCAGGAACATGGACGCGTTCAGCGGATCAAGCTCATAATGAATGGAGCGCGCCTTTTCCAGATCCCCGGCCTTCCAGGCCTCCCACATGGCCGCGCTTCTTGAAGGCAGAACGTTGGCGGTCACGGAGATGGACCCCTTGCCCCCCAGCGCGTAGATCGTGTAGGTGGTGAAGTCGTCGCCCGAGAACACCGAGATCTTGTCGCCGCAGAGCCTGATGACCTCGCTCACCTGCTTCATGCTCCCGGTGGCCTCCTTGATGCCCACCACGCTGTCCAGCTCCGCAAGCCTGGCCACGGTAGCCGGGTTTATGTCCACCGCGGCCCTGCCCGGCACGTTATAAAGCACAAGCGGAAACCCCTTGACCGCGTCCGCTATGGCCTTGTAATGCAGGTACAGGCCCTCCTGCGTGGGCTTGTTGTAGTACGGCGCAACCAGAAGCGAGCCGTCCGCGCCCGACTTCCGGGCCTCCATGGTCAGATGGATGGCCTCGTCCGTGGAGTTGGCCCCCGTGCCTGCCATGACAGGTACGCGTTTATTCACCACGTCCACCGTAAGCTTGACTACCCTTGCGTGCTCCTCAAAGCTCAAGGTGGCGCTCTCGCCTGTGGTCCCGCACGGCACTATCGCGTGCGAGCCCTCGGCTATGTGCCACTCAATGAGGTCTGAGAGCGCTTTCTCGTCAACCTTGCCGTCCTTAAACGGCGTGATGATGGGTATCATCGATCCTTCAAACATCTCGCTCTCCCTCCTTTTGTCTACTGATTTTCCCACTGATCTCCCCGCTGAAGACCTCTGTCGCGGGACCAGTCATATATACCCTACCGTTTTCCGCCCATTCTATCAAGAGGTCGCCGCCTATGAGCTGCACGGTTACCTTCCGCTCGGTAAGCCCCTTGAGCATGGAGACCACCGCAGAGGCCGAGGCCCCGGTGCCGCAGGCCAGCGTCTCCCCGGCCCCGCGCTCCCACACGCGCATCCGGATGGCCTCCCGGCCCACTACCTCCACGAACTCCACGTTGATGCGGTTCGGGAACAGTTCATTCCGCTCGATCCGCGGCCCGTAGCGTGCCACCGGGAAACCCTTCACGTCCTCCACAAATATGACCGCGTGGGGGTTGCCCATGGACACGCACGTGATCTCGAATGTCCTGTCGTCCACCTCAAGCCGGTGGTCCATCACCTTCCCGTCCAGGGCCACGGGGATCTTCCTGCCATCAAGTTCAGGCTCGCCCATGTCCACCCGGATAAGCTCTCCGAGCCGCTCGGGCCGGATCGTTCCGGCAAGCGTCGTAATATTGAGCACGTCCTTGTCACTCATACCATGGTCCCAGACATACCTGGCGAACGCCCGGATGCCGTTGCCGCACATCTCAACTATGGAGCCGTCCGAATTGATAATGTCCATCCGGAAGTCAGCGGTCTGGCAGTCCTTGAGCAAGAGCACCTGGTCCGCGCCTATGCCGAACCGGCGGTCGCATGCCCAGCGCGCAAATGCCGGGGGGTTGTCAATGGTGGCCTCGCGCACGTCCACCAGGACGAAATCATTGCCAAGGCCGTGCATCTTCGTAAACTTCATTGTCCCCCCTTCCCCTCGGGTTACCATAGCTCTAGCTCAAAAGAGCCCGCGGAACGGACTCCTTCTCTAACATGTCGTCATAGGTCTCGCGCCTGCGCACAAGATAGTGCCTGTCGCCCCTGACCATGACCTCTGCCGCGCGCGGTCGGCTGTTGTAGTTGGAGCTCATGGTAAACCCGTAGGCCCCCGCGCTCCTCACCGCAAGCAGGTCGCCCTGCCGCACCTCGGGCAGCTTCCGCCCAAGGGCAAGGAAATCCCCTGTCTCGCATATGGGTCCAACAACGTCCGAGACCACTGTCTTGGCCCCACGGCGCTTCCTGACCGGCACAACCTCGTGGTAGGCATCATACAGTGTGGGCCTTATCAGGTCGTTCATGCCCCCGTCCACTATAACGAACCTCTTGCCAGGGCCTTCCTTCAGGTACAGGCACCTTGTCACAAATATCCCCGCGTTGCCCACGATGGAGCGTCCCGGTTCGGTAATGAGCGTTATGTCCCTTCCCTTTATCATGGGCATGATGGCACGGGCCAGGTCGCGGGGAGTTGGTGTCGCAACCCCGTCGTATGAGATGCCAAGCCCTCCGCCAATGTCTATGTACTGTATCTCCACGCCGTCGGCCTTGAGTTCGTCCACGAGCACCAGCACTCGCTCCAGCGCGTCCGCAAAGGGCCGCACCTCAGTGATCTGCGAGCCAATGTGCTTCTGTATGCCCCTGATACGGATGTTCTTCATCTTCGTTGCAAACCTGTAGAACTCAAGAGCCTGCTCGCGCGGTATGCCGAACTTGTACTCCTTGAGCCCCGTGGTGATATAGGGGTGCGTGCCAGCGTCTATGTCCGGGTTCACCCGAAGCGCGATGGGTGCCTTCTTGCGCATACGCCCGGCCACCTCGTTGATCGCGGCAAGCTCGTCCAGGCTCTCGATATTGAACATGAGTATGCCCGACTTAAGCGCATAGCGTATCTCGTCGGTGGTCTTGCCCACTCCAGCGTAGACAATATTAGCCGGTGGGATGCCTGCCTTGAGCGCGCGATACAGCTCTCCGCCCGAGACAACGTCCGCGCCCGCGCCGTGCTTGCCAAGCAGGCTTAACACAGCGAGGTTGGAGTTGGCCTTCACCGCAAAGCAGTTGATGTTCGGCACTGCCTTGAA
>DAOWET010000293.1 GCA_030638335.1 Nitrospirota bacterium
CGCTAGAAACAGGGACGAGTACAACAAGGGGCATCTGCCCGGGGCCCTCAGCGTCCCGCCCGAGGCTTTCAACTATCTGCCCGGCTATCTTCCCCAGAACAAGAGCTACCCGATAGTCATATACTGCCGTGGACGGGGCTGATCCCTCAGCCAGGGCGCCGCGGTTGTGGCGCAGAGGTCGGGTTACAAGAACATCCGCATATTCCAGGGCGGGTTCCCTGCCTGGGCGGAAAAGGGCTACAAAATAGCCAGGTAGGCATTTATTTAATAAAACCTGTCTGTGGCAGCTGCCATTTTAAATGCGATAACCCGGATACGACCCCGCATACGACAGAGACCCAAATGAAGGAAAGCCCTCCCCAAGGCAAATAATTCCCGCCAGGAGTTGTTTGGCGCGATAAGCGAAATATGCAGACCGGAAGAGGGCGCAAAATTGAGTGTTTAGAGCGGTAGTTCGAGCGCTTTGGATTATTGTAAAAAATGCCTTCAAAGTCGCTGCTTTCGCTTTACTCGGTCAGAACTTCTATGCTAGACTAACTAGCTAACACAATAGGGAATAAAGAAAAGACAGGAGAAGGAAACAGATGCCACTTGACAAGCAAGGCAAGGAAAACATCATCCAACAGCACAAGGTGCATGACAGCGATACTGGTTCCCCTGAGGTCCAGATCGCTCTTTTGAGCGCGAGGATCACCTACCTCACCGACCACTTCAGGACTCACAAGAAGGACCACCACTCACGCCGGGGGCTGCTCATGCTCGTTGGGCAGAGAAGGACCCTTCTCAAGTATCTCAAGAAGAAGAGCAAAGACAGGTACGAGAAAATTCGCGAAACTCTGAATCTGAGGAAATAGGAAAATATGACAAGTGTTGAATTATCCATTAGGGATAAGAGCTTCAAGTTCGAGACGGGCCAGATAGCCCGTCAGGCAAGCGGTTCCACATTATTAAAGTATGGCGACACATTCGTACTGGCCACAGCGGTGGCCTCGAAGACAGCAAGGGAAGGGATAGACTTTTTCCCGCTTACCATTGACTACCTCGAAAAGACCTATTCGGCAGGAAAGATCCCCGGAGGGTTTTTTAAGCGCGAGGGCAGGATGTCGGAGAAAGAGATACTTACCTCCCGCCTTATAGACAGGCCCATCCGCCCCATGTTCCCAAAGGGATTTAAATGCGAGACCCAGGGGATAGTGACGGTGCTTTCGTTCGGGGATGAGAACACCTCGGACGTCATGGGCATTACCGGTGTATCCGCCTCCATGATGATCTCGGACATCCCCTTCGACGGCCCGGTATCCGGCGTGAGGGTCGGCAGGAAGGACGGGGAGTTCATAATATTCCCCGACCTCGAGGAATCCGAAGAGCTTGACATGGAGCTCATCGTGGCCGGCACTGACGAGGCGGTCGTTATGGTGGAGGGCATGGCTGGCGAGGCATCCGAGGCTGATTTCCTGGAGGCCATAGACCTGGCGCACCAGGAGATAAAGAAACTCAATGCCCTGCAGCGCGAACTCAGGGACAAGGTCGGCAAGCCCAAGCGCGAGGTCACTGAAGAGGTAATAGACGAAGGGCTCAAGGCAAAGGTCTCTGACCTGGTCATCCCCAAGATCAAGGAAGCCATCAAGATAGCTGACAAGCTCCAGAGGCAGGACGCGCTTGGAGACATCAAGGACGAAGTTAAGGAAGCGTTCAAGGACGATGACGGCGCAACCATCGGTGACGCTGTCACGGTCTTCTACGACCTTGAGAAATCCCTCCTTCGCAACATGATACTCGACGAGGGTGTGCGTGCCGACGGCAGGGACTCTGAGACAGTAAGGCCCATAACCATAGAGGCCGGGCTTCTGCCCCGCGTGCATGGCTCCGCGCTGTTCACGCGTGGAGAGACACAGGCCATTGTCACTGCCACGCTTGGCACCTCTGACGACGAACAGAGGATAGACGCCCTTGAGGGCGACTACTTCAGGACCTTCATGCTCCATTACAACTTCCCGCCTTTCAGCGTTGGCGAGGCCAGGTTCCTTCGCGGCCCCGGCAGGCGCGAGATAGGCCACGGAGCGCTGGCCGACCGTGCC
Source organism: Nitrospirota bacterium (assembly GCA_030638335.1). GTDB lineage: Bacteria > Nitrospirota > Thermodesulfovibrionia > Thermodesulfovibrionales > JdFR-86 > DAOWET01. The sequence goes on from DAOWET010000293.1 coordinate 2,079, forward strand.
ATAAGGCCCGTGCTTCCCTCAAAGGAAGACTGGCCTTACACTATCCGCATAGTCTCGGAGATACTGGAATCAAACGGCTCGTCATCCATGGCAACTGTCTGTGGCGCGACTCTCTCTCTTATGGACGCGGGCGTGCCGGTAAAGGCCCCTGTTGCAGGCATCGCGATGGGCCTTGTGATGGAGGGAGACCGCTACAAGGTGCTCACTGACATCCTCGGCGTGGAAGACCATCTCGGCGACATGGACTTCAAGGTCACAGGCACTGAGAAGGGCATAACCGCCTTCCAGATGGACGTGAAGATAGCTGGAATCAACAGGGAGATAATGCAGCAGGCCCTGGAGCAGGCCAGAAAAGGCCGTCTCCATATCCTTAACGAGATGAAGGCCGCCATGCCTGAGGCCCGCGAAGGGCTTTCCCCGCATGCGCCCCGTATCTTCACCCTGCAGATCAAGCAGGACAAGATCCGCGACGTCATCGGCACCGGCGGCAAGGTCATCCGCGGCATCATCGAGGAGACCGGCTGCAAGATCAACGTGGACGACGCCGGGCTCATCAGCATTGCCTCAAACGACGAGGACTCGGCCCAGAAGGCCATAGATATAATCAAGGGCCTGGTGGAAGAGCCCGAGGAGGGCAAGGTCTACAAGGGCAAGGTGGTGAGGATCACCGACTTTGGCGCCTTTGTGGAGATCATGCCCAACAAGGACGGACTGCTGCATATCTCGCAGATCGAGAACCGCAGGCTCGATACCGTGACCGAGGTCCTCAAAGAGGGCGACGAGGTTGAGGTCAAGGTCATCGAGATAGACAAGATGGGCCGCGTGCGCTTAAGCCGCAAGGTCCTGCTGGACGATTATACCGGTGACGGCGAGGAGCCCAGAGGCGGTTCCGGCGGAGGCCGTGGCGGTGGAGGCGACAGGAAGCGCAGAGAACGGCGCTAATTGTTATTGACATATCAGATCAAGACGGGGTTACCTATGAGTAACCCCGTTTTTTTGGAGAATAAATGTATAAAAGTCTGAGGCTCCAAAACGGCATCCCGCTTCTTCTGGAACGGATGGACGAGTTCCGTTCGGTTGCAATGGGAATATGGGTGCTTGCCGGCTCCAGGGGCGAAACACCCGGGCAAAACGGCATATCACACCTCCTTGAGCACATGTTCTTCAAGGGCACGGGAAAACGCAGCGCACAGGACATTGCGATAGCCATCGATTCCATCGGCGCTGAGCTCAATGCCTTTACATCAAAAGAGAACACCGCTTACTACATCAAGGTCATGGACGAGAGTGTTGAGCAGGGCCTTGAACTGCTTGCTGATATCTTTGTCAGTTCGACCTTCCCTGAGGATGAGCTCAAGCGTGAGCAGTCGGTGGTGCGCGAAGAGATACGCATGGTCCTGGACACACCCGATGATTACGTGCATGACCTCTTCAGCGCGAATGTATGGGGCAAGGGAGGCGGCCTTGGGCAGACTGTGCTTGGCACCGAGGAAACAGTTACGTCTCTGAACAGGGACGACCTGCTCTCTTATGTTGATTCCTCTTACTCCACCGACAGGATAGTTGTCTCGTGCGCCGGGAATATTAACGAGGACAGGATCGAGGGGCTTATAAGGGAAGCCCTTGGAGGCATTGAGCGCAAAGGCCTGGTCAATGCCCCTGTTACATCCCCCTTCAAGGCCGGGCTGAACGTGCACCAGAGGGACCTGGCAGAGTCTCATGTCTGCATCGGGATAGAGGGCATAGCCCAGAACAGCCCGGACAGGTATGGGGCGCTTCTTCTTAATACCGTGCTTGGCGGAGGCATCAGTTCGAGGCTTTTCCAGGAGGTGAGGGAGAAGAGGGGCCTGGCCTATTCGGTCTACTCCTTCCTCTCATCATATAAGGACACCGGTGTCTGGGGGCTTTACGCGGGCACTGCAAAAGAGAACGTGAACAAGGTGATAGAGACTGCCGCAGGAGAGCTCTCAGGCCTCCCCGATACGCTGGGAGACGATGAGTTCGAAAGGGCAAAGAGGCAACTGAAGGCCACGGTGATGTTCGGGCTTGAGTCCTCTTCGCGCAGGATGCAGAACCTTGCCAACCAGCAGATATTCTATGGCCGCTATTATACTCCGGAGGAGATAATAAGGGAGATAGATGCTGTTAGCCTCAAGGATGCACGTGATCTGGCCCGGAGGCTTGTATCAAGCGGGAAACTGGCCATCACCGTGTTTGGTCCTCTGGATGGATCGGAGATCTCAAGGGGCAATAAGGAGTTGACTGCCTGAGGCTGCCGCCGGACTGCCTCTGGCCTGTAAAAATGCGATAAATATGCAGGGTTTGCCCTGTGTCGATGGCCTCTCCAGCGCTTTACAAAAGCCCTGGAGAGTTGATAAAATATCCATTCTGCCTGGAGAGGTGGCCGAGTGGCTGAAGGCAGCCGCCTGCTAAGCGGTTATAGGGGTTATACCTTATCGAGGGTTCGAATCCCTCCCTCTCCGCCAGAGAAAATACTATGGAGGTTTGGTTGATGAAATCAAGAATAATCGTACTGATCGCAGTGTTCGCACTGGTGTTCTCGGCCGTTGCCTGCAGCAAGCAGGACGAGGCCCCGATCACCGCAGATAAACCAGGCAGCAGCCTTCCTCAGGGGCATCCCTCAACTGGGGGTGATCCCGGCGGCCCGATAATCGCCCCGGTGACACAGATCGTCGTTCCCGAGGGAGTCAAGGGTGTATGGGGTTCCGCATTGATCGCTCTTGAGGATAAATCCAGCGGTTCGACAAAGGACGTTAAGATACCTCTGAACGCCGAGTACACGATCGAGGGTTCCGGTCTCAAACTTGTTGTGGGTGATTTCCTGCCTGATTTCAGGATGGACGGCAGCACTATAACATCCAGTTCCCCGGACCCGAACAACCCCGCCATTCAGATCAAGGTTATCGAGGGCGAGGAGGAGATATTCTCTGGATGGCTTTACGCCCGTTTTCCGGCAATCCATCCTTTCCTGCATGAGAAGTACGGTATCACCCTGAAGTCCGGGGTCAAGAACTAGTCTGACCTGCGTTTGAATGATTTTTTCTGCTGGTGCCCGTCGGGGCATCAGCAGAAGTGGTTGCGCCCATAGCTCAATTGGATAGAGTGCTCGGCTACGGACCGGGAGGTTGGGGGTTCGACTCCTCCTGGGCGCGCCACTTTCTCTCCTGCTTTCCGCGCACCTCTTTTGGTTTTACATTATATATTATATGAGATATGATGTAATGAGGAGACCTGCCGTATTTCTTTGACTTAAGGAGGCCTGAGGTGAAAAATATCAGTGACAAGGAACTTGTGGGCGAGATCAACAGACGTCTTGATGAGTACAACATGACGCTGCATGACCTTAAGATACTGACCGATAAACTCGAGTCGGTAAACAGTAAGCTCCAGGAGTCCGAGGCAACAAAAAGCGACTTCCTCTCTAACATCCGAAACGAGATAAACAACCCTCTCACGTCTATAATGGGCCTTTCCAGGCACCTTCAGGACGGTACTCATAACAAGGACGAATTGAAGTCCATCACTCAGAGCATCTATAACGAGGCATTTGATCTGGATTTCCAACTAAATAACATTTTCATTGCAGCCGAGATAGAGGCCGGCGAGTCTTCGGTGGGCATTGCAAACGTTGAGGTGGAGAGGTTCTTCAGGCGAATAATCAATGCCTTCTCGCACAAGATCGAGGAAAAGGGCCTGGATGTAGAGTTCCACTGTGAGGGCGGAGATTCATTTACAATGAAGACCGATCCGCTTAAGCTGCACGCGATACTCATGAACCTTTTCTCGAACGCGGTGAAGTTCAGCCTTGAGGGCAAAACCATCAAGGTAAACGCCGAGCCTGTTGACGTGGGCCTGTCCGTGTCAATAGAGGACCAGGGCACCGATATCGCAAATGAAGAGAGGGAACGCATATTTGACCGCTTCAGGCAGCTCGATTCTGGCACGCGCAAGGAGCACCACGGGCATGGCCTTGGTCTGAGCATTGTGAAATCCCTCCTTAACCAGCTCGGGGGCGCGATAGATTTCTCAGGCAAGGCAGGGGGGGAAGGCTGTACATTCAGGATCACCGTCCCTGAGTTCGAGGGCGACAGTGAAGTGGATGTGTTTTCCGAGAATGGCAACGAGTTCATATTCGGGACCGAAGAGGAATTCTAGGCTGCATATACCCTGTTGCTGAGATACGGAGATGCGCGAAGAGCGAACCATGAAAAATTCCTGGAGAAAAGATACGGACAGCCTGGTGGATCTGGAACGCCACTACCTGTATCCAGGAAATATATTCACGAATACGGAACCTCACGTGGTCACCACGGTCCTGGGTTCCTGCATTTCCGTCTGCCTTTTTGACAAGAGAGCCGGGGTGGGCGGGATAAACCACTACATGCTCCCATTATGGAACGGGGAAGGCCTTGCTTCTCCAAGATACGGCAATATTGCCATTACAAGGCTTGTGGAAAAGATGGAGGCCCTTGGGTGCTCCAGGGGCAGGCTGGAAGCCAAGGTCTTTGGTGGCGGGCAGGTGCTCATGATCACCAGGGGAGCAATAAACGTCAGCGAGCGCAATATCATACTTGCAAAAGACATGCTTGGCCAGTTGAGAATACCCATAGTTGCCATTGATGTTGGCGGCAATACCGGCAGGCGAATCGTCATGAATACGGGAAACGGCAAGGTCGTCATGAAACGCCTGCGCAAACAGATCAACGATATCAGGATCTGACAATCCTGCCCTCGCTTGTCAGGACAAGAAACGCCTCCACCTTCAAACCAAAGAGTTCTTCCACCGCACTTGAATAGCGGGACATCTGATGCGCATATTGTTCGATCAGCCCCTGCTCCTCATCCGGGCGCACGGGGAAGCATTTGTAATCATAGACCCGGGCGATCCTGTCCCGTATGACCACCCTGTCTATCCTGCCGCCGTATACCTTGCCGCCAACATCCATGACAAATGGAAGTTCAGCATACGCTTTGCCCGGCTGCGGGAGCACCACATCGGCAAGTATGCCTGACTCGTCCAGTTTCTCCATTGACTTGCCGATGGCCTGCAGAACATTTTCCATCCTCTGGCCCTGGGGAAGCTTCCCCTTGAGAAGGGCCTGAGCCCTTGAAAGCGTATCTTTGCAGGCAAGCCTCCCAAGGGAGATCTCCTCCAGTATCACGTGGAGCACTGTGCCCGTGATGACCCAGTCCCTGCCATGGTCCTTTCTGATAACTTCGGTGTCTTCGGTGACGCCTGCCCAGCGCGTCCGTGGTTCGTACTTAAGAGCGTAGGTGAAGGACTCTGCATGTTGTGCGCCATGGCCTTGCTCAGGCCCCGCCGGGTGCGCGCTTTTCCTTTTCAGGTCAAACAGCGGTGCGTTTCCAAGGCTCTGGCAATGCCCGATACTGAAGGGAAGGCCTGTAAGGTCGTCTTTGCTGAAGATGCCAAAGGCGTCCTCAAGGTACGAGAGCCTGCCTTGCAGTTTCTTTTTGTTTTTAAGCTCAGCGCCACTCATGCAAAGATAGTCCATTGCTCGCGTTACGGCGACATAGAAAAGCCTTTTTTGCTCTTCCTCTTCCTTTAGCTTATGGATGCGGAATGGCTCAAGCTTGCGCCTCTTTGCATGGTCTTCCTCGTAGTGCATTGATATGCCTGCCTCTGACTCATGAAAAACAACAGGCCCGGATTTTGATGATAACTTCTCATCCATTGCCGGCAGGAAAACCATTGGGAATTGCAGGCCTTTGGCTGCATGAATTGTCATGATGCGCACAGCATCCATGCCCTCTGCGTTTACATTGGCCTTGGATACATTATGAGAATCTCTGTTTGCCAGCAACCGTTCTCTGATCTCAAGCAGTGATAACCCCTCGGCCTGCTGTGCCTCAACAAGCAGGAGGAACTTTCTGATATTTGCATGCCGCTGGGGCTCAGCAAAGTGTGACCATACACTTGTCTCGGTAAGAACGCTTTCAAGCGCCTGGGCAAGAGGCTCTGTGGCAAGTGATTCCCTCCACCGGGCAAGGCGGTTTGCGATCTCAATATGTTTGTCTGACCCAGAAGACTCAATTGCTGAAAACAGCGATGCTTCCTGTTTGCATAGGGTTGTAATATCATGATATTTCAGGGCGAACATTGGTGAGCGCAGAAGACAGAAAAGTGCATAATCATCACTGGTGTCAGTTAGGAACGATACAAGCTCCCTTAGCAGCGCAACCTCTGGCTCTTCGAAGAAACCAATGCCCTTAAGCACTATGTATGGGATCCCCGCTGAGCCTAGCGCACTCTCAACTACGGCAAGGTGAGTGCGTTTTCTGATCAGTATTCCCATGTCCTCGAACCTGCATGGCCTTTTTTCCTTATCCACTGTGACCTCGTGCTTGCCCACAAGCGCCAGTATCTTGCTTGAGATGATCTTGGCCTCTCTCTGCCTTATCTCCTTTGTGCTGCCCTCGCCATCAAAGAGCAGCAGCTCCACGTTCCCATCGCCCTCTCTTGTATGCTCAAATGGAGAGTATCGGGTCATCCATCCATCAGTGGGACTTTTGTGCATGAGTTTTTCAAAGAGAGAATTAGTGAAATCAGTTATTGCGCTCAGGCTCCTGTAGTTCTCTTTTACTTCCAGAAAGCAGTAATCCTCGCCCATCCATCGTGTCAGCTTGTTGCCTGCATCTCTGAAAACGCTGACATTTGCGCCTCTAAAGAGATAGATGGATTGCTTCTCGTCGCCGACAAGAAATATTGTGGGCTTGACTCCATGGGAGCGCTTTGCTCCAAGCCCGGAGCGCCATTCCTCGGTCAACCTGTCGATTATCATCCATTGCAGCGAGCTTGTGTCCTGGAACTCGTCCACAAGGAGATGGTCCGTGTGCTCATCAAATGAATAGAGAATGTTATGAGATTGCGAGCCAAGCGATAGCGCCTTATATGCAAGAAGCTCAAGGTCATTGTAGTCAAGAAGATGCTGCTCTGCCTTTTTGCGCTTGTACCTTGTGAGGCATTCTGAATATAGTGCCAGCATGCCTGCCGCATCAGGCCCCAGGTTATCAATGCCCTCAGGGTCACTCAGGATAAGCTCAGGAGCAGGGGACCTCTGGTGGATCTCTGTGAGGGCACGCCTGACAGTGTTCCAGCCCTTCAGCCCTCGCGCCTTTATGGCCTTGAAAAAAGGACCTTCCCCGGAGCCCTCCGATATGAATGCCTCTTGCACGGATTCCCTCCAGAGTTCCTCCGCATTCAGCTCATCCATTACATCCAGTGACGGGTCCATGCCAAGCTCGATGGAGAAGCGTTTCAGCACCTTCAGGCAGAAGGCGTGTATTGTGGATATGCGCATCATGGGGATCTTCTCCCTGACCCTCTCAAGTATCTCGGGATGGTCACGCTCGAGGATGGTCAGTATGCGCTGTTTCATCTCCGCGGCTGCTTTTTCCGTGAAGGTTATGCAGACAATGCGCTGAATGTCTGTTCCGGATTCAATGAGGCTTATAAACCTTCGCGCAAGCTTTTCCGTCTTGCCGCTTCCGGCAGGAGATGAGATTATCACGCTCAAATCCGTATCAAGATATTTATCTGGTATTTCGGCTGGCATTTCGTCTGGCATTCCGGCTGGTTTTTTGTCAGGCATCCTGGCTCTCTCCCGTACCATGTATGTATGGACAATAAGACCTTTCATGGCAATTCATGCACCTGTCCTCCTTTAATGGAAGGGCAGGGTATGAGCCATGAGCCATATCAGAGGCTGTCTCTTTAAGGAATGTGCTTGCTGCATCTATTAATGTATTCATATCATTCCCATTTTTCAGGTCTCTTGGGTTCGGGACCCATTTCAGCCTTATATCCTTTAGAGAGTATATGCCCACACGTTTAAGGCTCTTGCCCCTTGCGGCAAGCATGGACGCGTATATGAATAACTGAAGGTTCTCTCCCCTAAGGGCACTGACAGCACTTATGTCAGACGCACCTGTCTTGTAATCAATAAGCGATACAGTGTTGTCATCATTATTGTCTATGCGGTCTATCTTGCCCCTGAGGTTGATGCCATTAATAGCTTCTCTTACAGTAACTTCCTGCTCATGGCTTTTTATGCCTTCCTCCTCAAGCGCGCTTTCAAGCTCATGTATTTCAGGCAGAAGTGCAAGAAAGCTCTCTTTCATTAGCTTTGCCAGGTATTTATCAAGCCCTGAGTCGGCTAATACATCATCAAGAATTGATTCTGCTCTTTCAGTAAATGTCTCAAGCGAGGGCAGGGGGCCGGAGATCAGACCCTCCATAACCCTGTGCGCGATAATCCCAAGCTCACGCGCGTCAATTTCATACTGTTGCACCTCAGTGGGGGTGAGCCCAAGAACTTTCTCTATGAAATGCCTGCGAGGACAACTTCTGTAGGAATCGATATCAGTAACCCTTATGCTTGTGCCTTCTTTGGCAAAGGCTATTGAGCTAACCTCCTTTGGCTTTGGCTTTGGCGGCTCTGGAGCAGTTGCCCTGCAGGTCTGAAGCTCTTCCTCACAATAGATTCCCTTAACCGGCAAGTCCTTTTCCGTACCGCCCGAGAGGTATATGGAGGGCAGGAAGAGCTTGTCCCCCTCCATCTGCGGGTATGACATGAACAGCCCACTGGCCGAGGTGCTCAAACGCCTGAATATATGCCCTTGCAGGTGCATGAAGCGGCTCATGTCCACAAGCCCGAGCCTGCTCCTTACGCGCTCAGGCAGGATAAAGTCCATTTCCGGCCTTGCGGGCAGGTCTCCGTCCTTGAGGCCTCCGAGGTAGAGCATCCGGGGTTCAAGGCCCCTGACCTCGAAAAGCTCAGCTACCCTTACGCCCAGGCTGTCAGAAGACGGGCATCTTGCCCCGAGCGCGCGTTTTACAGCCTCAATGAACTCCCCGGGGCCTGCTTTGTCACCTGCACCATCACCAAAGATCTGGTCCAGCATGGCAAGCGTGCCCAGGGCATCCTCGGTCTCAGCAATACCTTGGTCAGAGGGCTCAAATCCAAGCCTTGCAAGAACATCAAGTAAAACATTAACAAAACTGCTAAAAGACGATGAATCAGATAGTGATTTAATCGGTTCAAGAGCCTTTAGAACCGTGTTTATCTCCTTCAGCAGACCATGCGCCTTGAATGCCCTTCGCCAGGCGTTTGCGCCCCTGATCAGCCCGGTGGAAAGTGAGACGGATGGAACCCGGGCCTTCAGTTCAGAGGGAACATTCCTGAAATAGGGGCTGTGGAGCATCCTTGAGAAGGCTACGCGGGGGTAGTTACCCATAACTGCTTCCAACATGCTTATAAGGTCGCGGTATGCGGGTCTGTCCGCAAGGGACTGTCCTGATGAGAAGCAATGGGGGATGCCATAGCGGGTAAGGACCCTTTCTACCATGGACCTGTAGGGAGCGAGCTTGGGGAAAACGATCCACGTATCCTCAAGCTCCCTGTTGCGCGAGTTCAAGTAATTGGCCTTGATATCCCTTGCAATGCTCTCCACCTCGTCCTCAAGGCCCTTAGCCGGAAAGTGCGTAAAGGCTGGAGGGTTCTCTGAATTGTCTTTGATATCAATTAATTCCGGCGTTACATCAAAGCCCTTTGCAAGCTCCCCGGAAAAGCAGTATGAAAGGTCATCCCCGGCGTGGCTTATGGGGATGAGAACAAGACAATGGTCCACCTTGCCAACGAGAGCCTGGACCAGCCTGAGTTCCAGGGGTGTCAGCTCATAAAAGCCGTCTAGTATAAGTGTGGATATATCGAGTTCATCCAGGGTGCCTGCGGCATTTGCTATCACATCAGCGGAGTCGGATAATCCGGCGTTTTTAAGCGAACTCTCGTACCTGTCCATAATATCAAGGCATTCATTGGCCCGTTTTGCCACCTCGTCCGGGATATCTTCCTTCTCGAATGCAGCGGAAAGAACGGATCTTATCTCATCCTGCGGCACGCCTGGATACTGGTGCTTTATCTCGCTTATGAACTCTGCCGCCAGTGTGGCATACCCGATGCCGGAATCTGCCCTTGAAGAGATGAAAGGGGCGATGAATTCGTCCGGGAACCTTGTAGTTCCGCCATAAGTTGTTGATACATGTATTGAGAATTGCCTGAGTGTCATCATCACAGGGGGTATGTAGCAAGGCCCAAGGACCTCATGTATCATCCGCTTCCTGTTATCCAGCAGGTGCCTGGTGGGTGAGATAATGCAAACAGAGGAATGGTCCTTCGTATCAGCCCTGCCAAGGGCCTTTGACAGAAGCTCCATGTGCGCTTGCCTTGCACCGGGAGGAATATGCACTATTTTCAAAGACATAGTAAAGGATACATTATTTGCCCGTTTCCCTGAAAGGGCGTTGGAACATAATTGTCCGGAAAAATGATATAATGCACGTACTTACAATAAGGAGAACTGAATTGCCAGCAGGAAGATATCTATATATCATCGCAGCGACCGTGATAGCGCTTTTTCTGGTCTCAAAGTGCGCTGAGATGCCTACTCAACCTTCGGGCATAACCGGAAACGGACAGAAAGTGGAAAAGCCCGTATTGGTCCCTGAAAGCCCGGAGCCTGATGTTACGGAAACGCGAAAATACGAGGACGAGAAAAAGCCCTTTGTTCTACTGACACCTTTACCAGAGCTTAAGGAAGTAGAACCGCCCCTTGCAAAGGAAGACCCTGAAGCCCTTGCACACAGGCCCGAGCCTGTGCTCAGTACTGTTGGAGAGGAATCTTCCGGGGTTAAGCTTGAGGAGGCGGCGGGAGATATCTCCGCACGTATATCCTCGACCCATGGGATGGTATTGGTGCAGGAGGGCTGCTTTGTAATGGGCAACCACAAGGAGGACGCTTTTGAGGGTGAGACCCCCGCGCATGATGTCTGCCTTGATGATTTCTACATTGATATGAAGGAAGTGGTCCAGGAAGATTATATGGAAGTTACAGGGACGAACCCGGCAAGGTTCGCAGGCAAGGCTCTTTCCATGGAATCCGTGAGCTGGCATTCGGCGTCAAGGTACTGCTCACTGGTTGGGAAGAGACTGCCCACAGAGGCTGAGTGGGAGTTCGCGGCGCATGCCGAGGGTATTGATGACATGTGGGCAGGCACCGCAGTGCTATCCGACCTTGGATCTTACGCATGGATGAGATCAAACTCATCCGGCACAGTGCATATGCCTGGAGAGCTCAAGCCAAACGCCATAGGCCTGTATGACATGAGCGGCAACGTGCGCGAATGGGTCTCTGACTGGTACAACGAGCATTACTATGCCGGAAGCCCGGTCAATGATCCCAGAGGGCCGGAAAAGGGCGTGGACAAGGTTTTAAGGGGAGGCGCATGGGACGACCTGCCGAGGTATCTTCGCGTAAGCTACAGGGTCCGGCTAAGCCCGGATTTCAAGAACAGCAGGATCGGCTTCAGGTGCGCCCTTGACCCGGAGATGGCCGGAAGATAGTCCTACTGCTCCTTAATGCAGCGGATCATCTGTCTCAGATAAAAAGGCAAAGAGCCGTCTCGCAGGTATTCCTTGAAATCCTTCTCAACCTGTTCCGTTTTAATGTTCCACAGGGATGCGGACTCGACGAACAGGTCGAACTCGCTCATCTCCCTTCGAATGGCCTCATACGTGAGAAAATCGGTCTCGGTCCTGTTGCGCCGCCTTACCATGGTCTCCACCAGCATGGATATGATTATGAAGGCGGCAGAACTTACCAGAAAATATATGAGTACCGGATCCCGGCTTAACTGTTCCATTGCCTTGGCCCCCGGTTATCCGAAAGTGCGCGAGATGAGCTCTCCCGCGTAATGCGATACAGCTATGACAAAGCCCGCTATTGTGAGATGCTCTGTTACGACCTTCCAGGCCGGTATGTCCTTCCCCCTGGCTATGGTTATGCTGAACGCGCTTAAGAGAAACATTCCCCAGGCAACAGACGCGACCACAGCCGTTTTGAGGTCAAGGAGCAGAAGCGGCACGATGAAGGTCATTGACGTTGCGAACTTGGCAATGAACGTTGAGAAGGTCGCTTCCCATATCTCCCGCTCTGTGTGCACGTGCTCGGCCTCCTCTGAAAGGTGTATGCCAAGGGCGTCGGAGAGCGAGTCGGCAATAGCGATAATAAGCACGCCGCCTATGACCGCAAGCCTGCTCTTTGTGCCGGAGCTGAGGCCAACCATTAGCCCGAGCGTGGTGATTATGCCTGATGTGAGGCCGAAACTGAACCCTGTTTTGTATGTATGCTTCATCGCCTACTTATCCTTACGGCATCCATGTCCAATGCCTGTCCTCTCGCCCATGGCCCTGCGCCTGCGCTCGATGAACACCCCGAGCATCTTCTTGACAAGCGTATCGTGTTTTATCATTGCCGCGTGAGGGCAGACCTCAACGCAACAGTAACACCTTATGCATTTATTATAGTCAAAGACGAGTTTTTCCCCGGGGTTGGTTATGGCACTAGCGGGGCAAATACCAACGCATTCGTTACAGTACTTGCATTCGTCTTTCAGGTTTACGGGTCTGCTCGCTATATGCCGCCTTAAGAACCCGCGCGCAAAACGCGGGCCAAAGAGCAGGTCAGTGGTCTCGGGGATATCAAAGTCCTTTATCCCGGGCATGGCGCCTTCTGTCAAGACCTTTGGATCATCTCCCTCAAGGCACAGCTCCCTTGCAGCGCTGCTGGTCATCAGGGCGTAATGGTCCAGCCCGAACATCTCGCATACGGCCTTGTCCAGAGAAAGCGCGTCAGTGCTTGCGATAATGAGGCCCAGATGTCTGGGAACGCCTCTGGTGCCGGGACCTGTGCCCTCCATGGCGAGTATGCCGTCCATCAGATTTATGGATGGCCTGAGCACTCCGTATATGGAGACGAGCAGCTTTGCGAAAAGCTCCTTGTCCTCGCCAACCCTGAAGTGCCACTCGGGCTTGCGTGCGCCCACTACACAGCCAAAGAGGTTCTTGACCGCAAGGGTCAGGGCCATCTGTGTATGGGTCTTGAGTTTAGGGAGGTTCACTATCACATCAGCCTCAAGCGCTTCTTTTGAGAGTTCGATGGTTCCAAAGGGCCCCTGCGTCATTACGCTTCTGGATCCTGTGAGTTCAGAGAGCTTCACATGCATTTCGGCAAGGGATTCATCGTACCCGCAGTCCTTTATGGCTTTAGAGAAAATCCCCATCGCCATGCTGTCTGAGACCTGCACTTTCGCGCCTTTGTCAAGGGCGTATTCCGCAACTGCCCTGACCACGAGCGGGTGTGTTGTCATTGCCTGGTCAGGGTGCGCCGGCCCAAGGATGTTCGGCTTGATAAGCACCTTGGTCCCTGATGAGATGGTTTCATGCTCAAGGGCTTCCAGTGTGTCCTGTACGTCCTTGCGCAGCACTTTATATTCGTATGATGATTCCTTGAAAATTACTTTTGCCATCATGTATTTTACGGTAACGTGGAGCAGGGAATCCAGATTGCCCCCTGCCCGACTTAAGCTCTGACGCTTGTATTCTGTATAATATTGTCATGGATACTATTGCGTTTTTGTCAGTACAGCAAAGGCAAGTGCCATGAGGCTGACCGGAGGGTCGCTCAAGGGGAAGAAGATAAACCCGAAGGGCCTCGGCAAACGCTCAGACCACGGAGCGCTTCGCGCAACCAGCTCCAAGGTGCGGGAATCCATATTCAATATAATAGGTCCGGGCATTAAGGGTGCGGTCTTTGCGGACATCTATGCCGGAAGCGGAACTGTTGGCATGGAGGCCATGAGCCGTGGGGTGGCAAAAGTCTACTTTGTTGAAGCGGACAGAAAGCGTTCGCGCGAACTTGAGGGCCTGCTTGCCCACTGTGGATGCAAGGACAGGGCGGATATCAAGGCAATGGATGCGGGGGCTTTCATTAAGTACGCTGAAAAGACCGGGCTCAAGCTGGACATAGTCTTCCTTGACCCTCCATACGGCTCAGGAGAGCTTGATGCTGTGCTCCCGATGCTTGGCTCAGGGACGGCTCTGGCAGATAGTGCTATAGTGATAGCTGAGCACGCAAGATTGGAAACCCTGCCAGATGAGTCAGGAACTCTTCGCAAGCACAAGGAATACAGATATGGCGGCACAAGATTAACTCTGTACAGGAAGGAATAAATGGAACGGACCGCGATCTACCCTGGCACTTTTGATCCCTTCACCAACGGACACCTGGACCTCGTGATCAGGGGGCGCAAGATGTTCGACAAGATCATTATCGGGGTTGGCGAGAACCCGAACAAGAAGCTGGTATTCTCCGTTGAAGAGCGTGTCTCCCTTATAAAAGAAGCGGTCTCCGGAATTGACGGTGTGACAGTGGAGCCCTTTGATACCCTTTTGGTGGATTTTGCCCGCACCCGGGGAATAGACGCCCTTATGAGGGGCCTTCGAGCTGTATCTGATTTCGAGTACGAGCTCCAGATGGCGCTCATGAACAGGAAGCTTGCCCAAGAGGTCGAGACGGTCTTTCTCATGCCTTCTCTGAGATACATTTTCCTTTCCTCGACCATCATCAAGGAAGCCGCGGAATACGGGGGGGACGTGTCCTCTTTGGTGCCTGATAACGTAGCCAGGGCCCTTAGGGAAAAGTTCGCCTCCAAGGGCTGAAAACAGGTTTTTCCCTGAGCATTTCGGGCCCTTGTTCCACTCTTGCGTGCATGTCTGTTTCGCATTGTTTTATTGAAGAAAAATCGATAGCTGTCCCTGTTCACAACCCTGTATCCATTTCTGTAATATGTATGTTCGATCTTTGACAAAGCTAATTAATGCGTAGCACTCCGTATGTAACGGAGCCCTTAACAGGATTTTCAATATGAGAGTTTGATCCTGGCTCAGAACGAACGCTGGCGGCGTGCTTAACACATGCAAGTCGAACGATGAAGCCTGC
>DAOWET010000042.1 GCA_030638335.1 Nitrospirota bacterium
CAATCCGGTGTAAAAAGTGAACCGGTAAATACGCGGTGAGAAAAAATTATACATCACCCTCATTCGCAACTCTTCCGGAGTTGCGAAATGCCTTTATAAGAGAAGCAAGAAAGGTGCCCGGATCTTCTGAATCCTCTTTAAGCCTCTCAAGTGAACGTGAACACTTGCGCCTCCAGTTTGGATGCCCTTCCGTGACGCCCGGCATGTTCTGCTGCACAGCGGAATCCGTGATGTCGTCAAGGCTCACGCTTGTCAAAAGCGAGGGGGTGGCAGCCAGAAAATCATGTGCGGCAAGTGAGATGTCCGGCATCTCGCTCAATACAACTCCACGTTGTAACAGGAAGCGCTCCAAGATATTGATTAGGCTCGATTTATCCCTTTCCCTTTCCTCCAGGGCCTTCTCATGGGCATCTTTATCAAAAATACCGAGTTCCTTTCTGTTTGCTATGTCAGTGCCTTCGAAAAACCCTCTCAGCGTGGGAAGGTCGTGCGTGTTTACGGCGGCAAGGGCCTCTTCCGGGTAACACTCAGGCGGAAGGAAGGCGCCGCGCTCCCAGTCGCGCTCGAAATAAAGTATCCGGTAGGAGAGCATGCCCCTGCTGGAGAGGCCCTCGCGGGCCTCCTCAGTGATCGTGCCAAGGTCCTCTGCAACGATGGCGGCCCCGGCGCGCTCGCTCTCAAGGGCGATGATCCTCAGGAGGTCTTCTGCCGGATAATCCACATATGTCCCCTCTGACGGGGGCCGTCCCTCGGGGATGAAGAAGATCCTGAACAGCCCCAGGGCATGGTCTATCCTCAGCGCTCCGGCATGGGCGAGGTTGGCCTTGAGCGTCTTTCTAAAGAGGCTGTAGCCGGTCTCCCTGAGGCCTTCGGGTCTCATTGGGGGGAATATCCAGTTCTGTCCCTGGGGGTTGAAGTCGTCAGGGGGAGCCCCGGTGTTGATGCCCAGGGCGAACAGGTCTTGGTTGGCCCAGGTGTCGCTGCCGCAGTCGGAGGAGCCCACCGCGAGGTCCATGTAGAGGCCGATGGGCATATGCTCCGCAGCTTTGGCGACCTTGGCCATCTGGCAGTCCAGCACCCACTGCAGGAACCTCTGGAACTCCACCAGCGGGGCGTGGTCTTTGGCGAATTCCTCTACTGCCTGCCCTCCCGGGTCCCGGTACTGCTCTGGCCAGCCAATCCAGTCGCGGCCCGCACGTCCTGACTCCCTTATATGTTCGGCAAGGGCCATGAACAGGGCGTGGAGGTCCAGCGCGCGGCCCTCCTGGGCGAGGTAGGAGCCGTAGCTTTCCATATATTGTGTGGGCAGCGATCCATTACCTTTTGCCTCGGAGAACCTTCCAAAGGCTTTTTTAAGCAGGGAGGCCTTGAGTTTCGCCACCCCGTCATAGTCCACGAGATCGGTGTCCCTGAGTGCTTTAAGTGAGGGTCCCGCTTCTGCAAGGAGCATATCATCCAGGTATGGGACCTGGGCCAGGTCAATATATAGAAGGCTCCGGTAGAGCCTGCTTATGGGCGAGTAGGGGCTTATCCCCTCTGCCAGGGAGTTAGGTATGTCATGGAGGGGGTTCAGGCCCACGAAACCCGCGCCCAGGCGGCCTCCGGCCCATGCCATCAGTTCCTTGAGATCTCCCAGGTCTCCAGCGCCCGCGTTTTTGTCCGAGCGCAGGCCGTAGAGGCTCAGTGTGATGCCCCAGCTCCTGCCCTCCGGGCGGTGGCATCTTGCAGGGGTTACGATAATATGCATCGAGCCCTCCAGTGTCCCAGAGGGAAGCATTGCGCGTACCTTGAGCAGGTGGTAGCCAAGGGGCCGGTTGGTATCGTTTGGGATATCCACGCGCACGTGCCTCGTGCCATCAAGGGTGGTCTCCTCCGAGGGCGCGATGCCCTCGATCAAGCGCTTTTCATGCCGCCCGCCATCTTCCGTGAATTCCACCTCAAGGCAGACCCCGGCCTCGCCGCCTTCCTCAAGCCGGAAGCGGATGGGGATGGATGGGGGCTGTTCGCTCTGAAGTGCCACCAGGGAGGGCTCGATGAGTCGGCCCCAGGGAAGCTCCTTGAGCTTTTTAAGGGATGCCCTGGTATCTGTATGGCCCATGGCGGCAAGCACCGCGCGGAGTGTCCGCTCAGGTGCATGATGGAGCGTGCCCCACATGTCATGGTATTGGGTGTGTATGCCAAGGAGCCCGGCAAGCTCCTCTACTGTGGGGTCCAAGTCCGGGCTGCTTTGGTTGTCGCTGCTCACTTCTTTTTCCGCGGGACGGATCTTCTGCGAACCTTGGTCTTGCCCCCCCGCGGGATCACCGCTATGCCGGATGGGTCTATATGGCACATGAAGCGGTCCTTGTCAGGGTCGAACCCGATCTCGGCGTTCTCCTCCACTATGTTGTTCTTGTCCACTATGACCCTGTGGAGCCTGGCCCCGCGCCTTATGACCACGCCGTCCATGAGGATGCAGTCCTCCACGTGGGCGCCGGGTTCAATGGTTACTCCGCGCCTTATGATGGAGTTTCTTATCTTGCCCCCGAGGATCAGTGTGCCCTCGGAGACCAGGGAATTGTTTATGTTGCCTTTGAACACGCGGGCAGAGGACATGCCAACGTCCGTGCCAGTGTATATGGGCCAGTCGGGGTTGTTCAGGTCCATTACGGGTTTTTCCCCGAGCAGGTCCATCTGCGAGTCATAGAAGGCCTGTATGGTGCCAACGTCGCGCCAGTATCCGTGCTCCTCGTAGGGTTTCATGCCGGGGACCTCGTTGGTCTCGAAGTCGTAGGCAAAGAGCTTCCCCGAATCCACCAGGTCGGGAAGTATGTGCTTGCCGAAGTCGTCCTGCTTTTTGCTTTCAGCGCGCGCCAGGCTCTCAAGCAGCACGTCGCGGCTGAATATGTAGTTTCCCATGGAGACCAGCGAGCGAGTGGGGTCGCCGGGCATGTGGGGCGGCTTGCGGGGCTTTTCCCTGAAGGCCGTGATCCGGTGGTCGTCGTCGATGTGTATCACGCCAAAGGCCGAGGCCTCTTCCACAGGCACCGGGCGCGCGGCCACGGTGACGTCCGCGCCCTTATTAATGTGGAAGTCCACCATCTGGCGCACGTCCATCCTGTAGATGTGGTCGGCGCCGAAGATTATGACCAGCTCGGGGTTGTTGTCGATTATGAGGTTCACGTTCTGGTTCACCGCGTCCGCCGTGCCAAGGAACCATTTATTGCCCTTGCGCATCTGCGGGGGGACGAGCGCGATGAACTGGTTGCGCATGATGGGGGAGAGCACCCAGTTCTTGCGGATGTGCTCGATCAGGCTCTGGCTCTTGTACTGCACCAGGAGGTAGTTTGAGTAGATGCTGGAGTTGACCATGTTCGAGAGAACGAAATCCACTATGCGGTAGCGGCCGCCAAAGGGCACCGCGGGTTTGGAGCGCATGGCGGTCAGGGGGAAGAGGCGCTTGCCCTTGCCGCCGGCCAGGATGAGAGAAAGGAGTCTTGGATGGCTCATTGTGCCTCCTGTTTGTTTATTAGGATCTTTTTTCCATTTTATCCCTACATGTGGAGGATGTAAAGAATTATATTTTACGGACACTTGTATTACGCAGATGGATGATGTATGGGCCGGAGGCAGTGGTACAATACATGTATGGTCACGTTTGAGATAAAAAAGAAAAGGGTCGGCCCTGTGCTGGGCTTTCACCCCTGGGTGTTCTCAAGGGCTATAAAGGAAATCCCCGAGGGGCTGCCTGCCGGAGAGCCAGTGCGCCTGGTGGACCCGGAGGGGAAGTACCTTGCCTCCGGGTATTTTAATTCGTACTCGCAGATCGCAGTGCGAATCTGGGGCTACAGGGACGGCGAGGGCGTGGACATGGGGTTTTTCAAGAGGCGTTTTGAGCGTGCCCATGCCCTGAGGCAGCGCTACGCCTACTCTGAGGACACAAACGCCTTCAGGCTTGTAAACGGCGAGGGAGACCTCCTGCCGGGGCTGGTGGTGGACATGTATGCCGGATGGCTCTCGGTCCAGTTCCACACGCCGGGCATTGAACGCTGGAAGAACGAGATCACCGTTGCCCTCATTGAGGCCCTGGGCCCTCAGGGGATATTCGAACGCTCAGATTCTGCAATGCGCGGGCGGGGGCAGGGAGTCTCTGGCCCTCTGCACGGGGATGTGCCCGCGCAGGTGGAGATAATGGAGCACGGGCTGCGCTATATCGTGGACCTCAAGGAAGGGCAGAAGACAGGGTTTTTCCTGGACCAGCGGGACAAGCGGCTTGCCCTCAGGCGCTATGTGCGGGGGGAGCGGGTGCTGAACGCCTTTTCATACTCCGGGGGTTTCACAGTGTCCGCGCTTGCGGCAGGGGCGGAGCATGTGGTGAGCGTTGACTCAAGTGCTTCGGCCATGGCCCTTGCCCGGGAAAACGTGAGCCTGAACGGTTTTGGCGAGGACTTGTGCGGGTTTGTTCAGAGCGATGTGAAGGATTACCTCCGGCACTACAGGGCCGAGCCCTTTGGCGTGATAGTGC
>DAOWET010000294.1 GCA_030638335.1 Nitrospirota bacterium
ATATCAATTGTAAGAGCAAGCCCGGGTATTATCAAGTCCTCTCTGCCTTTTTCAAGACCTTTTACGATCCTGCGCCCGCTCATGGGCATGACAGAGAGCTCTCTGAACATATTCTCAAGCTCTATCATCTCAATAACGTGTCCCTCTACCCTGCCCCGGTCATACACCTCAAGCTCCAGATCAATGGAAGCGGCTGTTGTCGCGGTGCCGGCCGTAGCTATGAATACCGCGCCTGCTCCCATGCCCTTGCCCAGTTCCCGCCAGATCTGGCCAGCCACATCCTCACATGCTATAGAGAGCTCTCTAAGCTCGACATCCCGCGGAGGGTCGGAATGGATATGCCGGTCAATGAGCTTCACAACACCCACAGGCCTTGAACAGCTTGAATGCACCTTCCCCTCAAAGATCACTATGGCCTCGGTGCTGCCCCCTCCGATATCGAGCAAAAACGCGCTGTCCGTCTCGGGGAACACGCTTAGAACCCCAAGAGATGTGGCCCGGGCCTCTTCTTCCGAAGTGAGCACCTTGACGGATACACCTGTCAGCGAACGGACCTCGGAGAGCAGCTCTTCCGCATTATCAGCCTCTCGAAGCGCACTCGTGCCCGCAACAAGCAGCCTATCCTGCGGCACCCCGTTATCCGAGACAGTATCAAGAAAACCCTTTATAGCCGTAAGCGTATCCCTTGCCCCTGTCGGGTCAAGCCTGCCCGTGTGATCAATATTGCTTGCCATGCGGGTGATCTTCCGCTCATGCAGAACGGGTTTAAAGCCATCCTTATCATGGGCTATCAGGAGCCGGACAGTATTTGACCCCACATCTATTGCCGCCGCATTCATGGGCAAATAATACCATATGCTAAAATAGATGCATGCTGAATGTGCTGGTAGTCGAAGACAAGGAGTCCATGGCATCAATGCTCAAGGAAACGCTTGAGGCAGAGGGATATGGGGCGTTCATTGCATCCACTGGTGACGACGGCGTCAGGATGCTTAAGGAGAAGGGCCCTGACCTCGTGCTTACGGACCTGAAACTTCCCGGCAGAAACGGCATAGAGGTTTTAAAGGCATCAAAGGACCAGAGCCCCCTCAGGCCGGTGATCGTCATGACCGCCCATGGTTCCATTGACACGGCGGTGGAGGCCATGAAGGGCGGGGCATATGATTTCATCACAAAACCCTTTAACGTGGACCACCTGCTCATGAAGATCAGGATGGCCTTTGAGAACCAGCGCCTGATAACAGAGAACCTTCTGCTTCGCGAGACCTTCTCCTCCATGATCGGCCTGCCGGACATAGTAGGCAAAAGCAGATCCATCATGGAGGCCGCGGCTGACATAAAGAAAGCAGCCCCCCAGAAGACCACGGTGCTTATCCTTGGAGAGTCGGGCACGGGCAAGGAGCTTTTCGCCAGGG
Source organism: Nitrospirota bacterium (assembly GCA_030638335.1). Lineage (GTDB taxonomy): Bacteria > Nitrospirota > Thermodesulfovibrionia > Thermodesulfovibrionales > JdFR-86 > DAOWET01. The sequence continues at coordinate 1,416 of DAOWET010000294.1, forward strand.
CCGTACACCACCTGAGCGACCGCAGGGATGAGCCCTTTGTGCCCATCAACTGCGCGGCCATACCCAGGGACCTTCTTGAGAGCGAGCTTTTCGGGCACGAGAAGGGAGCGTTCACGGGCGCTGAAAAACGCAAGGTAGGGAAGTTCGAGCTGGCCCACAGGGGGACGGTGTTCCTGGATGAGATATCAGAGATGGACTCCGCCCTCCAGGCCAAGCTCCTGAGGGTCATACAGGAGGGCGAGGTTGACCGGGTGGGAAGCGTTGAGCCTGTAAAGGTGGATGTCAGGGTAGTTGCCGCCACGAACGCTGACATTGAAGAGGCAGTGAGCAAGGGCACTTTCAGAGAGGACCTGTTCTACCGCCTGAACGTGTTCCCCGTGCGCATCCCTCCCCTTCGCGAACGCAAAAAGGACATCCCCCTGCTTGTGGATTACTTTCTCGATGAATTAACGGGACCAATGAAATCCACCGTAAGGACCGTCTCCCCCGAGGCCATGGACCTTCTCATGTCCGCCCCCTGGAAGGGCAATGTCCGGGAGCTTCAGAACACCATAGAGAGGGCGATAATACTTTGCGAGGGAGATACCATAAGGCCTGAGGACATATCGCTGAGCACAGTCAGATCCATTCCCTCCTCCTCCCTCGATGAGGTCGGCCCGGACACTGAAATAAGCCTGGAGGCCACGGCAAAACAGGCACAGCGCTCTGCGGAGACAAAACGCATACGGCAGGCCATGAAGGAGACAGGGGGCAACAAGACAAAGGCTGCCGCGCTTCTTCAGGTAAGCTACAAGACACTCCTGACCAAGATAAAGGACTATGAGATACGGTAAGACACTTATAACGACATGCTGCCTGCTCATTGCTACGGTCATTTTTGCCCATGCCAAAGCATGCGCCGAGGACGCCCCTTCCACGTTCATGGCTAAAGACGATGTCATGATGAAGCTCATCCCGGCCGGCGCCTTCATGATGGGAACCGATGAGCCGGACCTGGTAGAGATAACCACTCCCCACAAGGTATATGTCAATGCCTTCTATATGGACGAGCACCTGGTGACAAACTCCCAGTTCGCAAGGTTCCTGAACGAATCAGCCGGTAAGAACGGACAGGTCAAGGACCGCAAGCAATGGATCGTTATCAGGGAGGATATTGAGGACGAGGAAAGGGAAGAGTGGTGGCCCACGGAGATTACCCATGAGAGAGGCAAATACATTGCGTACGAGGGATTTGAGGACTACCCGGTCATAACCGTGGTCTGGCTTGCAGCGGACAAATACTGCAAATGGGCCGGCAAGAGGCTCCCCACCGAGGCTGAGTGGGAAAAGGCAGCGCGCGGCAAGATAAAAGAGGCCAGGTTCGTCTGGGGCAACTCCCTCCCCACTGAAGGCGTGGTGTACAACCGTAAATGGGACAGCAACGAAGACCCTCCCCCGCTCTTTAAGGCCACGTACGGCATGCCAAACGGCTACGGGCTTTTTAATATGGCGGGCATGGTATGGGAGTGGTGCGCGGACTGGTTCGCTCACGACTACTACGAGAACTCGCCTTCGAAGAACCCGCAGGGACCGGAGACCGGCTATTTCAAGATACTAAGAGGCGGGTCATGGTTCAACGCGGCAAACGTGCTGCGTGTGGGACTCAGAAATTTCATTGATCCAGGCGCCCTGGACGAGACAACGGGGTTCAGGTGCGCAATGGATATCCCAGGAGGCACAGGTGCCAAATAGACACAATAGCGCTGTCCGCCGGATAATTGCCGTTGCGGCCATTTCCATCACAATGCTGCTGGCATCCTGCCAGACGGTTCCTTTCACGACCACCGAGCAGGAGCCCGAGGAGATCCCCCTGGAGAAACAGCAGGAACTGGCCCTTGAGAGCTATACATATCTGCTTGATAAGACCTCCCACATGAGCCGCCCTGAAAAACGCGGCATACTGCTTGAGGGCTACGAGGAGGTTATTAGAAAGTATCCTGACTCCTCATTTGCCCACGAGAGCTACTTTCACCTGATACGCCTCTACCTCTATAACTACGACGTGCCAAAGGAAAAGGAGGCTGAGGAAGTATACAGGCGGTACTTCAAGGCATATGAGGACCCACGCATAGGGGACTCTCTGAGCCTTGAGATGGCCAAATACTATTATCAGTTCAGACGCCTCGAGCACCTTGTATCCTTTACCGTGCCTTTCATGCAGGAGTACGTTGAGACCGGAAAAATGCGCGATGGCCTTTTCCTTTTCTACTACAGCGAGGCCAAGTACCTCCTGAAAGACTACAGGGAGGCCCTGCGTGGATACGTTACGTATTCCAAGCTCTATCCGGGCATCAAGAATATGGAAAAGTTCGTCCAGAAAAGGCTTATGGAAATAAGACACCTCCTGAAGAAGGAGCAATAGGCCCCGCAGGCCAGTGGCCCTTGTTTTGATGTCTTAATGCGCAATAGGCTAAAATATTTCTTTATGCCCTTTCAGACGCAGCTAGGCATGCAGTAATAAATGCAACGCCAGAGGGCCAGAGGGAGAGAAAATGTCAGGACATTCCAAATGGTCCAGCATCAAGCACAAAAAGGCCGCGGTTGACGCCAAACGAGGCAAGGCATTCTCGCGTATTGCCAAAGAGATCGCCGTTGCAGCCAGGCTCGGCGGTGGAGACCCTGATGCCAATCCACGCCTGAGGCTGGTAATGGACAAGGCAAAGGGCTTGAACATGCCCGGCGACAATATCAAACGCGCCATAATGAAGGGCACGGGCGAGCTCCCGGGCGAGACGTATGACGAGATCACCTACGAAGGATACGGCCCTGCGGGTGTTGCCATATTCATAGAGACCATGACCAACAACAAGAACCGCACTGTTGGAGAGATCAGGCACCTGCTCACAAAGCACGGCGGGAGCCTTGGCGAGAACGGCTGCGTGGCGTGGATGTTCGAAAAGAGCGGTCTCATCCTTGTTGATAAGAATAAAGCTGATGAGGACAAGCTGATGGAAGTTGCGCTCGAAGCCGGGGCCAAGGACATGAAGAGCGAGCCTGACGAAGATTCATATGAAGTAACTACTGAACTGGCCGATTTCGAGGGCGTGAGAAAAGCCATTGAGGACGCGGGCTTTGCGATATCAGTAGCCGAGATATCCATGATCCCCAAAAACACGGTTGAGCTTGATGAAAAAGGAGCCACCAAGGTGCTTAAGCTCATGGACCTTATAGAGGACCAGGACGACGTGCAGAACGTGTACGCAAACTTTGATATCTCCAAGGAGATACTTGACAAGGTGGCGGGCTGACCATGGCTGAAAAAAAGATCGCATGCATAATACTTGCCGCAGGCCTTGGCACGAGGATGAAGTCCTCCATTGCCAAGGTGCTCCATCCCATCTATGACCGGCCGATGCTTGATTACGCGCTTGAGACGGCCTTATTACTGAAACCATCAAAGACCGTGGTTGTCATAAATAAGGATTTTGATACAAAGGCATTAACACTGCCAAAGGGTGCGGCATACGCCATACAGAAACAGCAGAGGGGCACGGCCGACGCTGTATCGGCAGGGGTGTCAGCCCTTGCCAGGTCATTCAGAGGGACCACGCTTATCCTGAACGGTGATACGCCGCTCATTACTCCAGGCACATTAAAGAAATTCATCCGGCTCCATAAAAAGAACAAAAACGCTGTCTCGGTCCTCAGCTTCACAGCCTATGACCCAACCGGCTACGGGCGCATAATCCGCGACAACGCAGGCAAGGCCGCCGGCATTACTGAGGAAAAGGACGCAACAGAAGAAGAAAGGGATATCTGCGAGGTAAACAGCGGTGTATACGCCATAGAGCACAGAGCCCTGAACCTGCTTCGTAAGATTAAGTTAAACACAAGGAAAAAAGAGTTCTACCTCACAGACATAGTCTCTCTGGCAATAAAGAGCAAACTTGGCGCAGGCGTTTACTGTGAGGGTTTTGAAGACGAATTTCTAGGGATAAACAGCCGCCTTGATCTTGCCAGAGCATACGAGGAGCTTCGCATAAAGAAGGTGCATGAACTTATCGATAAGGGCGTAACACTTATAGATCCCGCGTCCGTTTATATCTCGCCCGATGTTAAGGTGGGAAGCGATACGACCATATACCCCAACGTAGTTATTCATGGCGGCTCGAAGATCGGCAAAGGCTGCACCATCTACCCTAACGTGCGCATTGATAACAGCACCATAGCCGCTGGTGCCATCATTAAGGATGCAAGCCTTATAGAGGAATCCGTAATTGGCAAGGCGGCGCAGATCGGCCCCATGGCGCATATCAGGCCGGGCACGCGCATTGGCAAGGGCGTGAAGATCGGCAATTTCGTTGAGATCAAGAAATCAAATATTGGCAATAACAGCAAAGCCGGACACATGGCCTATATTGGAGATACCGAGATCGGCAGGAATGTGAACATCGGGGCCGGCACTATAACATGCAATTACGATGGCGCGAAAAAACACAAAACCATCATAGGCGACAACGTGTTCATAGGCAGCGATAGCCAGCTTGTGGCTCCTGTAACCATAGACAGAGGGTCATACATTGGCGCAGGCTCAACAATAACCAGGGATGTGCCAAAGGAATCCCTCTCCACCTCGCGCACCAAGCAGAAGATATATAAGGACTGGGCCCGGAATAAGAACAAAAGCGGGAAAAAGAAATAACCATGTGCGGGATCATCGGATACACAGGGGGAGAAGAAGCTGTCCCCATAATCATAGACGGCCTTAAACGACTGGAATACCGTGGTTACGACTCTGCTGGCATTGCATGCCAGTGCGACGCGAAGGTGGAGGTCAGGCGGTGCAAGGGCAAGATCAGCGAGCTTGACTCTCAGCTAAGTGATTTCAGCGGCTCTTCCTCCACTGCCATCGGTCACACCCGCTGGGCCACTCACGGCAAACCCTCAGAGGAAAACGCCCACCCCCACCGCTCTGACGGCATCGTCATCGTCCATAACGGGATAATCGAGAACTACATCGAGCTCAAGCAGCAACTGGAGGGCGAGGGATACGTCTTTACCTCGGAAACAGACACCGAGGTCATCTGCCACCTCATAAAAAAGCACTCCGAGGACAAATCTCTCACAGAGGCGCTGATGGAGGCGATACGCTCTGTGCGGGGGGCATATGCAATTGCGGCCATGAGCGAGAAAGAACCGGGGCGTATTGTGGCAGCGCGCAAGGACAGCCCCCTTGTGGCAGGCATAGGCGATGGGGAATGTTTTGTCGCCTCTGACATCCCGGCCTTCCTTGCGCATACAAGAAAAGTGGTATTCATGGAAGACGGTGAGATGGCTGTCCTGAGCCCCGAGGGGATAGAATTTCTCTCCCTTGAGGGCAAACCCATCCAGAAAGAAACTGTAACTATAGACTGGAACGCGGCCATGGCGGAAAAAGGCGGCTACAGGCACTTTATGCTCAAGGAGATATTCGAGCAGCCAAGGAGCGTGGCCGATACGATCACAGGAAGGCTCTTAAGCCACAGAACAGGCGAGATAAACCTGGAGGAGTTCGGGCTTGAAGACCAGCAATTGCGAACTCTGGAGAAAGTGACCATAGTGGCCTGCGGCACAAGCTGGCATGCAGGGCTCTTTGGTAAATACATAATAGAGAGGTTCGCCCGCATTCCGGTGGAAGTGGATATCGCAAGCGAGTTCCGCTACAGAGGCCCCATACTTCAGGACAACTCGCTTTTTGTCTCCATAACTCAATCAGGCGAGACCGCTGACACACTTGCGGCCCAGAGGCTTGCGCAGGCGCAAGGAACAAAAACGCTCAGCATCTGCAACGTTGTGGGCAGCACCGCCTCCAGAGAGGCGGACGCCGTGTTTTTCACGAGGAGCGGCCCGGAGATCGGGGTTGCCTCCACCAAGGCATTTACTGCCCAGATCGTGGCGCTCTACCTCTTTAGCGTGGCCCTGGGGCGGGCCAAAGGCGCACTGGATGAGGATGGCGCGCGCGATCTCATAAACGACCTGCTCACCGTAGCGGACCTGATGGAGCAGACACTCCTGAGTGACCCTGAGATCAAGGGCATAGCAAAAGAACTCCACAAGAACAAGGCATTCCTTTTTCTTGGCAGAAGCCTCCAGTTCCCCATTGCGCTTGAGGGCGCCCTTAAGCTCAAGGAGATATCCTATATCCATGCCGAGGGGTATGCTGCCGGGGAGATGAAGCACGGGCCCATTGCCCTGATAGACGACGGCTACCCTGTCGTGGTATGCGCCCCAAAGGACGACCTTTATGAGAAGGTCGTCTCGAACATCCAGGAGATCAGAAGCCGGGGGGGCACTATCATCCTGATCACGAACGAATCCAACAAGGCCCACGCGGCAGGCATCTCCGACTATGTCATAACCGTGCCGGACTGTCCCACTCATATCATGCCCATAATCACCGCAGTCCCCATGCAACTGCTTTCATACCATATCGGGGTGTTCCTGGGATGTGACGTTGACCAGCCCAGAAATCTTGCTAAAAGTGTGACAGTGGAATAGCGGGTAGTAGATAAATAAGTGGCTCAAATGCTAGAATAAATACACTCAAATGTCGAAGTCCATGTCTGATCAACTGAATCCTCAGCAGAAAGAGGCCGTCACCCATCACGGTGGCCCGATGCTGATTCTTGCCGGCGCTGGAAGCGGCAAGACAAGGGTCATTACACACCGCTTCGCGTACCTTGCAAAAAAATCCTCTCCTTCGAAGATACTGGCGGTCACCTTCACGAACAAGGCTGCCTCCGAGATGAAGGAGCGTATCGCTACTCTTACCAAGAAGGACCTCAAGAACTCATGGGTCGGCACATTCCACTCACAGTGCAACCGCATACTGCGCAAGGAGATACCCGCACTTGGATACGAGAGCAACTTCACCATATTCGACATGGACGACCAGGCAAGCCTCATCCGCCATATCCTCAAGGAGTTCAAGCTCTATGAGGCCCTGTACAAAGGCATAATATCCCGGATAAGCTCCCTCAAGGCCGACTTCATAAGCCCTGACGAGTTCCTCTCAAACGGTGAGGGTTACGGGTTTGACGAGAAGCTGGCCCGGGTGTACGTCCGATACCAGGACGAGCTCAAGCGTTGCAACGCCCTGGACTATGACGACCTCATCATGCTCACGGTGAAGCTTTTCGAGGAACACCCCAAAGTGCTCAAGAAATACCAGAGCCAGTTCTCCCATGTGCTGGTTGACGAGTTCCAGGACACCAACAAGGCCCAGTACAGCCTGCTGAAGCTCATATGCAAGGAACACACGAACATCTGTGTGGTTGGCGACGACGACCAGAGCATATACGGTTTCCGCGGCGCAAACGTGGAGAACATCCTCTCCTTCGAGAAGGACTACCCCAAGGCCAAGGTCGTAAAGCTCGAGCAGAACTACCGCTCCACGCGGAACATACTGGACGTTTCCGACAGCCTCATAAAGGGCAACTCCAGGCGGCGCGCGAAGAAGCTGTGGAGCGAGCGCGAGGTTGGAGAGAAGATATGCCATTGCTGGTTCGCCACAGAGCGCGAGGAGGCCAAGTACATCTCCAAGCAGGTCAGGGAGTTCTACCTCAAGGGCCTCTACAGTTTCTCGGATTTCGCCGTCCTTTACCGCATAAACATTCAGGGCAAGGCCATAGAGGACTCCCTCAGGCATGAGAACATCCCTTACCGCATCATAGGCGGGATGAGTTTCTACCACCGCAGGGAGATCAAGGACATGACCGCCTACCTGAGGCTTGCAGTGAACAGAAACGACAACGTGAGCCTCAGGAGGATAATAAACGTCCCCGCAAGAGGCGTTGGCGCATCCACGCTCGGAAAGATAGAGCAGCAGGCCAAGAAGAACGGCGAGAGCCTCTACAACTCCATTCAGGACATCATCAAAAACAGCAGCGTGACCCCGTCGGCAAAGGAGAAGCTCCAGGGGTTTGTAAGGATAATCGAGGACATCGCCTCCACCAAGAACGACGACGCGGCGGAGATGCTTCGCACCATGTACACGATCACGGGCTACTCCGAGAACCTTGAGGAACAGCGCGCGGAAAACGTGCTCGAGTTCATCAAGGGCGCGGAAGGCCGCCCTGTGGCCGAGTTCATGGACTCGCTCTCACTTGTGCAGAGCACCGACAATACCGACGATGACGAGAACGTGGTCACACTGCTTACCCTGCACAGCGCCAAGGGCCTTGAGTTCCCCGTGGTCTTCATCTCAGGCATGGAGGAAGGCGTGCTGCCCTACTTCAAGGCAAAGACCCCGCATGAGGTGGACGAGGAGAGGCGGCTGCTGTACGTTGGCATGACCCGCGCCAAGGACTACCTCTGGCTCACCGGAGCCAACAAGAGGCGCATGTACGCGAAGACCCAGGAACAGGACCCCTCGCGTTTCCTCAAGGCCATTCCAGCCTCCTGCTGCAAGGTGCTTGAGGTCATCAGCAAACCCACGGCCATGGAGGCAGCGCGTGAGTCAGCCAGGCGCGTCAAATCCATGAAAACCCCCATACCCTACGCCATTGGCACAAGGGTCAAGCACCCGAAATGGGGCGTGGGCGTGGTCAGGGACTCTGACGGACAGGGCGATGCCCAGAAGATCACTGTCAATTTCCCGAATATCGGCGTAAAACGCCTCTCCCTGAAGTTCGCTAACCTGGAACAAATCTGAGGGTGCAGATCTAATGAGCATCAGCTCCTCTGATGTCAGCCATATCGCCCGTCTTGCAAGGCTTTCCATCACGGACAAAGAGCGCGATCTCTTTGGCTCACAGCTAAGCGACATCCTCACGCACATAAAAAAGCTTGAACAATTGGACACTTCCGGGGTCGAGCCCACCTCTCACGCGCTACTTCTGGAGAACGTTGACAGGGCCGATGTGGTAAAGGGATCTCTGAGTGAAGATGAGGTACTTGCAAATGCCCCTGACAGGCACGAGGGTTTCTACCGCGTCCCCAAGATCATAGAATAAGGGTCTCGGACCCCTTTAAACTTAGCACCTTCCGCACTCTATACGTCCTGCTGTATATACATCCGTCCCATTTTCTACTCAAAATATAAACTATTGACAATAACAATGCATAAGCCCATAATATGGCAGGATTCATTTGGAGAATGCGTATGAAGGTATTTGTCAGGATTTTGAGCCCATTCATAAAAGCGGTTGAATCTTATTGATCTTGTTAACCAGACAAAGGGAGGAGACATGCCTATGAAGATGAGAAGATTGTTTTTGGCGCTGCTTCTGTTGCTGCTCTTAGCGCTCTCGATCGCCTGCGGGGGCGGAGGAGGAGATGACGGAGGAGGAGATGACAGCGGTGGGGGCGGCAGCAGCGACTGGAACGAGATGGTATGGAACCAGGACAACTGGGGATAACGGCATATATGGAGGTATGAGATGAAAAAGAAAGTAATGGCGCATGTACTGTATTTAATGGCCTTGGGCCTTGTATTCGGCGTGGTCGCGGCGCTGGCCGTGCCTAACACCTTTACGGCGGGCACGACGGCAAAGGCCTCGGAGGTCAACGAGAACTTCGCGGACCTTGAGGCGAGGATAGTCGCGCTTGAGGCCAAGCTCGCGGCGGTCGAGGTATCGGGCACTGATTTTATATTTAACAGCGTGAACGTGCATATCCGAAGCGGCGGCGGCGCAACTGATGACGGCGGCGGCGCGCTCACCGGCAAGGGCAATCTCATAATTGGATACAACGAGGATACCGGAGATGATATAAAAACGGGCTCCCACAACCTCGTGATCGGCATGGAGCATACATACACCAGCTATGGCGGCATAGTCGCGGGGTATAACAGCTCCATACTCAATGCAAGCGCTTCTGTGCTCGGCGGTCGGAACAACGAGGCCTCCGGCCTCTACTCCTCGGCAAGCGGCGGGACTAACAACGAGGCCTCCGGCCTCTACTCCTCGGTAAGCGGCGGGACTGTCAACACAGCCTACGGACAATCATCCTCGGTAAGCGGCGGAGGTTACAACGAGGCCTTCAACTACTCCTCGGTAAGCGGCGGGGTTCACAATCATGCCTCCGGCAAAACCTCTTCAATAAGCGGCGGGTATAACAACGAGGCCTCCGGCGAGTATTCCTCGGTAAGCGGCGGCGGTGGTGCTACCTTAGCCGAGGGCAACACGGCCTCCGGCAACTTCTCCTCGGTAAGCGGCGGGTCTGCCAACGAGGCCGCCTTTATCAATTCCACGGTAAGCGGCGGGATAAACCAGACGACTATCTCAGACAACGAGCACATGCCGTAACAAGCAGGCCCAACAAAAAGAGAGGCGGGCTTTAAGCCCGCCTCTCTTTTTAAAGCTAACCCGCTTACTCCACGAGGTGCCACGGGCACCTCTAAACTGGAGCGAGCCACGGGCTCGTTTTAACTGGAGGCCGTCAGCCCCAATCCTTCCAGTTGACCTTAAACCCAGTATTGAAGAACCGCAGGCGAGTAGGTTGAGGCCAGCGGAAAAGAATGCATAGTGTCTGAGGAACGAGGAAACACTGTGTCCGAGTGACGAGTCATGCATTCAGCTGGACGAGGCCGTAAGCGAGCCGTCGCGGTTCTGACCCTACTGGGGAGTTTTTGGTACTTTTTGCGGACAAAAAGTGCCGGGGGTGTGGGGCGAGTAGTCCCACCCAAAGCTTACAAAATAGACATCGCCCCGCTTGAAATATTAACCGTAAATATTTCTGAGGGCAAGAATGTTTTTTGCAGAATTCATACTTGGATCAAAGGAAAAACAAATAGGGACACACCCCGTTTTATTCATCATATTTCTCTTTTTATACGGGGTCTTTCGTGGGGCTTTGCATGCAACACCCTTCCGAAGGAAATACTTTATCCGTTTTCACAGAGACCTACTGAAGATACCCGGATATCAGCAGGTCCTCGCCAACTTTTTTCGCCTTCATCTCCCGCAGCATGAGCGCATCCGCCAACTTGCGATGGAATTTCCCCCCTACAACGGATATGGACCTCTGGCCGCCGATAATCTTTGGGGCCACAAAGATGTTTACCTTGTCCACCACACCTTCGTCCAGGGCGTGCCAGTTAAGGCTCCCCCCACCCTCGATCATGGCGCTCATAATGCCCATCTGCCCAAGCTTTTTCATAAGCCATTTTAGTTTAAGTTTACCTTTATGTTTGATAACCTTATTGCCTGATTTAATTAGTTTATTTGCTTTAGTTCCATCCTTGCCAGTAACGATGATGGTCTCAGGAGGGCCTTCCAGTATCTTCGAGCCCGGAGGTATCTCAAGATGCGGGTCAATGACCACCCGGACCGGGCCATTAGCGCCTCCCCTCTGGCTGAATATGCCCCCCCTGCCCCTGGCTGTCATCCGGGGGTCATCCGCCTTTACAGTGCCGATGGCGGTTATTATGGCGTCTGATTCCGCGCGCATCCTGTGTACAAGGCGCCTTGAGGCCTCGCTCGATATCCACCTGGACTCGCCAGTGGGCGTGGCTATCTTGCCGTCAAGGGTCATGGCGGCCTTCAGGCACACAAATGGCATCCCGGTGGTTATGAACTTCACGTAGGCCTCGTTGAGCCTTGAGGCCTCATGTCCCAGCACGCAGCACTCGACCTCAATGCCTGCCTTTTTAAGCTGGCGCACACCCTTTCCCGAAACCTTCTGATTCGGGTCCTCCATCGCGATAAGCACGCGCTTGATACCCGCGTCAATTATCGCGTTCGTGCATGGTGGGGTGCGTTTCTTCAGGTGACAGCAGGGCTCAAGAGTGACGTAAAGTGTTGCCCCATAAGCTTTTTTCCCTGCTTCCAGCAAGGCCAGCGCCTCTGCGTGCGGGGCGCCGGCACGCTTGTGATAAGCCTCTGCAATGACCCTCCCGCGCTTGACGATAACAGCCCCCACCATGGGGTTGGGGCTGGTCATGCCCCGGGCCCGCGCAGCCAGCGAAATTGCCCGTCTCATGTATTTAGCGTCATCCATGGGTCAAGCATAACACAGAAGGCTGTACGGATTGAAATAAGTAGAGCATTATATATATTATATTAAGTTCTGAATTTTGAAGCATTATTACACTTGGAGGCCTGGAGGACGGTTATCAGGATACTGGCAGGAGATAGGGTTACAGAGGCTGAGGACGCCGCCAGGGCGCAAAAGGAACTAAAGCGCGCAAAGGCGGTCGCCATCAGGGTTAATGGCGCTGTGATGGGCCTTGATGCCCTTGCTACAATAGACACGCTCGACCCTTCGGCCAATGTGGAAGCCATTACGCTTGAGAGCCCTGACGGGCTTGAGGTATACCGCCACAGCGTCTCGCATGTGATGGCGCACGCAGTGAAGGAACTATTCCCGGAGGCAAAGATAGCCATCGGGCCGGCCATAAAGGACGGGTTCTATTACGACTTCGACCTGCCCGAACCCTTCAAGCCCGAGGACCTCGCAAAGATAGAGAAGAAGATGTCCCAGATCATCAAGAAACAGGCCGGGTTCGAGCGCAGGGAAGTCTCACGCGCCGAGGCCATTGAGCTTTTCCGGGAGATGGGAGAGCCATACAAGGTCGAGCTCCTTGAGGAGTTGGAGGATGATACTGTGAGCCTTTACGAGGAAGGCGGCTTTGTTGACCTCTGCAGGGGCCCTCATCTGCCTGGCACAGGCAGGATAAAGGCTTTTAAACTCCTGAGTATTGCGGGCGCCTACTGGCGCGGTGACGAGAAGAACAAGATGCTCCAGCGCATCTATGGTACAGCCTTCAAGGACAAGGAAGACCTTCAAAAGCACCTGGACTGGCTTGAGGAGATCAAGAAGCGCGATCACCGGAGGCTTGGCCGAGAGCTGGACCTCTTCAGCATAAACGACGAGATCGGGCCCGGCCTCATCCTCTGGCACCCCAACGGGGCCACGATACGCATGGTCATTGAGGACTTCTGGCGCGCCGAGCACTTAAAAAGCGGCTACAAGGTCCTCTACACCCCGCACATCGCCAAACTCGAACTCTGGAACAAGAGCGGGCATACTGATTTCTACTCCGAGAACATGTACTCTCCCATGGAGGTCGAAGGCGTGCCCTATGAAGTTAAGCCTATGAACTGCCCCTTCCATATCGCGGTCTACAAAAGCTCCCTCAGGAGCTATCGCGACCTGCCGATAAGGTACGCGGAACTGGGCACTGTCTACAGGTACGAGCGCTCCGGAGTGCTTCACGGCCTCATGAGGGTGCGCGGCTTTACCCAGGACGACGCGCATATCTTCATGCGCGAGGACCAGCTTGATCAGGAGATACAGAAGGTCATAGATTTCACGCTCTTTGTGCTGAACACCTTCGGGTTCAAGGATTTCGATATTTACCTGTCAACCAGGCCTGAGAAATCCGTTGGCAGTGACCAGCACTGGGCATCCTCCACCGCAGCCCTTGAGAAGGCACTGAAAGCAAAGGGAATTGACTATATGGAGGACCCCGGAGAGGGAGTGTTCTACGGGCCGAAGATAGACATCAAGGTCAAGGACTCCCTTGGACGCTCATGGCAATGCTCCACCATACAGGTGGATTTCAACCTGCCCGAGCGCTTTGACGTCAAATACCGCGGCAAGGACGGCGAAGAGCACCAGCCCATAATGATCCACAGGGCCCTGATGGGCTCGCTTGAGAGGTTCTTCGGCGTGCTGGTCGAGCATTATGCCGGGGCCTTCCCCCTATGGCTGGCACCCACACAGGTACGCGTGCTTACGATCACCGACAGGCACGCTGAATACGCCTCAGAGGTGCGCGACCGGCTGCTGGCCGGGGGCATCAGAGCAGAGGCCGACCTGGCAAATGAGAAGATCGGCTATAAAATACGTCAGGCCGCTGTAAGAAAAGTACCATATCTGGTTATAATAGGGGATGACGAACTGGAGGCCCGCACCATAACTGTCCGCAAACGCGACGGGGAGAACATAGGGCCATTCCCGCTAGAAGAGTTCATTGGGATATTAAACGACGAAATAACCAGCAGGAGGTGAGGGTATACAGAAGGACGTACGGATAAATCAGAGGATCCGCTCAAAGGAAGTAAGGCTTGTGGATTCTGACGGAAAGCAGCTTGGTGTGGTACCCACTAAAGAAGCGATCGACCTCTCCATTGAGAGGGACCTTGATCTGGTAGAAGTTGCGCCCACCGCCAAACCTCCAGTGTGCAAGATCATGGACTTTGGCAAGTACAAATACCAGATGAGCAAGAAGCAGTCTCACAAGAAGGCTCCCGACCTCAAGGAGGTAAAGATAAGGCCGAGGATAGGCGACAATGATCTGAACCTTAAGATCAGGAACACCCGCAAGTTCCTCGACCACGGACATAAAGTAAAAGTAACCATGTTCTTCCGGGGCCGGGAGAGGGCAAAGCCCGAACTCGGCATGGAGGTCTTCAAGAGAGTGCTTGAGATACTTCCCGGAAATTTCACGGTACAACAGCACCCCAGACACGAAGGCAACAGCATCACCATGGTAATGGCGCCCAAGTAGAAGGGCCATAGAGATATGAAGGAGGAAGCATGCCGAAGATAAAGACCCACAGAGGGGCTGCCAAACGGTTCAAAAAGACCGGCACCGGCAAGATTAAAAGGATGCGCGCGTTCACAAGCCACATGCTTAACTGCAAGAACGCAAAACGGGCCCGCAGGCTCCGCACGGCAACACTGGTGGATTCAACACAGATCAAGACTATTAAGCGGATGCTTAATATTTAATATCCAGGAGGAAAAGAATAAATGCCACGCGCAAAAGGCGGATACAAGACACGCAGGAGAAGGAAGAAGGTTTTAGAGAGGGCCAAGGGTTTCTTTGGTGCACGGAGCCGCCTGTTCACGGTGGCCACCGAGGCCGTTGACCACGCCCTCTTACACGCATACAAGGACCGCAAGATCAAGAAACGCAATTTCAGGGCTCTCTGGATCGTCAGGATCAACGCGGCTGCACGCACAGCGGGACTTACCTACGGACAGATGATAAACGGCCTCAAGAAGGCCAACATCGGGCTCAACCGCAAGAGCATCGCGGACATGGCGTACAACGACCCCAAGTCGTTCAGCGCACTGGCCGACAAGGTGAAGGAAACCCTCGCGGCCTGATGGACCTGATGGATGAACTGCGCTCCATCGGCAAGGAGTTCAAGGTCGAGCTCGAAGGTGTCGGAAGCACTTCCGGGCTTGACGCCCTGAGGGTCAAATACCTTGGGAAAAAGGGGCTGGTATCTCAGAAGTTCAAGCTCATGGGTACTGCCTCGCCGGAGGAGAAAAAATCCCTCGGAAAGGCCCTCAACGAACTGAAGGTCATGGCCGAGGGAGCCATCGAAGCCCGCAAGGCCGAACTCAGGGACGAAGAGCTGAGGCAGGCCATCAAGGCTGAATCCCTTGACACCACCCTGCCCGGGAAAGGCCCCCGGATGGGCCGGCTCCACCCTGTAAACCAGATACTCCACCGCATAACAGGGATTTTCACCTCCATGGGTTTTGGCGTTGAGGAAGGCCCTGAGGTGGAGTCTGATTTCTACAACTTCGAGGCCCTGAACATCCCGAAGAACCATCCCGCACGCGACATGCAGGACACGTTCTACGTATCCGAGGACGTGGTACTCAGGACCCACACCTCGCCTGTGCAGATAAGGGCAATGAAGAAGCTTGCCCCACCCTTCAGGATAATCGCCCCTGGCAAGGTCTACCGGCATGACGCCGACATCTCCCACACACCCATGTTCCACCAGGTGGAGGGGCTGATGGTTGGAGAGGACATCACCTTCGGGCACCTCAAAGGAATACTGGAGACCTTCATCCATACGTACTTCGGCCCGGACATCCCAGTGCGTTTCAGGCCAAGCTTCTTCCCCTTCACAGAGCCCTCGGCCGAGGTGGACATGGGCTGCATCTTCTGCAAGGGCTCCGGGTGCAGGATATGCAAGTCCACTGGATGGATAGAGATCCTGGGCGCGGGAATGGTCAACCCCAAGGTGTTCCAGTACGTTGACGTGGACCCTGAGCGCTACACAGGCTTTGCCTTTGGCATGGGAGTAGAGCGCATAGCCATGCTCACATACGGCATCGACGATATCAGGATGCTCTTCGAGAACGACATCCGCTTTCTCTCCCAGTTCTAACCCGCTTGGTGCCACGGGGGCCACGGGCCCCTTTAAACTGGAGCGAGCCACGGGCTCGTTTTAAACTTGAGGCCGTCAGCCTCAACCGTTTTAAACTGGAGCGTCCAGCTTCGATCCTTCCAAAAGTAAGTTTCTCAAAGGATTCCCTCTAATAATAATGCCTCTATTCCTTGCGCTTCACCCGTTCTGCTTTGACTGGGAATTTGTGCCGGTGCCTTAATCCTTGCCTTTTTGCGCGCCCATGCGTGAACGCTAAAGCAAATAACTTCTAATTAAGGGTAGACCTGAAAGGCGGGTTCATGATGCCTGTTGTTTTGACGAAATAAGAGCGCGCATCCGGCATTCACCCCTCACGGAGGGGTTTTATCTGGGCAGGCAGCATATTGACCCCTTACTTCTCTTGGCAATAACGTTTGAGGCTGACGGCCACCAGTTTAAAGGGGGACCGTGACCCCCCCCGCCGCTTAAGATAGATAATATTTTGCTATTGGATCAAAACGTTTTGTACTTTTATTGAGTGCCATAGGCATCCCCCCGCGCTCCAAGAAATAGAACGGGCTAGCCGCCTGTTTATTTCTTGGACTTTCCCAGCTTCTTGGCCATTGTGCGCACAGCCTCGGACACGTTCTTGTTCTTCTCAAGCAGCCCGATGTCCTTCTTTTTCAGGTAAGGAATGTATCGCATGGCCAAGGCTGGGGGAGTTTTAGGATTGTGAACAAGTGCGTGCTGCACACTGTAGTTCTTCATCCATTCCCTGTTCTTTGCTATTGCGCGCAGCGCGTCCTCTATGATCGAGCGGTTCCTGGCCATTGCCTCGATCTCCGTGTCTGTTATGCGCGCGTTATCCAGCACACTCATCACAACGAGCTTGTTGGAGTCCTTCATGAGTATGCCGCGCGCCTCGCTGTTGCCCTTCATGGCCATCTTTATCTTCTCTGAGACGGTCATCTTCTGTATCCTTCTGACAAGCCGTTCCTTCTGAATGTCCTGTGCCTTCTGCTCCGCCAGCCTCTTGCGCTCCTGCGCAAGGGCCTCGACTGTAGGCACGGGAAGGCTCATGACGTTGGCCACTTCCTGGCGCACC
>DAOWET010000150.1 GCA_030638335.1 Nitrospirota bacterium
AGTTTCGGGCCACCCTTAAGGAGCGCAGACCTGAGGAGGTGGAGGACGAGTTGGGGGATGTGTTCTTCTCGCTTGTGAACGTGGCGAGGTTCGTTGGCGTGAACCCCGAAGACGCGCTCAGGAAGACCATATCAAAGTTCATCAAGCGCTTCAGGCACATTGAGATGCGCGCCTCAGAAGAGGGCCGCGAACTAAGTGAGATGGGCCTTCAGGAGATGGACGAATTATGGGAAGAGGCCAAGGGGGATGAGGCAAAAGACAAGGGGCTATAAATCCTCCAGGCACGCCCTCAGGTCCAGGGCCACTTGAGCCCCGTCGCTGTAGCGTTTATTTATGCTTTTTACTAAAAGCCCGTCTATGACCTCAGAGCAGCATTTGGGAATGTCTGCGGAGTGCCCTGTAACCGAAATGTACTTGCACCTGGTGATATTGAACATGATCGTCGTGATGGAGTCCCCTCCAAAGGGTTTTTTTCCGGCAAGGAGTTCGTAGAACATAACGCCCAGCGAGAAAAGGTCAGAGGGGCCGGAGACTTTTTTGCCCTCCACCTGCTCGGGGGACATGTAGCTTGGGGTACCCAGGACCGTTCCGGTATGGGTCTTTGAGGACTCAACGACCCGCGCTATGCCGAAATCCGTGACCTTCACCGTGCCGTCCTCAAGGCGCATGATGTTGGCGGGCTTGATGTCCCTGTGCACCCCGCCCTTTAAGTGCGCGTATGCCAGCGCATCGGCAATGTCCGCGACTATCTTTATGACCTCCCTGTGCGGGAGCAGATTTTCTTTTAAGCAGTATTTTTTAAGGTCCTCGCCCTTAAGCACCTCCATGGCAAGGTACGCAAGGTCGTGTTCCTCTCCAGCGTCGAACATTGTCATTATGTTCGGGTGCGAGAGCCTCCCGGAGGCCTCGGCCTCCTTAAAGAACCTCTCCTTCACAGACTCAAGCTCGTCCGGGTCCACGTCCTCATATAGCAGCGTCTTGATTGCCACATCGCGGTTTATCTTGGGGTCTCGCCCGAGGTATACCGTGCCCATTGCCCCGCGCCCGAGCTCTTCGATCACCTCGTAGCGGCCAAGGGTATGGCTCACGCCTGTTGGCTCCGATATCACTGTGCCTTCGGCCGCGGTGCCTACCGGAGCACCCCTGCGCACAGAGGTATCACCACCGGTGCCTGTGATGGCGGCCAAGCGGTCGGCAGCGTCCTTGTACGGCCCGGCAGAGAGGATGTGCTCATAGATGCCCTTGGCCTTATGGGGCATCCTCTTGCGCTCGAAGTCCAGGGCCAGATTGTAAAGGAGGTCCTTCAGCGAAGGGTCTCTGACCGGGCATCGCATGAACTTCTCCAGGGCCAAGTCCAGCATGCCCTGGCCCTGGAAGGAAAGGCCCAGCATCTTGTTGTTCTCTATGTTCTCTGCAAGCACCTCGCCCTTCATGCCGAAGCTTACGTACTCCCTGACCGCCTCCATCGCGAAACCCGCAAATAAAAACGCCGTGGCAAATGCGGGCATGAGCCAGTAGCCGGCAACGAAATAAAGCCCGAGGGACACGCCCAGAAAGGCAACAATAAGCAGGCCCAGCACAAGTGCGCCGACTTTCAGATGCACCCTGGGGAGCACAACCGAAACGAATATCCCAAAAAGCACATATACGGCAAGCTCCAGCGGGAAGGCCCATGAGGGGCGTATCACCTGCGTGCCGGAGAGTATGTCCAGTATGGCCCTTGCGTGAAGCTCCGCCTCTGTAAGCTCCAGTCCGTCATGCGTTATGTAATGTTTTGCGTATCTGGACACGTCTCCCAGTACCACGGCCTTGCCCTTGAATGCGTCATCAGGCGCTGTCCCCCTTAACAGCGACGAGAGCGTATACACCGGTGGAAGGTCTGTCGTCCCAAAGAGCATCCCGAAGTCGCTGTCAGAGGGGATCTTAAGCGTGTCAAAGTCCATGCCTTCCACACCCCTGTCCCTGAACATGCCTTCGTATTCACTTAAATAAACCCCGGAGTGCCTGAGGGCAAGCCGCAGGGCAAGAGAGGGATAGAGCTTTCCGGCATACTCGATCATCAGGTGGTGTTTCCTTACAACGCCGTCCGTATCCTCAAGCACGTTTACATGCCCGAAGGCGCGGGCCTTTGATGAAAGTGCGTCAAAGGGATACTCAATGCTCCCGGCTGTTGGGACAGGGTTATTAAGCAGGTGCAGAGGGTTTTTAAACTTTCCCATGTCCTCTCCGATGTTTCCGGGCCACCTCACTGGAGGCTCGGCAAGGAGCGCCTTCTCTGATATATGATCCGGCGGAGTAATTCCGTCCTTGCCGTCAAACCCAAAGTACATTGGAAATACGAGCTTGACCCGTACCTTGAGGGACTTTAGCAGGGCCTCGACCGCATCAACCCTCTTGCCTGCCTTCTCAAGCACAGAGCGGATACCCCTTACGGCCTTTATCTTCATCAGGGCTTCGTCCTGGGCTATGGTGTTTGAGATGAGCCTGAACTCACTAAGTGCGGGGGCATTGTCCTCCTCTGGAAATTCCAGGGCCAGAGCCACGGTCTTTGCTCCCATCTTGGAAAGCGCTCTTATTGCCTCAGCCACCTCCCTGCGCGGCGATGGGCCATAGACAGAGCGAGAGTAATCATCAAGCCCCACGACTGCCACGCCGCCGGTGGAAGAGGTGTTTTTAAGAGATGAAAGAAAGGCAAAGTAGGAGCGCTCGATGCTGAGAAAGGGGGCGGCTTCAAGCACAAAGCACAAAAGCGCTATGGTGCTTAAAAGAGCGCCCGGGAACCACCTCTTTTGCGCGATCTTTTGCGCGACCTCTTGCACAAGGGCCAAAAGAGAGGCCAGAGATTCTCTGGTCTTATTTAGCATTGAGAACGCTCCCATAAGATCAATAAAAAAACTTCCCGCTATTTAAAGAGATATTAATATATGCATGGGATTATAACACGAACCTGAGCTAGATGATCATCATATTCCTCGATATTTCCTGGAGGTCAATAAACGAAAACCATGTACCATATGGCGTTGTTGGCAATATGGACCAGGACGCTCCCCCAGAGGCTCCGAGAATACTCGTATACGAGTGCCAGGAGCACGCCCTGCACAAAGGCCACAGGGGCCAGCCCGTGCATTATCGCAAACAGAAGCGTTGAGCCAAGCACGCCTGTAACCAGACCGTACCGCCCACGCAATATCGTAAAAAACTGCCCCCGATAAATGGACTCCTCAAACACTGGTCCAATAATTACGAGCGCGAACACATATTGCGCCTTCTGGTTAAACGTGAGGCCTTCAAGAAAGAGCCTCACCCCCTCGCCCGCATCAGGCGCTGTCAGCCAGAGCGCCCAGAGCCCGGCAAATGCTACCAGAAGACCCAAAGCCGTGGAGGCTGTAAATCGCTTCAGATCCTCCGGTATCTTAAATCTTAACGGGCAGAGCCTCCACAAAAGGGCAATGGCGGCCAGATCGATCAAAAAGAAACCGTAGAGAAAAGAGATGGGGTATTTGAGGCCTGAGAAATATGCTCCGTATGCCCTTGTCGTGGCTATTAGAAAAAAGGCAACAATAAAGACCGCTATCCAGCCACGCCGGTCAC
>DAOWET010000117.1 GCA_030638335.1 Nitrospirota bacterium
AGGCCCAGACCGGCAAGAAGATAGACCCGGAAGCGTCTGCCTTGCTGCTTGAGGCGATAGAGAGTATTACAGGCAACTAACAACCATTACATATTTTAAAACAGGCGGCGGGAGGCTAACAAATCCTCCCGCCGTCTCTCAACGCCTGCCTCTTATCCTCATCAGAAGCCGGGAGGCATCCGTGTGGTAAGGGTTCAGTTTCAGAGCATGACCCAGGTGATCTTCCGCCTCCGCGTATCGCCCTAAGACGAAGTAGGCCTTCCCAAGCGAATAACGCGCCGGGACAAAATCCGGTTTCTGCCTAACAGACATGTCCAGATAGTGCAAAGCAGAGTCAAACCTGCCCAGGTTCATATAGGTGACACCCATGTTCAGGTAAGCAGCAGGGTTGTATGGATTAATGTCGATGGACTTGCGGTAGGCCTTGATAGAGTCTGCGGACCTTCCAGCAAGATCATAGGCGTTTCCAAGCTTGCTGTGGGCCTTTGCATTACGAGGGCTTTTCAGTGCAATGTCCTCCCAGAGGCTCACCTTGCTGCGCCAGACATCATTACGGGAAACCGTTAGCATTGCCAGCGACACCACAAGCACCACAAGCACTACTTTCCTAATCCTATCCCATCTGATCTCATGCACAAGCACAGATGCCCCAAGCGCCAGCCCTGCAAGGGGCACATACATCCTGTACTCATTCATCACCATGGGTATCTTTATCACGCTGGACTCCACTGAAAGCGCGAGATAGAACCAGACAATACCAAAACCGATCAGAGTAAACTCGCCTCGCCCGCCACGCCTGCCCTTTACGAGCATATATCCTGCCGCAAGCCAGAGAAGAAGGTGTAAGCACCCAGCCGCAAAGAAAGAGAGCGTCCCGGCCCCTTCTGAGGAAAGATAGTCGTAATCAAGGTTCTGGTTAATGGGTAATATAAAAAGCCTCAAGTACGTGGACACCACGCGCACCTGGGTTATAAGGTACTCCCTGCCCCCGCCTTCTAATGATGCATAACTGCCTGCCCTCTGGCCAAGTCCTGCCATGACCTCACCGGCCGGGCGGTCAAGCCCAACAAGCGACAACGGAACGACCAGCATCGTTAGCAGTATTGGAACAAGCCATAGAAGGTTTTTTCCCTTTAGAGAGTCCACTGGGGAGTCCGGGCTCCCCTCTCTCTTTGGTAAGGAAAAGAAAAAATACTCAATGAGCACTATCATCAGCGGCAAGGTGAAGGCGTTCTCCTTGGTCTTCATGGAAACTACCGCGCTTATGAGCGCAAGGGCGTACCACCACACGCGTCCGCCCACTCTCCACATGAGGTAGGCGACTATGGAACCAAGATAAAAGAGCCCGACAAGCGAGGCGTGGCGCTGGAAGATGTAGGTCACGGCCTCTGTCTGCACCGGGTGCGCGGCAAAGATGAGCACGGCCCACATGGCAATCGAGTCTGA
The DNA here is from genome assembly GCA_030638335.1 of Nitrospirota bacterium. GTDB lineage: Bacteria > Nitrospirota > Thermodesulfovibrionia > Thermodesulfovibrionales > JdFR-86 > DAOWET01. The sequence continues at coordinate 1,447 of DAOWET010000117.1, forward strand.
TCGCTCTGCCAGGGGCGTATCCTTTAAAGTGGGAGACCGGAACAAAAGCAATGCCATGAAGTAGACAAGCAGCGAGTTCATGACGTGCACCGTGATATTAAAGACGTGATAGCCAACGGGGGAGTTCCCGTGCAAGCTGTAGTTCAATGCAAATGAAAGGTAGCCCGTGTAGCGCCGGGTAACGCCCGCGTACCACTTGTGACCTGAGGCGCGCGAGGGCTCGAATATCAGCCCCTTTTCGGTCACAAAGGAGTTCTTGAGGACAAACTCCTCCCCATCCCACTGGAATGGGGCGTTGAGGGTATTTGCGTACAGGGCAAGAACAACCCCTGCCATCAGGAGCATATGGACTATATATATACGCTTGCTCATGGCTAATGGTTAGTATACATCAGGCCCGGCCTTGTGAAAGCAGGTCAGCCTAAAACCATAAAAGTGCGCAATAAAAACCATAACTTTCTTTACAATACATAATGTAAAACATTATAATTAAGAATTATAGGGGGCTTTTATATCGTGCCAAAGAGGCTTGTTACAGCAATATTGCTAATCGTGGTGGGAGCGTTCGCGGGGATAGGCGCATATTCGCTTTATGAGAAGAGCAATACCCTTCCCGTGAACCTCTCCCCAGCCTACCCTGTCCAGGGAAGCCTCAACGCCAATGTGGCTCCCGAGGGTGTGTTCCCCACCATAGCGAACACGGTTTCGCAGACAGTGGTGAACATCTCGGTGGTCAAGCTCATGCCCCACGGCAGGCCCTCAAAGGACGACCCTTTTTATGACTTCTTCAATGACTTCTTCAGCCCTCTCTACGACTTCGGCATGAAAAAACACTATACCGAGCAGAGCACCGGCAGCGGGGTCATCGTCTCCCCCGAGGGCTACATAATCACGAACCACCATGTGGTCTCGAACGCGGAGAGCATAAAGGTCACCCTCCAGGACAGGCGCACCTTCAAGGCCAAGGTCATCGGCGTGGACACGAAGACCGACCTGGCGGTGGTGCGCATTTCAGCCGGGCAGCTACCCTTTATCAGGTGGGGGGACTCGGACAGGCTCTTTGTGGGAGACTTCGTGCTGGCGGTAGGAAACCCCTTCGGGCTCAGCCATACGGTTACCATGGGCATCATAAGCGCCGTGGGCCGGGCCAACGTGGGCATCGCGGATTACGAGGACTTCATACAGACGGACGCGGCCATCAACCCCGGGAACTCCGGAGGCCCGCTGGTGAACACGCGCGGGGAGCTTGTGGGCATAAACACGGCCATATTCTCAAAAAGCGGCGGTTACCAGGGCATAGGGTTTGCCGTTCCAAGCAACATGGTGCGCCTTGTCATGGAGCAGCTGCTCACCAATGGCCGCGTTGTGCGAGGGTGGCTTGGCGTAAGCATGCAGGAGCTTACCCCTGCCCTTATGAAGGCCTTCGGGCACGGCTCCCTGAAGGGAGCGCTTGTGAGCGAGACCATAAAGGGAAGCCCTGCCAGGACTGCCGGGCTGATGCATGGAGATCTGATCCTGTCCTTTGCAGGGGAGGAGGTCAAGGGCCCGGCAGAGCTCAGGAACATGGTCGCAAGGAGCAAGCCGGGGAAAGAGACCGAGGTCACGGTGCTCCGGAGCGGCAGGCGTGTGGCCATAATGGTCAATATCGAGGAGCTTCCGGCCGAGCCAGAGGCAACGCGCATTGAACGCATGCCCGAGCGCACCGGGGACGCCTTCTCGGGCCTGAGCGTGATAGCGCTCACCGAGGACACTGCCAGACAGCTCAACCTGCCCAAGGACTCCACGGGCGTTGTGGTGGCAGGTGTTCTGGACGGCTCCCCCGCGGCCGAGGCAGGCCTCAAGCGCGGGGACGTTATACACGAGATAGGGGACAGGAAGACCGCTGGCCTGGAGGACTTCCAGAGGGCGGCCTCAGCGCTCTCAAAGGAAAAGACAGTACTCATGTACATAAGCCGCCAGGGGAAAAAGATATACATAACCCTGGTGGTATCATGATAGAATATAGGACCATACTCATATATAACCGGGGAGGTGCACATGCTTTTATTGCGCGCACTTATCGTTCTTGTATTTCTGGTCTCAGGCTATTTCATCGGCCAGGGCATGGATCTGGGAGTGCCCGGGGTGCTTGCGGGCCTCGCTCTGGGCGTGCTCGTGGTCCTCAGTGAAAGGCTGATCCGCAACGTAAACGTCAGCACCCTGCTTGGCGGGCTCGCAGGCCTTTCGGCAGGCATGGCCACGGCCTGGCTCCTGATGATACCCATCCGGGAGTTCACAGGGGAGTGGACCGGGGTGGCGTTCTTCATGCTGGGCTCGTTCCTGGGCTACGGGGGTCTGCTTGTAGGCATATCCAAGGGCGCGTCCTTTACGCCGCAGGGAGTCGTGCGAAGCCTTGCCGGCAAGGAGGAGGAGGAGTACCTGAAACTCGTGGACACGAGCGTCATCATCGACGGACGTATCGCTGACGTATGCGAGACCGGGTTCATAGACGGCGTGTTCGTCATACCACAGTTCATCCTGCAGGAGCTCCAGCATATCGCGGACAGCCCGGACTCCCTTAAGCGGGCCAGGGGCCGCAGGGGCCTGGACATACTCAACCGCATGCAGAAGATGCCGCAGATAGACGTGAGGATCATCGAGGACGACTTCCCGAAGATCAGGGAGGTGGACGCAAAGCTTGTGGCCCTTGGGAAAAAGATGGGCGCCAAGGTGCTCACCAACGACTTCAACCTCAACAAGGTGGCTGAGTTCCAGGGCGTGGAGGTGCTGAACGTGAACGAGCTGGCAAACGCCATCAAACCCGTTGTGCTTCCGGGCGAACCGCTCAAGGTCTTTATCATCAAGGAAGGCAAGGAGCACAATCAGGGCGTGGCATACCTCGAGGACGGCACCATGGTCGTTGTGGACGACGGCAAGAAGATGATCGGCAAGAACATAAACGTCACGGTCACAAGCGTGCTGCAGACCACTGCCGGCCGCATGATATTCACCAAGACCCGGGAGCAGGCCGAACGCGAGGCTGAACGCGCCCTCAAGGACTAAGACAGGATGACCGGGACAGGCGCGGTTGCCATAGTCCCGGCCGCGGGGGTCGGCAGGAGGCTGGGCGCCAACAAGACCATGGCCCGCCTTCTGGACAAACCCATTCTACAATGGACCCTGGAGGCGCTTGCCGCTTCACCTCATATAGATCTCATCTACCCCGTGCTAAAGGAAGAGGACATTGCCGAGGGGGAGGAGCTTGTTAAAGATGCTGCCAAGGTGGGCGGCATTGTCAAAGGCGGGCCGGAACGCCAGGACTCGGTCAGAAACGCGCTCTACATGCTCAGGGGCGAGATTGACGAACAGCGGGTTGTCCTGGTGCACGACGGGGCGCGACCGCTTGTTACAGCAGATATCATCCAGAGATGTCTCCTCGGCCTGAAGGGAGCGCACGGGGCCATCGCGGCAGTGCCCCCAAAGGACACGGTCAAGGAAACAGACGGCAGGGACGAGGTGGTGGGGACCCTTAACCGCGACTGCCTGAGGCTGGTGCAGACCCCGCAGGCCTTCATGTTCAAAACCCTTGTCGCCGCATACGAAGCAGCAGAGCGCGAGGGCTACAGCGCCACGGACGACTCGGCCCTTGTGGAGTGGGCCGGGGGACAGGTGAAGGTCGTCATGGGCTCCTATGAGAACATCAAGATAACCACGCCCGAGGACATCCCTCTGGCAGAGCATATCCTTAAAAGGAGGGGCATGTGAGGACAGGTTTTGGCTATGACTCCCACAGGCTGGCCCACGGGCGCAGGCTAATGCTTGGAGGCGTTGAGATCCCTTTTGAGCGGGGATTAGAAGGCCACTCGGACGCTGACGTGCTCGTGCACGCCATCATTGACTCCATCATTGGCGCGCTGGGCCTTGGGGACATAGGCTCCCACTTCCCTGACACTGACCCTGCCTACAAGGACGCAGACAGCATGAGCCTCCTTAGAGAGATCGTGCAGAAGGCAGGTGCTGTGGGATATGAGACAAGCTGGGTGGACGCCACCGTTGTTTGCGAAGAGCCAAAGCTCGCACCGCATATGCAGGCCATGTGCGAGAGCCTGTTGTCCGCCGGCATAAGGGGAGTGAACGTCAAGGCCAAGACCAACGAGGGGATGGGGTTTATCGGCCGGGGCGAGGGCATCGCCGCCTTTGCTGTCTGCACTCTTACAAAGACGCCCTGAGCTCCTCAATTAATCCTACCATCTCGCCTTTTATCTGGGGATGTTCTTCTGCTCTGGCAGCTTCTTCCAGGGATTCAAGCGCTCCCTTCTGCCCAATGATTGATAACAGGAATACAACATCGCCTCTAATGGTTGGCTCCTTGTGTTTGAGACCGAGGGCGATATTCGGCAGAGCTTTGGCTATCTCATCCTTGTGTGCAGAAGAATATTCCTCGGCAATTGCAATGGTTCCGATCCTCACGCGGCTGCGCTCGTCGGTTATCATCTCCGGCACAGCGCCCCAAAGCGATGGGTCGGCACGGAACATGTCTATGATGTTCTCAAGGAAACCGTTTTCCATATAATCCTTGAGCATCCTTATGGTCTCTGCATCTGGCATATCAGTTTATTTTATTTATTAGCATCTTATGAACTGAAATATCATCCATAATACTTTTGCCTATTGTATAAGAATGAGCGCTTGTTGGGACAAAAGTAATTTTAATATCATTAAAATCTGAAACACCAGATTTATTCAGTGTTGTGGCAGCAACAAGAGCATCTTTGTTTTTTTGTGATAATGATAGAAGGCTCTTAAGCTTACCCGGGTTTTTAAAATATTTATTTGACCATTTAATTTCCATACATACTGTTATCTTCTCGTTTTCAAGAATTACAAGATCAACCTCACCCTTGTTCCAGCGGCTGTAATACAGGCTCTTCATATATAAAAGTGAATGTGCAAACTGAGTAACAAAAGCTGTCTCCACAAGATGTCCTATCTCAGGAGAGTCATTCGTAACTGGCTCAAACAAAGCACTTCTCATTGATGGATTTGTCAAATATACCTTAAAGAAATTGGCTCTCTTGAACCTCTTGCCTGACTGGTCTACCCGATGAAGCACTGTAATTAAGAATGCGGCCTCAAGATAGCCAAGGTATTTCTTTATAGTATTTTTTGCAACACCAGATCCTTGCGAAAGTTCATCAAGTGAAACCTCGTTGCCTGTGTTATAGGCCAACATGCTAAAGAGCCTGTTTAACTCCTGTACATCATGAATCCCATACAGGCTTGGAAGGTCTCTTAAAAGAACTTTGTCAATTATGTCACTTCTGATATACCTGCTCATATCACCCCGAATAGCCTCAGAAAAAACGGCTTCCGGGAATCCACCGAAATTTATGTAATCAATGAATTCTTTATTTAGGGCATCATAGTCCAAGCTGGCCCCATCAATTTCCCTTAAATGAAGGAACTCATAAAAAGACAAAGGCGGGAGCATATAGTTTGTAAACCGTCCTGCCCCCGACTCCTGGCTTTTCATTTTGAGCGCGGCTGCGGCAGAGCCGGAGGCTATAAACTTTACATCCCTGTAATCGTCAACCAGTTTCTTTAAATGTACTTCCCAGTCTTTTAAATACTGTATCTCGTCAAAATAGATATAACACCCCTCAAGGCTATCAAGGCCAGAGGCCTCCTTGTAAAGAAGTAATAACTGCTCAAGGCCGATGCCAATATATACCGGAGCATCAATTGAGATATAACAGATGCGCTTTGGCTCCACACCCTCATCAAGAAGCTGTTGGATTGCATGGTAGATCATTACGGTCTTGCCTACACGGCGCGGCCCCATAAGCACAACGGCCCTGCGAACTTCGCGTTCTTTAACGAGCTTGTAGAAGCTGTCAAGGTAGGCTCTATGCTTCATTTTACTAAAATACGAATCAATCCCCTCCTGCTCCCACCAGGGGTTCTCAAGCTCTATCTTCCGCCTTATCTCTTTATCTGTCACAGCCTTCATAGCCAAAACCTCGTTATGCCATCTAGTATCACTGCCTTGATCTTATTTTACAGGGATGCGCATCTAATGTCAAGGCCTTGATCTTATTTGATATTTCTTTCTAACTAGTTGAATATTAGTCGTTATTTCCAGTCTGATAATATGCACATGGGCTACCAGTAGCCTATTTTCATGAAAATGGCTCCATTTTCAGCTATAATCTATTCATGAAGAGCTGGAAGCAGGGCGTAAGCATATTTCTTCTTATAGTGGCCCCGGTGGCCGTGTATCTCCTGTGGCCCTCGGACGAGGCGCGCATAAGAAAGCTTGTGAAGCTTGAAGCGCAGGCCATTGAGGCAGAGGACATTCAGGCCGTGATGAAGGGCATCTCCTACAACTACTCCGACGATAAGGGCCTCAGTTACCTGCTCATAAAGCGCATCATGGAGCGCGAGTTCGCGCGCCTGAACAATATAAAGTTCAGCTACAGCGACCTGCACATTGTGGTCCGCGACGACGACACGGCTACCGCGGTGATGGACCTGCACGTAACTGCTGGGGGCACGGAGGCCGCACCGCGCTACGTGCTCGGGGACTCAGAGACCCCGGTCGTATTGAACCTTGCCCTCAAAAAAGAGGGCACTGGGAAGTGGACCATACGGTCATCATCCTGGCCCCCTGCCTTTTGACCCTGCGGCATTCCTTCCGTTACAATATCTGGATGCATAACATGGAACTTGGATTACTGATACTGGAATCGGTCCTGCTGATCGCCACCATCTCTCTGCTTGTGATGAGCCTGAAGGAGGGGCGCGGCCGCGACAAGCTCATCATGGAGGTGGCCAACGCCACCAAGGTCTTAAGCAGGCACGAGTACTTCACCACCGTCGTGGACGTGATGATGGACGCTAAGGAAGAGGTTCTTGCAAGCATCACCGGAAGAATACCGGGCAAGGACGACGAAAAACGCGTAAAGGACCTCATCTACAACATTGAGAAGCTGGTGGCCGCAGGGGTAAAGGTGCGCTATATACTGCCCAAGTTCCAGGACCGCCTGCACGTGGGGTGCCTGTACGTTAACGCGGGGGCCGAGGTCTGCTACAGCCCGTGCGTACTTAACGAGGACTTTCGCTATACCGTGGCAGACGGGAGCATGGTCGTGGTCGGAGTGCCTGACGAGAAGCATGTTACAGCAGCCACTGGCAAAGGGTACAAGATCCCGTCCGCCGGGCTTGCAGCCATCCTCAAGGACAACTTCCAAAGATGCGAGGAGACCATCTCCTTCAAGGAGTACGTTGAGGAGACCATGAGCCACACAGGGGCTGACCTGACATCCATTGCCATGGAGACAAAGCTCGACCTCGCAGAGATCTCAAAGGCCCTGAAGAAATAGCACCCCCGCCCCATCGCTGCCCATCGCTCCATAGACCACCCGTGATATAATTCTTTGAAGGTATCCATATAAAGGAAAGCATATGCAGAACCAGAACACTCAGAACGATCTCAAGAGGGCCCAGACAACAGCCACCATGCTCTGGGCCGCCATGTTCGCAAGCCTTGGGGTATACGTTGTGGTGGTCGTGATCCTTAAGGACCAGCTGCCCTTTGCCTTGCTTGAGCCCCCGGTGCTCTCGGCCCTCAGGCTCGCCCTGGTGCTGGTCACGGGTATCGTGCTTGCAATAACACCTAAACTCTACTGGCGCACGCTCTCAAGCGCGTACGGACGCAGGGGTGTCTCTGAGCACGATGTGCTCCCTGTCGTGTCTAGCACTTACATATCAGCGCTGGTAATTGTAATGGCCCTCTACGAAAGCATCGGCGTCTACGGGCTGGTGCTTGTATTCATGGGCGCGGGGGGGAACACATTCATCGGGTTCATGGGGGTCTCTGCCATTGCAATGCTCACAGCACGCCCTAAGATGGAAACGCTTCAAGAGCACTACACAAAAGCTCTATAAATAGACGGACTATGGGCACGGATGCACTACATCTGCGGCGTTGCGGGGGTCACGGACCCCCTTTAACTAGGGTTATATGTATTGAAAGGCAATAGTAAGTCCAGCCATTGGCTGGCACCGCGCCTTGCATCTGCAGCACCCCGTGCACACATTCCTCGGTCAGACAAGCGAACTATCCTCTACTAAAGAACAAGATATTATTGTTAGGAAAAATGAAACATATACACCGCCTTCATATGGGAAAGGATAAATATCATTTATTAATTGAAATCTTTTGACTTGTCTCTTATCGAATTATTCAACACGATACATTACTTGTAGCTCTGGCTCTGATTTGCCGTGGATGGTAGGAAGAAAGCATGAAGTCGAAGAGTCGATCCGACTCGAAGACTCGATCCGAGGCGTACTATAGCTACGCCGAATGCTTTATGACAACGCAGACGCGGTGAATTCAGGGCCAGAGGTTAGTTTTCGGAGAAGAGGGTTTCTTGTTTGCGAGTAGTGTCGTCTGCCACTCGCCCCAGGCTCGTTACGCGCTCGCCCTTTCCAAGGTTCATGAGCCTCACGCCCTGGGTGCTCCGCCCAAGCTGGCTTATCTTGCCCGCAAGCGTGCGGATGATCTTGCCGTCACTTGAGATCATGACCACCTCGTCGTCGTCATGCACCCTTATAAGGCCAACGGCATTGCCGCCTTTTGGGGTGAGCTTTATGGAGATGACGCCCTTGCCGCCCCTGCCCTGGAGCGGGTAGCCCTCTATCTTGGTGCGCTTGCCCATGCCGTTTTCCGTGACCGTAAGCAGGGCTGTCCTCTCCTCCGCCACCACCGCTGCCACAAGCTCGTCGTCTTTCTTGAGCCTTATGCCTATAACACCCGTGGCGGTGCGGCCCATGACGCGCACATCGCTCTCGCTGAAGCGGATCGCCTGGCCCTTTGCAGTGCCAAGGACCAGGTCCTTGTTACCGTCGGTGCGGCGAACCGCGATGAGTTCGTCGTCCTCGCGGATGGTCATGGCTATTATGCCCGTGGCGCGCGGGTGGGAATAGTCCTTTAAGGTGGTCTTCTTCACAATGCCCTTCTTCGTTATCTGCACCAGGAAGTCACGCTCGAAATCCCTGACCGGAAGGGCGGTGGCCACCTTCTCGTCCTCTGAAAGGGGCAGGATGTTCACCATGGCCTTGCCCTTTGCCCACCGGCCCACCTCCGGTATCTCGTAGACCTTCTTCCAGTACAGGCGGCCCTTGTTGGTGAAGAAGAGCATGTAGTCGTGGGTGCTCCCTATAAAGAGGTGTTCCACGTAGTCCTCCTCGCGGGTGTCCATGCCCTTGAGGCCCTTGCCCCCCCTGCCCTGCACCTTGTAGGTGGAAAGCGAGTTGCGCTTGATATAGCCGGTGTGGCTGATGGTGATGACCATCTCCTCCTCGGTGATCATGTCCTCTATGGAGATGTCCGTGGCCTCGTCGGTTATCTGGGTGCGGCGGGGCTCGGCGTACTTTTCCTTTATCTCGAAGAGCTCGGCCTTGATGATCCCGTCCAGGAGCTTCGGGGTGGCAAGTATCTCCTTGAGGCTCTTGATCTCACCCATGATCTCCTCGTACTCGCTGATTATCTTCTCGCGCTCAAGGCCGGTGAGCCTCTGGAGCTTCATGTCCAGTATGGCCTGGGCCTGGATCTTTGAGAGGCCGTAGCCGCCCATGAGGCCTTCGCGTGCCTCCTCAGGCGTATTGGACTTGCGTACGAGCGCTATGATCTCGTCCAGGTTGTCAAGGGCTATCTTCAGGCCCTCCAATATGTGGGCCCGCTCCTGAGCCCGCCTGAGTTCGAATTTGGTGCGGCGCGTGACCACCTCGCGGCGGTGCTGCAGGAAGTGCCATAGCACCTGCTTGAGGTTCAGCTCCTGGGGACGGCCATCCACCAGCGAGAGGTTTATTACTCCAAAGCTTGTCTGCAGGTTGGTGTGCTTGAAGAGGTTATTGAGCACCACCTGGGTCATCTCGCCGCGCTTGAGCTCTATCACGATGCGGATGCCGGTGCGGTCGGATTCGTCTCGAAGCTCCGAGATGCCCTCGATCTTCTTTGCCCTGACCAGCTCGGCTATCTTCTTTATAAGGTTTGACTTGTTGACCTGGTAGGGGATCTCTGTGACGATTATGCGCTCGTTGCCCTTGTGGTCGAGCTCCACCAGTGTCTTGGCCCTGATCTTTATGGAACCGCGCGCGGTCTTGTAGGCGTCCACGATGCCGGTCCTGCCGCAGATGAAGCCGCCTGTGGGGAAATCCGGGCCCTTTATGTGCTGCATGAGGTCGTCTATCTTCGATGTTGGCTTCTCAAGGAGCATGCCCAGGGCGTCTATCACCTCTCCGAGGTTGTGGGGAGGGATGTTCGTGGCCATGCCAACCGCTATGCCCGAAGCGCCGTTGATCAGAAGGTTCGGTATCTTCGAGGGCAGCACCAAGGGCTCCATCGTGGTCTCGTCGAAGTTGGGGGCGAAGTCCACGGTCTCCTTGTCAATGTCCGAGAGCAGCTCCTCGGCTATCTTGGCCATGCGCGCCTCGGTATAGCGATAGGCCGCGGCACGGTCGCCGTCTATGGAGCCGAAGTTGCCCTGCCCATCCACAAGGGGATGGCGGAGGTTGAAGTCCTGGGCCATCCTGACCATGGCGTCGTACACGGCCGAGTCGCCGTGGGGGTGGTACTTCTTTAAGACCTCGCCCACAACACCGGCGCTCTTTGAATACTTCTTGCCAGGAGTGAGCCCCTCGCGGTACATTGCATAGAGGATGCGCCTCTGAACGGGCTTCAGACCGTCTCTGGACTCGGGTAATGCGCGCCCGATTATCACGCTCATGGCGTAATCGAGATAGGACTTTTTCATCTCCTCTTCAATGCTTATTGGCAGGTTGGACATGTATGCTCCTTTATGGTTATCTTGTACAAAACTTACCCCCTGGAAAAGCCTCTTATTTTAGCATATTCAAGGGGGTAAAAACCAGCATTAGATGGCATATTTTTCCCTTTAATTTCAATGAGTTATAACGCATTAAAGAGGTCTCCGGAAGAACCCGTTGCAGGCAGGGTTGAAACAGTGTTTTTCCCTGTGGGCCCAGACACTGATCAGGCACTGAAATTCAGGATAAGGACAGCCGGATCAAATGTATTTACAACCGTATTCATCTGATGGAACGCTTCGGATAAATGTACATGTCCCTTAATTATTCTTTTCACATGAACCGGCTATGAAGTATAATATCTGACATCATCCGCAGGAAGGGGGGAAGGAGCAAGGGTATGAGAACAGCCACATGCATATTGACCATTATTGTCCTTACGGCCGCGCTTGCGCTTCCGGCCTTTTGCGAGACCAACTACATCATCGACCGCATCGTGGTGGGCCTCAGAAACTCCCCTGATAAAAACTCCTCCCTGATCAGGTACATAAGCACCGGAGAGAAGCTCGATGTGCTGTCAGAGGAAGGTGAGCATCTGTTCGTACGCACCTCCGACGGCAAGGAGGGCTGGGTCAAGAGCAAGTACGCAACAAAGGAGATGCCGGGCAGGGCCATGGCAGACAACCTCGGCAAAAAAATAACCAGGCTGGAGGTGCGCCTCAAGCAGGTGGAGACCTCAAGGGACGAGATGACAGGGCTGCTGCATGAGGCCCGCGCCGAGGCCGAGGGGTTCAAGGAGAGCCTGACCGAGGCACGCAAGCAGTACAACGACCTTGCGGAGATGAGCGACCACGTGCAGAGCATAGCCGCTGAGCGCGACATGCTCAAGGGGCAGGTAAGAAAGCTCAGGGATGAGGGAGGAGTGTTCCTGCAACTGAGGAACACGCTTGCGAACAGGGACTTTCTGCTCTGGTTCCTTGGCGGCGGCGGGGTGTTCCTCGTGGGCTGGCTCACGGGCAAGTCCTCGAAGAAGGAAAGGTATTACTAGGGCTTTCTCCCCACCGGCATCAGAAGCAGGGGCGACTCGCCCGCGCCAAGTGAAAGTATCCGCGCAAGCTCCTTGTCAAGAAACGCTCCTATCACCACCGTGCCAAGGCCTAATGCCTCTGCCATAAGGTGGATGTTCTGTGAGGCATTCCCCGCCTCCATATCAACATAGCGCACGCCCCTCTGTCCATAGCGCCCGGTGGTGCGCGAATAGACCGCAGTGATGGCTATGACCGCCGGGGCAAGGGCAATGCTGCGCTGTCCAAGTGCGGCCTCGCATACAGCCTCGCGGAGGTCTCCTTCCAAGAGCTGCTTAAGCAGGTGACCTTTGGGATGGTAGCGGTAGAGCCCTGCTGACAGGCCCTCCACCTCGCCTGCCAGCAAGAGAACCTCCAGCGGGTAAGTGGCCCCTGCAGAGGGCACGGTGCGCCCGCCCTTGCCAGAGGTCTTGCCCTGAGCGGAATACAGCAGGCCGGAGACCTCGGGCAGGCTCAGGGGCCCAGGGGCGTATGAGCGCGTGCTCCTCCTTGCGCCCATGGCCTCGAAAAGCCCGGCCTTTGTGCCGGATTGCTCAGGAAGCCTTGTTTCGCCTTTGCCCATGGAATGTCCTCCTGCCTTGGGTTATAATGTAGACTCTATCACGAAATGAACCGTTCCAATAGGAGATAATGGGAGGAGCCAATGAGCACTGTTGAGGTCAGAAACGGCATACACTGGGTGGGCGTGGTGGACTGGGCTATCCGCGATTTCCACGGCTACGTGACCCAGAGGGGTTCCACTTACAACAACTACCTTATCCTCGATGACGAGCCCGTTGTGGTGGACGCGGTGCACCACGAGTTCATTGACCAGGGCATTGACAACATAAAGAGCCTCGTGGACATGCGCGCGGTCAAACACATTGTGGTCAACCACATAGAACCCGACCACGCCGGAGGGCTCTTTGAGTTCGTGACCCTCATGCCCCAGGCAAGGATATACTGCACCAGGAAGGCCGTGGAGGCCCTTGAGCGCATGTTCGATATCTCCAGCTGGGACATCCAGACCGTAAAGACAGGGGACTCCATCAGCACGGGCACTAAAACCCTTATATTCCTTGAGACACCCATGCTGCACTGGCCTGACTCGATGATGACCTATGTGAAGGAAGACAAGGTGCTCATCAGCCAGGACGGATTCGGGCAGCACCTGGCCTCCACCGAACGCTTTGACGACGAGCTTGTCAAGTGCTCCTCCATGAGCGAACTCGAGGACGCGGTATGGGACTACTACGCAAATATCCTAATGCCCTTTGGCTCGATCATCACGCGAAAGCTTCAGGAAGTCAAAGACCTCGGCCTTGAGATAGACATCATAGCCCCGGACCACGGCGTCATATGGCGCGCGCACCCGGAAAAGGTGCTCCAGATGTACGGGGACATGGCCGCAGGCAAGTGCGACGAGCGCATCTCCATCATATACGACACCATGTGGCACTCCACCGAAAAGATGGTCACCCCGCTTGTGGCAGGCATCAGGGACGAAGGGATGGACTGCAAGGTGGTAAAGCTCAGGGCCACGCCCTCCAGCATCGCCGTGAAGGAATTCTGGCGCTCCCGCGGCACGCTCATAGGCTCTCCAACGCTTAACAACACCCTCTTCCCGCCTGTGGGGGACTTCATGTTCACCCTGAAGGGCCTGAGGCCCAGAAACC
>DAOWET010000200.1 GCA_030638335.1 Nitrospirota bacterium
GACCGTACGGTCATGTTAAGATCACAGTTTCCCCGTCCAAGCCTGGCGAAGGCCTGGAATTTGTGAACAAGATCGTGGGCGGCAAGGTCCCCCGCGAGTACGTGAATGCCGTTGAGAAGGGCATACGCGAGTCCATGGACGGAGGCGTGCTGGCAGGCTACCCGATCACCGATGTGAAGGTGGTCCTGTACGACGGCTCCTACCACGAGGTGGATTCGTCTGAGATGGCTTTCAAGATAGCGGGTTCCATGGCTTTCCGCGAGGGGGCCAGGAAGGCCAAGCCCACGCTTCTGGAGCCTTTGATGGCGGTGGAGGTGGTCACCCCGGAGGATTACATGGGTGACATAATCGGAGACCTCAACTCCAGGCGGGGCAAGGTACAGGAAATGCAGAAACGGGGCAAGGCCCAGATCATAAAGGCCAAGGTTCCCCTTAGCGAGATGTTCGGGTATGCGACCGACCTGAGGTCCAAGTCGCAGGGGAGGGCTACATTCACAATGCAGTTCTCCCAGTATGAAGCAGTTCCCAAGGCGCTTTCGGAGGCCCTGATGGCCAAGGCCAAGGGTGAGTGAGTCCAAGCCATGTGGAGACATTAGGAGGAAATAATGGCGAAGGAAAAGTTTGAAAGGACGAAGCCGCACGTAAACGTTGGTACGATCGGTCACGTTGACCACGGTAAGACGACCCTGACGGCCGCGATCACGAAGGTGATGGGTCTGAAAGGGCAGGCTGATTTCCGCTCTTTCGATTCGATAGACAACGCTCCTGAGGAGAAGGCGCGCGGGATAACGATCGCAACGGCGCACGTTGAGTACGAGACGGACAACCGTCATTACGCGCACGTTGACTGCCCCGGGCACGCTGACTATGTAAAGAACATGATCACCGGAGCCGCGCAGATGGACGGAGCGATACTGGTGGTGAGCGCAGCCGACGGACCGATGCCTCAGACCCGTGAGCACATACTGCTTGCGCGCCAGGTGAACGTGCCCTATCTGGTGGTGTACATGAACAAGGTGGACATGGTGGACGACCCCGAGCTTCTGGAGTTGGTGGAGCTTGAGATAAGGGAGCTTTTGAGCAAGTACAAGTTCCCCGGCGACGACATTCCGATAGTGCAGGGCAGTGCGCTCAAGGCGCTTGAGAGCGAGAGCGAGGAAGAAGGGTCGGATGAGTACAAGTCCATACATGAGCTTATGGCGGCGGTTGACAGCTATATTCCCACGCCTGAGCGTCCCATAGACAAGCCTTTCCTGATGCCCATAGAGGACGTGTTCTCCATCAGCGGGCGCGGCACGGTTGTAACGGGCCGTATTGAGAGGGGCATCGTCAAGGTAGGCGAGGACGTAGAGATCGTTGGTGTCCGTGAGACGCAGAAGACTGTGTGCACGGGAGTGGAGATGTTCAAGAAGCTCCTTGACGAGGGGCGCGCCGGAGACAACGTGGGCGTGCTGTTGAGGGGCACTGGAAAGGACGAGGTCGAGCGCGGGCAGGTGTTGGCAAAGCCCGGCACGATCAATCCTCATACGAAGTTCAAGGCAGAGGTATACATTCTGACCAAGGAAGAAGGCGGCAGGCACACGCCGTTCTTCAAGGGCTACAGGCCGCAGTTCTACTTCCGGACGACGGACATAACGGGCTCGGTTGAGCTTCCCGAGGGAGTGGAGATGGTGATGCCTGGTGATAACATAACGATAAGCGCCGAACTGATAGCGCCCATCGCGATGGAGCAGGAAGTACGCTTTGCCATACGCGAGGGCGGCAGGACCGTGGGCGCGGGCGTTGTGACGGAGATCATTGAGTAGTATGAACGAAAAGATCCGAATCAAGCTCAGGGCGTATGACCACCGGGTTCTTGACCGGTCGGTCAAGGAGATAGTGGAGACGGCTCACCGCACCGGTGCACGCATCGGAGGTCCCGTGCCGCTTCCTACGAAGATCAACAAGTACACGGTACTGCGTTCGCCGCACGTGGACAAGAAGAGCCGGGAGCAGTTTGAGATCAGGACCCACAAGCGTCTGGTGGACATATTCGAGGCAACACCGGAGACAGTGGATGCGCTGATGAGGCTTGAGCTTGCCGCTGGCGTTGACGTGGAGATCAAGCTATGAGCCACATTGTAGGCAGGAAGCTGGGAATGACCCAGATATTCACCGAAGAGGGCAAGGCCATACCCGTAACGGTTATAGAGGCAAAGCCCGGCACGGTGGTGGGCATAAAGACCCTCAAGCGCGACGGCTATGAGAGCGTGCAGGTCGGCTTTTTCGAGCACTCAAAGGAAAAGCACCATACAAAGGCCATGCTCGGGGTGTTCAAGAAGGCGGGAGTTGACGCCTGCCGCAAGCTCAGGGAGTTCCCTCTTAAAGAAGGCGCGGCAGTTGGCGACAAGGTCACGGTGGAGCAGTTTGCCGCGGGCGACAAGGTTGCGGTCACCGGCACCAGCAAGGGCAAGGGTTTTCAGGGCGCCATGAAGCGCCATAACTTCAAGGGCGGCCCGGCCTCGCACGGCTCCATGTTCAAGCGCGCACCCGGCTCGATTGGCGCAAGCGCCTCCCCCTCAAGGGTTTTTAAGGGCAAGAGGATGCCGGGCCAGATGGGCAACGAGCAGGTTACAGTGAAAAACCTCACGGTGGTTGATGTCAGGGCGGAACAGAACCTCATCCTTATCAAGGGTGCGGTGCCCGGGTCAAAGACCTCCGTGGTGGAGATACGGAAGGAAGGCCAGTAAGATGCCTGACGTAGCGATCAAGGACATAAACAACAAGGACGCCGGCAAGATGCAGCTTGACGACGCTCTCTTTGCCATAAAGGGCAAGGACGCGCTCCTGCACTCCGCGGTCAGGAACTACCTTGCAAACAGGCGCCAGGGCACGCACTCCACCAAGGGTCGCTCCGATGTACGTGGTGGCGGGGCCAAGCCTTACAAGCAGAAGGGCACCGGCCGCGCCAGGGCAGGCACCAACAACTCGCCACTGTGGCGCGGAGGCGGCACTGTCTTCGGTCCTCAGCCAAGGGACTACTCATACTCCATGCCCAGGAAGGCCCTGCGCCAGGCGTTCTACGCCGCGCTCTCGGCCAAGCTGGCTGACGGCGAGGTCGTTGTTGTGAATGGGCTGAGTGTTGACGCGCCAAAGACAAAGCAGATGGTCCAGGTGCTGGACACCTTTGGCATCTCCGGGGGCAGCGTGCTGGTGGTACTGAAGGAGATGGACGCCAACGTGGCGCTTTCTCTGAGGAACATACCTGCCGCGCACATCATTCTTGCGCAGGACCTGAACGCCTACGATGTCCTGAGCCATCGCAATCTGTTGATAACCAAAGAGGCCATGGAGAGCCTGGAGGACGGGAGCGGGCAATGAAAAGCGTTTATCAGATAATAAAGCGCCCCCTGTTCACGGAAAAGGGAGCGGCCATAAAAGAGGCTGATAACAAACTCCTCTTTGAGGTCTTCCCGGGCGCGAACAAGGCGGAGATAAAGCGCGCTGTTGAGGAGATATTCAAGGTCAAGGTGGACAAGGTCGCCACCCTCAACGTGCGTGGGAAGATAAAGGCAATGGGCCGCTTCAAGGGCAAGCGCGCTGATTGGAAGAAGGCAATCGTTACGCTCAAACAGGGCGAGAATCTCGATTTGATAGAGGGCGTCTAGGATATGGCTACGAGAAAGTATAATCCAACATCACCGGGCAGGCGGTTCCAGACCGTATCGGACTTTGCCGAGATAACTACGGACAAGCCTGAAAAGGGCCTTACGAAGGCCTTGAAGAAGACCGGCGGCAGGAACAACAGGGGCCGCATCACCATGCGCCATCGCGGCGGCGGCTCAAGGCGCGGCTATCGCGAGATCGATTTCAGGCGCAACAAATTTGACATACCGGCCAAGGTGGCAAGCATCGAGTACGACCCCAACCGCTCGTCCCGCATAGCGCTCCTGCACTATCTGGACGGAGAAAAGCGATACATACTCTGGCCTGTGGGCCTCGCGGTCGGCGACAAGGTCGTCTCGGGCGAGGCAGTGGAGATACAGGTGGGCAACGCGATGCCTTTGAGGAGCATTCCCCTTGGCACGTTCATACACAACATCGAGCTCAGGCCCGGAGGCGGCATGAAGCTGGTGCGAAGCGCCGGGGCCCAGGCCCAGCTCGTAGCAAAGGAAGAAAAATACAGCCACGTTAAGCTCGGAAGCGGCGAGGTGAGGCTGATCCCCACCGGCTGCATGGCCACAGTGGGCCAGGTGGGCAACGTGGAACATGAGAACATATCGCTTGGCAAGGCCGGGCGCAAGCGTTGGCTCGGGCGGCGCTCCAAGGTAAGGGGCGTTGCGATGAACCCTGTTGACCATCCCCTCGGGGGCGGTGAGGGGCGCAGTTCAGGCGGCAGGCCGCCTTGCTCCCCATGGGGTAAGCCCGAGGGTGTGAGGACCAGAAAAAACAAGCGCACTGACAAGTTCATTGTCAGGCGGCGCAAGAAGAAGTAGGAGGGCAGTAACGTGCCAAGGTCACTTAAAAAAGGCCCCTTTGTGGACGACAGTGTCATGAAGAAGGTTAACCGCGCGCTGGACAGCAGGGACAAGAAGATAATCAAGACCTGGTCCCGCCGCTCCACGATCCTGCCGGAGTTCATAGGGTTGACCTTTGCGGTGCATAACGGCAGGAAGTTCATCCCGGTCTACGTGACCGAGAACATGGTTGGACACAAACTTGGGGAGTTCTCGCCTACCCGGACGTTCAGGGGCCATGCGGGTTCCGCAAGAGGAAGGTAGATAGAGGTTATGGAAGCCAAGGCGGTTTTAAAATACGTGCGGGTGTCGCCCCGGAAGGTTCGCCGGGTAGTGGACCTCATCCGTGGCCGCAAAGCCGGCGAGGCCATGATCGCGCTACGGTTCATGCCGTACAAGGCGGCAAAGACAGTCGAGAAAGTGCTTAAGTCTGCCATGGCTAACGCTGAGCAGGCTGATGCTGGTATAGATGTTGAGGAGATGCGTATTTCCCAGGCACTCGTGGACCAGGGCCCCACTATGAAGCGCATGCGGGCAAGGGCCATGGGCCGGGCAAACGTCATCAAGAAGCGTTCTTCGCATATAACTTTGTACCTGTCCGGCAAGGGCGGGGAATAAAGGAGGCTGGTTTGGGCCAGAAGACATACCCTGTAGGGATAAGACTCGGTATAACCAGGACGTGGGATTCGCGCTGGTTTGCGCGCAAGGACTACGCCGACAACCTCATTGAGGACATTTCCCTCAGGAAGGCTATCAAGGAGCGCCTTTAC
>DAOWET010000251.1 GCA_030638335.1 Nitrospirota bacterium
AACATACGGTGATCTTCCGGTCATTGGCGTCGCGAACCACCTCAAGTTCCAGCTCCTCCCAGCCGAGCACCGATTCCTCCACCAGTATCTGGCCCACAGGGCTTGCGGAAAGGCCCCGGGCCGCCACGGTGCGGAGTTCCTCCACATTATAGACATGGCCGCCCCCGGTGCCGCCCATGGTATAGGCAGGCCGTATAACCACCGGATAACTGAAATTCACCGCATGTTTCTCAGCCTCCTCAACGGTATAGGCGATCTCGCTAACGGGCATCTCGATGCCGAGCTTGTTCATGGTCTCCTTGAACACAAGCCTGTCCTCACCGCGTTCGATGGCGTCCAGGCTAACGCCGATCACCTTTACACCGTACTTTTCCAGCACGCCCATTTCATGGAGCTTTGAGGTGAGATTGAGGGCCGTCTGTCCGCCCAGGTTAGGCAGCACCGAGTCCGGCCTCTCTTTCTCTATGATCCTTGTGATGACCTCCGCGGTAAGGGGCTCAATGTATGTAACATCCGCCATCTCCGGATCGGTCATAATGGTTGCCGGATTGGAGTTGACGAGCACTATTTCATAGCCCAGGCCCCTCAGGGCCTTGCAGGCCTGTGTGCCGGAGTAATCGAACTCGCAAGCCTGGCCGATCACTATCGGGCCAGAACCAATTATAAGCACTTTCTTAACATCCTCGCGTTTGGGCATATTTCGGCTCCTTAAAATATTTTTATGCTTGAACAGCTCTCTGATATGGCGGAATTAGTATATCAGAATCCCGCGGGCTCGACACGGAAAATGGCATTCGCATCAAAGGCGGGCCATGCAATTGACTTGAGAGCTTCTCACGCAGATCAACACGGCTTCATTTTGCAATATCCGCGGCCTTGTTAGGAGGCGTCAACAGTTCTAGTGTGTTGCCTTCAGGGCGGCTGAATTAAGCGGGCTGGTTATCCGGCTTCCTTCCCGTGATCACGCGTAGCGCCCCGGGGACCACCTCTATCTCGTGAACGAGCCTGCCGGTATCGTACACCTCTCCGTCAATATGCACCGGCAGGGGCACCCGGCTCCTGACCTTCATCCTGCAAAAACGCCTGAGCGTTGCGTATCTGGTCTGCTGCAGTGTCCCCATGAACACCTTTGGCAGGTGCCACATCAACTGGAGGTTCCCTATGGGGTGCAGGATGTTGAGGTCGAGCTCCCCGTCCTCCACACTTGCGCCAGGGGTAAATATGAAACCACCCCCGCATGAATGGCTGTTTCCTATGGTAAGCATCTGGACGTCCTCTGAGAAGGACCCGCAGGCCCTTCCCTCCAGGCCTGTAAGCTCCACGTCCACGTGTTGCGGGCCGTACCTGAACATGGTCTTTAGAATTGCCAGGATGTATGAGGGGATGCCGCTGAGCCACGTGATATCGTAATGCGCCCTGTTCACGGTAGCGTCGAACCCAAGTCCCACCACATTGGCGAAATACCTGTCATTAATGCGTCCGAGGTCAAAGTTACGGATACTGCCCTTTGTAAGGACCTCCACCTGCGCTTCAAGGCCTTTGGGCAGGTCCATCACCTTGATGAAATCGTTTCCAGTGCCAAGGGGGATAACGCCAAGGGCCGTATCAGTGCCCGCAAGGCCCTGCACAGCTTCGTAGATGGTGCCGTCCCCTCCTGCCAGGACCACGGCTGAGTACTTGCCCACGGCCTCGCGCGCCATGGCCTCGGCATCTCCGGGCTTGCAGGTAAGCCTTAGATCGAATTTTCCATCTGCCTGCTCAAGGGCCTGCCTGAGCCTTGGCAGCTCTCGAGCGCACCTGCCGCCTCCGGCCGCGGGGTTGGCAATTACAAGGATATCCCCATCCCCATTCAAAATATTATCAATACCTCCCACTTCGGATTATTATACAAAACAGCTCTAATCTCCATGAGAGGTTATTTTCGATTATCTGATGTGCGGTATGAGCGGTCTTTACATAACTAACTATTAATGTTAAATTATTTGAGTGAAGAAGCTAAGCCTGATAACACTTGCCATTACTGCCGGAGTGATCCTGCTCACACTTTTAATGTATTTCTTCCATGCGGGGTTTCTTGACTCCATCGAGGCCCGCTCATATGATTTCCGCTTTAAAGTGGTAAGAGGGCCCCTTGAGCCTGACCCCAGGATCGGCATCATCGCCATAGACGAAAAGAGCATTGACGAGCTTGGGCGCTTCCCCTGGAGCCGCGAAGTATACGCCCCATTGCTTGACAACCTTAAAGCAGCCGGCACAAAGGCGGTGCTCTTTGACGCATTCTACCCCGAAGTCCAGAACGAGAAGGCTGACAAGGCATTTGAGGACGCCATCACACGATCGGGCATCGTCACGCTGGCCACTGCCTTTGATTTTGCCGAGGACTGGAGCATCACGGACCAGGTCATAAGCATACCTCGGCTTACAGAGGCGGCAAAGAACACCGCGCATATCAACTTCCTGCCGGACGAGGACGGCGTGAACCGCTGGAACCTGCTTGTTATTCCGCATGAGGACTGGCCTTATCTCTCGCTTGGCCTCGTGGGCGCGATGGAGGCCCTGGACCTCACGTTAGAGGACCTGGACGGGGACGAGTCCAACATATTCCTTGGCGAGAGGACCATACCCATGGACTTCATGGGCAGGATGCTCATCAACTACACCGGTGGCCCCGGGATATATGAGACCTTCTCGTTCTCGGACATAGCCGAGGGCCGCATACCGCCTGAGCGCCTCAAGGGCAGGATACTCTTCCTGGGGGCCACAGCCCTTGGCGTCTACGACATGAGGGAGACCCCCTTCCACCCCAACACCCCCGGGGTGGAGGTGCACGCGGCAATTGCAGACAACATCATCAAGGGCAACTTCATAGCCAAGGGCGGAAGCGAGACCCTGATAGACATAATGCTCATCATGTTCCCGGCCCTGCTGGTATACTTCATCTCCCTGAAGTTCAAGCCCATCGTGGCCCTGCCCACAGCGGGCGGAGTGCTTCTGGCAGTATTCGTATTTGCAAACGTGATGTTCTCGTCGGGTAGCTGGATAAGCATGGTCTACCCCACGATGAGCATAGGTGGCACATACGCGATGACCGCGTACCTGCGTTTCTACCTGTCGGACAAGAAGGCCCGGGAAATGAGAAACATCTTCTCAAGCTATGTGTCAAAGAAGGTGGTGGACGAGCTTGTGCAGCACCCCGATGCCGCAAAGATAGGCGGTGACAAAAAGGACATCTCCATCGTGTTCTCGGACGTAAAGGGCTACACCTCCTACAGCGAAAAGCGCACTCCAGAGGAGGTGGTCAAGACATTAAACGAGTACCTCGGGGCCATGAGCAGCGTGATAATCGACAGCGACGGCACGCTGGACAAGTTCCTTGGAGACGGGATCATGGCCTACTGGGGCGCGCCCCTGCCGCAGGAGAACCACCACGAGCAGGCAGTGCGTTGCGCCATCGGCATGATAAAGCGGCTTGGTGAACTCCGGGAGAAATGGATATCCGAGGGCACGGAGCCATTCTCCATCCGCGTGGGCCTGAACTCAGGCAAGGTCATCGCCGGCAACATCGGGGCCGTGGGCAAGAAGATGGAATATACCGTCATAGGCGACAACGTTAACCTTGCCTCCAGGCTCGAGGGCACGGCAAAGGTCTACGGCGTGACCATACTGGTAAGCGAAGCCACCTACGAGCCCACGAAAGAGAAATTCCTCTACCGGGAGCTCGACTATATCCGCGTTGTGGGCAAGACCCAGCCCATCAGGGTCTACGAGGTGTTTCAGGCACTTGACGAACCCGTGGACGAGGCCCTGAAGGGCCGCACAAAGCGCTTTGAGGAGGCCCTTAAGCTCTACCGCTCAAGGAACTTTAGAGACTCCAAGGCCATATTCAAGGAACTCAGGGGCCTGGACCCCGACGACCTGGCCTCACAGGTCTATATTGACCGCTGCAAGAGCTTCATAGCCACCCCGCCCCCGGTTGACTGGGACGGAGTATTCGTTCGGACGAGCAAGTAGTCCGCATATCCCATGAAACCCGGCCTCCGGCAAGCCCGCGCACTACCCCAAACTACCAATAAACCGGGCAGGCCCGATATAATATATGAATGGACCCGAAAAAAAGCAACGTGATCTCCATATTCTACATCTTCAAGTTCCTGGACGGCTCCTCCAGGCACTTCGACATACTCCTGGACCCAAAGACCATGGACTGCATCCCCCCGGAGGGGCCATACCCGGACTGGACATTATCGAGTTTCCACAAGTGCGCTATTTGCACTTACGAATCAGAGCACTGTCCGGTGGCCTTGAACATCTCAAGAGTGGTGGAGGGTTTCGAGGGCCTGTCCCCGAGCGATTCGACACACGTACAGATCATATCGAAGAACAGGGACTACTCAAAGAGCACCACCTTGCAGGAGGGCCTCACAGCGCTCATGGGCCTTTGCATGGCGGCAAGCCCCTGCCCGGTGCTCGGGAAACTGAAACCCCTTGTGCGTTACCACCTGCCCTTTGCATCTCTGAACGAGAACGTATTCAGGGTCTCCTCCATGTACCTGCTCGTCCAGTTCTTTCTGGCCAGAAGGGGGGCAGAGGCTGACTGGAAGATGAAGGGCCTTGCAAAGATATACGAGGACATACAGAAAGTGAACGCCGGCATGAGCGAAAGGCTGCGTCTTGCCGCAAGCAAGGACGCCTCCCTTAGCGCCATCGCGAACCTTGACCATACCGCATCGCTCGTGCCTTTTGTCGTGAACGAGACGCTCGATGAGATCGAGGCCTCATTAAGCTCATATCTGGAGGAATAGAACCATGCGCAGAGCAATAATCTTTTCCGCCCTGACAGTGCTCCTGCTACTGGCCCTTGCGGGCTGTGATCAGAAGGAACAGGGACAGGCCCCCATACCCGGGGCACAGGGCAGGACCCCTATCAACCTGGACTACAAGATCAACTCACTTGCGGAGATCATTAAAAAGGACCCCGCGAACCTGAACGCCCATATCGAGCTTGGCAACGCCTATATGGACACGAAGCGCTTCTCACAGGCCATCGCAGCCTACCAGGAGGCGCTCAAGATCGACCCCAAGCTCACCAACGCAAGGGCTGACATGGGCACTTGCCAGCGAAGGCTCGGAAGGCCGGACCTTGCGGCAGAGGCATTCCGCGAGGTCATTAAGATAGACCCCGGGCATGCATACGCTCATAAGAACCTGGGCGTTATCCTGGCATTTGACATGGGAGACCTTGAAGGGGGCATAAAGGAGTTCGAGAAGTTCCTTGAGCTGGCCCCCGCTGACCAGAACGCACCGGCCATAAGGGCGGAGATAGTAAGGCTGAAGACAGCGGCAGCGCAGAAGCAGTAAACCGATAAAATCAAAAGGGGGCCCCTGTCAGGGAGCCCCCTTTTTTAAATTCAATAAATACCTAACCCGCTTATTTCACCCGGTCACGGGGGCCACGGGCCCTTTTATTGATCGCACTTTAAATGGCTAATCACGAGACATCATTTGTAGAACTGGTTCTGATTTACTGTAGATACAAAGAAGAAGTCGCGAAGTAGTACTTGTCGTACTTCGAGCGGCTTATTCTGCCGTAGATGCAGTAAACTCAGGGCCAGTTAGTAGATGCGGTGAATCAGGAAGCGTTTATTTCATGGCCTTGGTTAGGCGTTCATACTTCTCCGCGCCAACGCATTCCTTTGCCGCAGGGCACCAAAGGAGGCAGTTGGTCTTCATCACCCTGTCAATGGTCATCTTGCAGTTGTGGCAGGTGGTATCGGGCTCATCGCTCCATATCTCATTAACCGTCCCGCAGAAGACGCACTTCAGGTCCTCAGGTGACGGGTTCGTTATCTCCTTGCTTCCCGGGCATGATTCCTTCATGGCACACGGCCTCCCTTTTTATCTGCTGCTTCTGATTATAGATTACCCCATGCAGTGAGATATTCAAATGATATAAATCATACGGGGGGCCACGGGCCCCCTTTTAAACTGGTGGCACCAGCCTCAAACGTTATTGCCAAGAGAGATAAGGGGTCAATATTCTGCCTGCCCAGAGAAGCCCCCTCCGTGAGGGGTCACGGACCCCTTTTTATAAGGTCGCGACGACCCGAACCGCATCCTTTTAAAGTTATCAGTCTCAATACAGGAAATCAGGTTCTTAATAAGCATACTTTACTTTAGGTGGACTCGATGCGGAAGCAACCAGTTAAAATGTGCCCGTGGCACCCCAGCGGGTGAATAGATCGTGCTTTATGCCCATGGCGTCAAGGACCTTGCCCGCGAGGAAATCATAGAGCTCGTCAATACTCTTTGGTTGGTGGTAAAGCGCTGGCACGGGAGGGGCGATAACCACGCCAAGGCGAGCCAGCTTGAGCATGTTCTCCAGGTGTATGGCACTGAAGGGCATCTCTCGCGGGGCCAGAAGAAGGGGCCTGCCCTCCTTGATGGCAACGTCCGCGGCGCGCCCGGTGAGGTTGTCCGCGTATCCAGCGGCTATGCCCGCCAGGCTCTTCATGGAACATGGCACCACCAGGGTTCCCGCCACCTCAAAGGAGCCGCTTGCAATGGGGGCGGAGAGGTCCCTGTTGTCCCAGCAATGGAGTTCGCCGGGGCCTGTGTAGCCAAGGGCCTTTTGGCAGACCTCCTCAGGCGTAGCCCCGGAGATCTCAATGCCGGATTCGTGCCGCAGGATATCAAAGGCCTGGGTCGAGACCACGAGGTGGACCTCATGGCCCTTTATCATCTCCTTCAAAACTCTAAAGCCAAGGCCCGCGCCGCTTGCGCCTGTTATGCAGATCACGTATCTGTTCATATTCCGGGTCATGATATCTATCATAGTCTACCTTCTGAACTCTTTACTCCTGTGGCTTATGCCGAGGTTGTGCACTATCTCCGCCCCCACCAGAAAGATGGTCCACGAGTAGTACATCCAGAGCAGGAAGGTCACGAACACGGCAAGAGAGCCGTACATGGTGCCAAGCTTTGAGACCGTGCCCACGTACCATGTGAAGACGTGCTTTGCGGCCTCCAGCATTATGGCCGTGAAGAACCCGCCCCAGAATGCGTCGTCCACCCTGACCTTTACGCTGGGCACGAGCACATAAACTATGAGGACCGTAAACTGCACTATCATCAGAGGCAGCACGTACCTCAGGAGCACGGACACCACCTGGCCTGTCTGGAAGTAGGGGTTCTCGTACTTGTTCAGCAGGGGGATCATGGTGGTGAGCATGAAGGACAGAAACAGGAGGGACACGACGAGCGTTACAAGCAGGAGGGGCTTCAGCAGCATCTCCACGAAGGTGATCTTCTTGTGTGTCTTGAACACCGCGGCCAGGGACTTGTGTACGCCCACGTAGAGCTGGAGAGAGAGGATCGCATAGAGGACAAGGCTCGTTATGGCGATGGTCCTGTGTTGCACGAGACGCTCCAGCTCGGCGGTTATCGTGCCCGTCACCTCCGGGAACACGCTGAAGAGCCTGTCCATTATGAAGGCCAGTATCTCCTGGTCAGCGCCAAGCACATACCCAAGCGCTCCGACCGAAAACAGGCAGAGCGGCACTATGTCCAGTATAAAGAAATAGGAGAGCGCGGCAGCGTACACAGCCCCGTTGTCGCGGAAGAAGTCCTTTATGCTGGGAACCAGAACTGCTGTCATCTTTATCATCCTGCTATTACCTCCCTCTTATCCTGATACGAACGGGCGTGCCCTTGAACCCGAAGCTCTCCCTGAGCCTGGATACGATATGGCGCACGTGGTTGTCCTTTACGCCATCGGGCCTGTTGGTGAATATGGCAAAACCCGGAGGCTCTGTCCTGTACTGGGTTATATAGAAGAGCTTCACATTCCTGCCCTTATACGGCGGGATGCTTATGAAGGAGAGGAACTTGTTGAGCTCCGCCGTGGGTATCCGCTTTCTGCGCTCCTTCATCAACTCGTCTATGTGAGGGTAGAGCTTGGTTATGCGCTTTTTCTCAACCCCCGAGGTGGTGAGCACCGAGCTGTCCGGCAGAAACCACATCTCCCTTGCGATCTTCTCGGTGAGCTTCTTGTACCTCTTTTCCGGGTCATCCACCAGGTCCCATTTGTTGAGCACGAAAAGCGCGCTCTTGCCATAGTCATGCACGAGGCCCGCTATCTTCTGGTCCTCCGTGACAAGCCCCGCCGAGGCGTCCATGAGCACCACAGCCACGTCCGCCCTCTCTATTGCCCTCAGTGTGCGCACCATGGCGAACCTCTCGATGGAGTATCCCTTGCGGTCCTTGCGCCTGATGCCCGCGGTATCTATGAGGAGGTACTTCCTGCCGTAGTATGTGCATACAGTGTCGATGGCGTCCCGGGTGGTGCCGGGCACAGGGCTCACAAGGAGGCGCTTCTTGCCAAGGAGCGAGTTCACCATGGTGGACTTGCCAACGTTTGGGCGGCCCACAATGGCCACCTTGGGGTAGTCGGTCTCCTCGGGCTCGCTCTCGGGAAGCAAAGCGGCAAGGCTGTCCATGAACTCATCGAAGTTATAACCCGTGGTGGCCGAGACTGTCATAACCTCATCGAGCCCAAGGCTGTAGAAGTCGTATGCCCTGTCCTGGCGCTTATCTGAGTCCACCTTGTTCACGACCCAGAGGACCGGCTTCCCAGAAGACCTCAGGATCTCCGCAAGGTCTGAATCAAAGGGGTTCAGGCCCTCCTTGCCGTCGAACATGTGCACTATCGCGTCCGCCTCGTCAATGGCGAATATGGCCTGCTCCTTGATCTGTGTGAATATGTTGTCGTCGTGCTTGGGGTAGAACCCGCCGGTGTCCACGGCAACGAACCCCTTGCCCTCCCACTCAGCGTCGCGGTAGTTCAGGTCCCGGGTAACACCGGGCACGTCCTCAACGATAGCCACGGAATGGCCCACCATCCTGTTAAAGAGGGTGGATTTACCCACATTTGGGCGGCCCACTATCACAACGACCGGTTTTGCCATGATAGATTTTAGCAGAACACTATCGTAAAATGGCATGCGCAAGGCGCAACTCACTGTCACGGAAGCGATTATCGCGGACGAACCCCGGCTAAACCCTGGTCGAACCCCGGTCTGTCCGCCCCGGCCTTGAGGGTTTTTTTCGTGCAATATCACACATAGTTGGTGATTTCACACAACACCTGATGTAAATTGTCAATCCCAGTTCACAAAGTGCCTTGTTTTCCTGACAATTTATCTATAATAATAGGTATACATTTTGCTTAACTTATTCGGCATGAATATCAGGGTCAAGATCATAGGGGCCGCACTTATCACTCTGGCCATATGCATTGGGGGCACGTCCGTCTTCATGGCCAGGCTTGCCGAACACCGCATGGTCTCACGCAGTTCCTCAAACGTCATATCACTTGGCAGCCTGGCCCTTAATGAAGTGAAGGCCACCATGATAGACGGCCATAAATACGAGATACAGCGCCTCTTGGAGCATATCCTGTCCACGCCTTCGATCCTGTCCGCCCGTATCGTTTCAGATAACGGAGTGGTCCTGCGCTCCGGCACGGCCGGGGAGGCCGGGATGCAGGCCCCGGGCTTTGAGCAGCCGGGAGAGGGGCCAAGGTCCTTGCGGGAAAGCAACACCATTGTGTACCGCATGCCCGTAAAGAACCAGAGTGAATGTTTCTCCTGCCACGGAAATACCGCGAAGAACATCGGGGTGATCGAACTGGTCTATGACATCACCTCCGGAGACCGTGAAGTGCTCTCCACAAGGCGGTTCCTGCTTCTCTCAGGCATCCTCATCCTTGTTATCGTGGGGGGAGCTCTCACAGCCACCCTGAACCGTGTTGTCATGTATCCCGTGGAGATGCTCGTGGACAGCATGCGCTCTGTGAAAGAAGGCGACCTGAACACCCGCACGAACCCCCGGGGCAGCGACGAGATAGCTGGCCTTGGCGAGTCCTTCAACACGATGATGGTCGAGGTAAAGGCAGTGCATAAACGCGCGCTGATCAAGGAACGTGACATCTCCCGCGTGAAGGCGGAACTGGACCACAAGGTAATGCTCGAGGAACTCAACACCCAGCTGCAGCACAAGGTCAAGGAAGTGGAATCGGCCAACAAGGCTGTGCTCAGCCTCTCAAAAGAGCTCAAGCACAAGAACGTGGAGCTCGAAAAGATGGTGGAGCGCATGAAGCGCATTAATGAAGTGGGCAGCGTGCTGACCTCCATCATAGACCACAAGGAACTCCTGAAGATCATAATCAAGACCGCAAGCGAAACCCTGCGCTTACGCAAGGGAACCATACACGTACGCAAGAGCCACAGCGCCCCCATAACCCTCAACTTCAGGCCTGATTCGGGTTTCATCGAGGAAGAGTCCGGCAACCTGGAACTGGACCCCCGGTTCCAGGAGATGCTGCTTGAGGGCAAGCAGGTCTTCAACCCCAAGGGAGGCGGGGATGAGGCCACACTTGGCGTGCCGCTGAAGATGAAGGGGCAGGTCATAGGGGGCATGCTGCTTGAGGGAGGCAGCCAGGGAACTTTTATCACCCACGACGACCTGGAGGTGCTCGAGACCATGGCCAACCAGGCGGTAGTGGCCCTGGAGAACGCCTGGCTGTACGAGACCATGAAGGCCAATTACTTCGGCACCATCCAGAGCCTTGTGAACGCCCTTGAGGCAAGCGACCGCTACACCAAGGGCCATTCCGAGCGCGTGCGCTTCCTGGGCCTGGAGCTGGCAAAGTACATTGGGCTCGACTACCGCGAACTGGAGGTCTTCGAGCACGCGGCAATCCTGCACGACATAGGAAAGATAGGCATCGACTCGGCCGTGCTCAACAAGACGGACGCCCTTACAAACACCGAGTTCAGCCTCATCAGGGCCCATCCCATAATCGGGGATGAGATACTGGGGCCCATAGGAACGCTCGAAGGCGTGAGGACAACCATCCTTCAGCACCACGAGCGCTATGACGGCAAGGGCTATCCCTATGGCATATCGGGCGAGGAGATAACACTGAAGGCCCGGGTGCTGGCGGTCATCGACACCTTTGACGCCATGCTCACGGACAGGCCCTACAGGAAGGCGCTCACAAGTGAACAGGCCCTGGACGAGGTGCATAAGGGCTCGGGCACACAGTTCGACCCGGCGGTGGTCAAGGCCTTCTTCCAGATGATGAAAGAGAACGAGAGCCTGATGAAGACCGCGGGCTACGCAGGAAGGAAATAACCCGCATATTTCATGAAGGGGCCATGGGCCCCTTTAAACTGGTGGCTTCCGCCCCGACCGTTTTTTCACTATTTCAGCATATACGCCACAGGTCGCGTTTTGTACCTTTTGCTTCCCCGCCCTTCACCCTTCGGGCGAGCCTGATTCACCTCATCTACCGCGCCATAAGCCGCTCGAAGTATGTTCATACGACTTCACGACTTCTGGCTTGTATCTGCGGCAAATCAGAACTCGTGCAATAAACGGGTTAAGCAGACAGCCCCAGCCGCACGGTTTAACTTCCTTCTACCTCCCGCCCTATCTCCCGCTTTATTTCAAAGATAAACTCTATCTCAACAGGCGTGTCCATGGGAAGCTCGTTTGCGCCCACGGCCGCGCGCGCGTGCAGCCCCTTGTCACCAAACACTTCTTTCATCAGGTCCGAAGCCCCGTTCAGCACCTTTGGCTGGTCAGTAAAACCCGGGGCTGAGGCTATAAAGCCCGTGACCTTCACGCATCGGGTCACGTTATCCAGCGAGCCCGCCTGGGCCCTGAGTACGGCAAGGCCGTTTATGGCAGCCGCCCGCGCAAGAAGCGCGCCCTCTTCCACCGAGACCTCAGCCCCAAGCTTGCCCTGCTTAATGAGCTTTCCATCCTTTAAGGGCAGCTGCCCGCTTATGAACACAAGCATGCCGGTGCGCACAGAGGGCACATAGCTGCCAAGGGGTTTTGGGAGCTCCGGGAGCACTATGCCAAGCTCTTTTAACTTTTCCTCAGCAGACATGAAAAGCCTCCTCTATAAACCCAGTTCCTCAGGGGAGGCGATATGCCCTAGCACTGCCGAGGCTGCGGCCACCGCCGGGTTGGACAGGTACACCTCGCTCTCCAGGTGGCCCATGCGTCCCACGAAGTTGCGGTTGGTCGTGGCTATGGCGCGCTCTCCTTTTGCGAGAACTCCCATGTGGCCGCCAAGGCACGGGCCGCATGTGGGCGTGGACACTACCGCACCGGCCTCCACGAACACGTCCAGAAGGCCCTCGCGCATGGTCTTTCGGTATATGTCCTGCGTGGCGGGAATGACCACCATGCGCACGTCGGGGTGCACCTTGCGGCCCCTGATGACGTTTGCCGCCTCCAATATGTCCTCGTAGCGCCCGTTGGTGCATGAACCCACAACGGACTGGTCTTTCCTTATGTCCGAGAGCTCTTCAACTGCCCTGGTGTTGGAGGGCAGGTGCGGGCAGGCCACGGTTATGGGAATTTTTGAGACATCGTAATCGCGCACCTCCACATATGATGCGTCAGGGTCCGAGGCAAAAAACTTGTAGTCACGCCTGGCGCGGCCCTTCACATAGCCCTCGGTTATATCGTCCGGGGCTATGATGCCGTTCTTGCCCCCGGCCTCGATGGCCATGTTGCATATGGTGAGCCGGGCATGCATGGGCAGATTCTCCATGGCCTCGCCCGTGAACTCCATGGCCCTGTAAAGCGCGCCGTCCACGCCGATGTCACCGATGGTGTGCAGTATCAGGTCCTTGCCGGTTACCCACTTTGAGAACTTTCCCGTGTAAACGAACTTCATGCTCTCGGGCACGCGGAACCAGCACTCGCCAGTTGCCATCGCGGCCGCAAGATCGGTAGAGCCAACACCGGTTGAAAAAGCGCCGAGTCCTCCGTATGTACAGGTGTGGCTGTCCGCGCCTATCACCACGTCGCCTGGAAGCACAAGGCCCTGCTCCGGCAAAAGCGCGTGCTCCACCCCCATGCGGCCGATCTCGAAGTAGTGCTCCAGCCCGTACTGTCTTGAAAACTCCCTGAGCAACTTGCACTGTTCTGCCGACTGTATGTCCTTTTGAGGGGCGAAGTGGTCCGGCACAAAGGTTACGCGCGAGCGGTCAAAGACATCCTTGGCCCCTATCTTCTTGAACTCCGTGATGGCAATAGGAGCGGTGATGTCGTTTGCCAGAAGAAAATCCACCTTCGCGTTTATCAGCTCTCCCGGGGCCACATGCTCCTTGCCCGCGTGCCCGGCCAGTATCTTCTCTGTGATGGTCATGCCCATTTCTTATGTGCTCCCCTTCTGCTTTATTCTGCTTTATCCGGTCCCTTTGGCGGCAAGCTTGTTGATGGCCGTGACGCCGAACTCTTAGAGGCGGCTTTCGCAATCATTGTCCGGCGTAGATGACTATACCGTTCTTCCTTATCTCATCCACGATCAACCCCTCAGACTTGGAATTGTATTCCTTGTAGTTGAAGGCCACAGGCTGTATATCAAGCTTGTATTTCAAAATATATCTGAGAAAAAGAGACATGTACTCATGGCGGTTTGAATCGTTAATATCCTTTGAAAAAACGGCGATATCAATATCGCTGTCCTTGTCATACGTGCCCTTGGCGTAGGAGCCAAACAGTACGACCCTGTCTATGCGGCAGACCCCGCTTATCTCGGAAACATATG
>DAOWET010000106.1 GCA_030638335.1 Nitrospirota bacterium
CAGACTTGTAATTGAGGGTGGCAGGAAGCTCAGCGGGGAGGTCGCGGTAAGCGGGGCCAAGAACGCAGCGCTTCCTGCAATGGCGGCAGCTCTCCTTGCCCCGGGCCCCACGACCGTGGACCGCGTCCCATGCCTGAACGACGTGCTCACAATGGGCAAGCTCATAGAGTACATGGGCGCTGCAAGCAGCTCATGCGAGGGAGGGGTGACACTGGACACCTCAGGGCTTGACCGCTTCGAGGCCCCCTACGAGCTTGTAAAGACCATGCGCGCCTCCGTACTGGTGCTTGGGCCCCTTGTGGCCCGCTACGGAAGGGCGCGCGTATCGCTTCCAGGCGGGTGCGCCATCGGCGCGCGCCCCATAAACCTCCACCTGATGGGCCTTGAGAAGATGGGCGCGCGTGTGGAGCTCGAAGATGGCTATGTCACGGCCACTGCCAAGCGGCTCCAGGGAGCGAAGATATATCTGGACATCGCATCCGTTACCTGCACGGAAAACCTCATGATGGCCGCAACGCTTGCAAAGGGAACAACACTCATAGAGAACGCGGCGCGCGAGCCAGAGATACCATGCCTTGCCCGCATGCTCACTGCCATGGGCGCTCATATCAAAGGCGCGGGCGGCAGCATCATAGAGATCGAGGGCGTGGACGAGCTCCACACAGTCACCCACGAGGTCATCCCCGACCGCATTGAGACAGGCACCTTCATAGCCGCGGCCGCCATCACGGGAAGCGAGATAACCATAACAGGGGCAGACCCGGACCACCTTGACGCCGTGGTGCTGAAACTCAGAGAGACCGGGGTGGACATCCAGAGCAAGGGCGACAGGATATTCGTAAAGGGTCCTGAGCGCCTTAGGGGAGCTGACCTCAAGACCATGCCCTACCCGGGCTTCCCCACGGACATGCAGGCACAGTTCATGTCCATGATGAGCCTGGCCGAGGGCGCATCCACCATACAGGAGCGCATATTCGAGAACCGCTTCATGCACGTTGCCGAGCTCAGCCGCATGGGCGCTGACATCACCGAGGACGCGGGCGTGGCTATCGTGAGAGGCGTGAGCCAGCTCAAGGGAGCCGAGGTCATGGCCACTGACCTGAGGGCAAGCGCCTCACTCGTGATCGCGGCCCTTGCGGCCAAGGGAACCAGCATCGTGCACAGGATATACCACCTTGATCGCGGATACTACAAGATCGAAGAAAAACTCTCCGGCCTTGGCGCAAACATCATCCGCGAAAGCTAGTCATTTAAGACTTGGTTTTCAGAGGTTTTCTGTCTGATTCGTGCTTCCTTGCAAACAAAAGCCACTCTTTTATTTCTATGGGCCCATGTATTAAATAATCTGCTAAAATCTAATCAGGGAGTGTATGTGTCATGCTTGAGGTGCGTGGTCTGAGCGTCCGTGTTGGTCAGAGGACCCTTTTTAGCGAAGTGGACCTCGATGTGCGCCTTGGCGAGACAGTGGCCCTCTTTGGCCCGAATGGCTCGGGCAAGACCTCTCTTCTAAAAACCATACTGGGCCTCCCAGGCTTTCAGGTCGTATCCGGAAGCATCCTTTTTAAAGGCCGCGAGATAACCGCCCTTGCCGCACACGAGCGCGCTGCCCTTGGCATGGGGCTTGCCTTCCAGCACCCTGTAACGGTCAGGGGCGTGCGCCTTGGTGACCTCCTTGATACGATCATCGAAAAGCACGGCACAGGGGCCAGCGCAAAAGACATTGCAAGGCTTGCAGGGCTTGAGGACTTTCTCGACCGCGACCTGAACCTCGGTTTCTCAGGCGGAGAGGCAAAGCGCTCTGAGCTCCTGCAGCTGCTGGCCCAGGACCCGTGCTTTGTAATGTTCGACGAGCCGGACTCGGGCGTTGACCTCGGGAGCATTTCCCTTGTGGGAGAGATAATCAACACATTGCTTCAAAAGGACATGAGGCGCGCAGAGCGCAGGAAGGCCGGGATGATAATAACGCATGCCGGCCATATCCTTGACCATGTCAACGCCGACCGCGCGTACGTGATGATGGACGGGGGCATCCTCTGTTCCGGAAACCCGCTTGACCTGCTGGAGGACATCAGGACGCGTGGATACAAGGGGTGCATGCAATGCGCACGCTGAAGCATGAAAAAAAGGCCGCTGGCGCCCTGAAAAAACCCGCGGCCCTCGGCCCGGACATAGACATAGGCTCCTATGGCAGGGACGCGCCGGTGCACAAGAACATTGAGAACATGGATGAGCTTCAGCCCGCCACGCTTGAGAGGGCAAGGGCAGTAGGCATCGAGGGCAGTGATACATGCAGGTCAGGCTCTTTTTTCCAGTCCGACCACACGGTGATGCTTGCCCGCTCCATGCACGAGGGCCTTGAACTGATGGACATCGAGGAGGCCATGGACACCCACGACTGGCTCGATGACTACATCTGGAAGGCGGTGCGGGTGGACGCGGACAAGTACACTGCCGAGGCCGCGCTCAGGCCTGACCACGGCTACTTCATCCGGGCCCTGGCAGGCGCCCGCGTGGAGATGCCGCTTCAGGCATGCCTGTACATGAGCGGGGAGGGGCTTGCCCAGAACGTGCACAACATCATCATAGCCGAGGAGGGCTCCGAGCTCCATATCATCACAGGCTGCACAACAGCGGATGGCATGCGCGGCGGCCTGCACATCGGTGTCTCGGAGTTCTACATAAAACGCGGCGCGCGCCTTACCTTCACCATGATCCACAACTGGGCCCCGGACATGGCGGTAAGGCCCCGTTCAGTAGCCATTGTGGAGGAAGACGGGCTGTTTCTGAGCACCTACGTGTGCATGAACCCGGTAAGGACTCTCCAGCTCTACCCCACCGCCTTCTGCACCGGGCCGGGGGCCACCGTTCGCTTTGGCAGCGTGCTGGTGGCCCAGGAAGGCACGAGCATGGACGTGGGCTCAAAGGCAGTGCTCGAGGCCCCGGGGGCAAAGGCGGAGATCGTCTCGCGCGCCATAACCAGAGGCGGGGAGATAACCGTGCGCGGACACCTCGTGGGCCAGTCCCCGGGCGTAAAGGGCCACCTGGAATGCCGGGGCCTCATACTCTCGGACAAGGGCACGATAAACGCGGTGCCTCTTCTTGATGGGAAGGCCCCTGAGATCGAGCTCTCGCACGAGGCCGCAGTGGGGAAGATCGCTGAGGAGGAGCTGAACTACCTCACGGCCCGTGGCCTGAGCCCTGAGGAGGCCACAAGCGCCATTGTCACAGGGTTTCTCGATATAGATATGCCTGAACTGCCGGAAGGACTGGCTAAAGAGATGAAAAAGGCCGTAAGGCTTGGTGATTCCTCTGCCCTTTAGAAAAACTCTTCTACACTGGCGTGGCCATGTAATTTATTTTGGCCTTTTCTCCTGGAATGATCATTCTTTTATCTTGTTTTTTAAAAAAAGGAAAGTTCGCCTGTCTGACGTAGATTCTGTGATCAGAGTCAAGCATTATTTTACACAGGTCTCTTGCTCACCCAGTCCTCCTGATATGGAACTCCGTTTCTCAGGACACCAAGCGCGATCACAAGAAGCTTTCTCATGCAAGCACAAAGAGCCACCATCTTA